>NZ_JBEXNM010000002.1:0-331705 GCF_040611095.1 Streptomyces sp. NPDC003077 | reverse complement strand
CACGGACCGGCCGTACGGTCCGTGGCCGACGTGCGAGCGCCGTGAGCGTCCGAGATGCCGGCCCTTGAACGGCCGAAATCCCCGCGCCCGCAGGCACACGCCATTCCCCTCCGGCTTTACCGGGATCCCTGCCGAATTCCGTCCCGTCGCGCGAGTCGCCCGGTCCGGACGGAAATCCGGTGCGTTTCCGCCGATCAGGGATTTATGCTGACCGAATGTCCGGCCATGGGAAAACCTCGTACGTATGCCTGCCGTGCCGAGCTTCGTACAAGCAGCACTACCCCACACCGCACTACGACCACGAGCGACACTGTCCTCGCTGCGGGAAACCGCTGGTCCATGTCGGTTCCGCCTTCGCCCCGCCCCCGAGGCGGGACGAGGAGGGGTGGCGGGTCCTCTCCGTGCTTCTGCACGCGGGAATTCGCTTCCACAAGAGTTGCTGCGGCGGCCCGGGATACCGGCCGCGTACGCTCAGAGAGGTCAAGGAGCGGCTCGCTTATGCCAAAACCACTGGCGAACCGATTGCCAGCGCTCTGCTACGCCCGGAACTGCCGTACCGAATTCCGCACCGGGCGCGAAACCGATGCCCCTGACGGCCGGTCGCCTTGCCGATCGCCGATCGCCTTGCCGGTAGTGGCTGGTCCTGGCCGCCCGTCTCTGCTCGATGAGCGCCCGCGCGTGTTCCTCAGCGGTGGGCTCGCGCAGATCATCCGGCCTGACCACCCACTCGGCTCCGCCACCCGGCGGAACGAGGTACGCGGACCGTTCGAGCAGTCCGCGTACCTTTCCGATCCGATCGTTTGTCGTGTCCACCGCGTACGTTCCCGTGGTGGGGGTCCAGCCCCTGCCCATGGTTCACCGCCGTTCCCTCGTGGCCCGTCCGACGAAATCCACGCCAGGAACGGCGACTTCCCGTTGTCTGTGGCACTTGTCTGTGGCACTTTGCGGACCCGCCGATGGCAAGTACCACAACCGCTAGAGCGGCAGCCCCACGACGTCGGCCATCGCCCGCATTTCCGACGCCGACGTCCGCCGCCCCCTGACCACCCGGCCGAGGATGTCGCGGGCATAGCGCTGGTTCGGCAGCCACTCGGGGCTGTCGGCACGGATCTGCTCCAGCTTGCCGAACGCCTCGGCGAAGTCCCCGATTTTGGCGTGCGCGTCGGCCACGTCCAGCACGTGACGGTTCCGATTGTTCGACGTGGGCTTGAGGCTGAAGACAGGCACACGTTCGGCGATGCGGAGCACCTTGTCGGGTCGGTCGATGACGCCGGCGTTCTCTGCGGCCTTGAGCTTGACCGTGGTCGGCCCGAACGTGCGGAGGAAATCGTTGTCCGGGGCGTGCTCGCGCCCCAGGGCGACGGCTGCCGCCGTGGCGAACTTCAAGGCGTCCTCGGCCTCGCCGGGCTGCGAGTTCCGGACGGCGGCAGCGGAGACGCGGAGCAGCATCCAGCCCCACGTGCTCAGCTCCGCCGGAGTCGCGCGGGAGACCCGGGGCTCGGTCTCGTCGGCCCACTTCACGGCCAGGCCGTACGCCTTGCCCAACTCTCCCTGGCGCAACAGCAGCCAGCACTGCGTGTTGACCGTGGCCGCACTCTCCATGCGGTCCGCCGCGTCGTCCAGGGCACGTTCCAAAGCTGTCTCGGCGGCTTTGAACTGTCGGGTCTGCACCATGAGCCACCCAGCGAGCTGCAAGAGCCGCACCCGGACCGCCCGCCCCTCCGCACCCAGCGCGTCGGCGTCCCGTAGGAGAGGCGGCAGCAGTACGGACAGCGCCGTGTAATGGTCGCCGGAGAAAAACGGACAGCGCCGTGTAATGGTCGCCGGAGAAAAGGGGCACCGTGTCGCGCAGGGCGGCGCGCACTCCGCCGACGGTCGGCGGTTCGTCTTCCGTTCCCAAGGCGACGTGGGGACGTTCCAGCGCCCCTCGAACGGCCGCCCACCGATCCACTGTCTCCTCGCCGGCATCCTCCGCGTTCGGTTCGCCGGCCAGGCGCATCGTCGGCACCCTCAGCGCGTGCGCGAGCTTGCGCAGTGTCTCCAGACGGGCGGTTTCCCGCTCGCCCTGTTCGAGCTTCCGGATGGCCGAGAGGGAGATTCCCGACGCGTCCGCCACCTCACGCTGTGACAGCCCGCGACGCTTGCGGACTTCTTTGACCCTCTGCCCCGCGGTGCTCATGCTTCGGGCGTACGACGCGGATCCCTTCCCGGGCACGGCGCAAGACACCCCTCTGCCCGGCAAAGGGCAGGGTCGGAACCATGGAAACGAAGGTGTGCGAGATCCCGGTAACGGCAACGATTCGGTGACCGATGGGCGCCCTGCTGATCGAACAGCGCCTACGAATCGAAGCCACTTGTGGCCGTCATGCGCCAGTCTGCGACCGCAGGCTCTCGGCCACCGTCACCGGGTCCCGGAAGAGCGGCACCATCAGGGCCGTGCCCGCCGCCACCGGAAGCACCCCCGGCCCGGCGAAGGGCCCGACGATCCGCTCGGGGTCGTCGCAGACGTGCGAGAGGGCCACGGCCGTGTCCCGTAGCTCCTCCAGGTAGTCGGGATTGAGCACGCTCGACTGTTCTGTGATCACGACGAGATCGGGGTTGAGCACGTCGAGCAGCAACGCCGTCGCCCGGCCCACCTCCCTGGCCCGCTCCCGCAGCAGTTCGTCCGCTCGCCGGTCGCCGGTCGCCGCCGCGTCGACGACCAGCGCGGCACTGGCTTCGGGGACGATTCCCCGGCTCACCGCCCGCGCGGCCAGCACCGTGTCCGAGGCGGTCGCTTGAAGGCAGCCGTGGCAGCCGCACACGCAACGGGCGGTGGAGCCGGGTACCGGCAGGTGGGCCACGTCGCCCGCGCCCGAGCCGGGGCCCTGGTGGATAACGCCGGCGATGCCGAAGGCGGCGTCCACGACGTTGCCGACGAAGAGGTGGACGAGGCTCCGCCGGGCGGCGGGTCTGCCGAAGAGGATCTCCGCGTGCGCCACCGCGCGGGCGTGGTTGTCCAGCCGTACGGTCAGCGCCAGTTCGCGGGCCAGGTCGGCGGCGAGCGGCCAGTCGCGACGGCCGAGCGCGTCATGCCGTACGACCACGCCGTCGTCGGGCCGCACCCAGCCGCCCACGGCGGCGCCCACCCCCAGCAGCGGCCGGTCCTGCGTCGCCTCGTCGAGGAACCGGCCGAGCGCCCGGGCGACTTCGGTGGTCAGCTCGCCCGGCGGGACCCCGCGGTGCGGGAACCTGCGGCTGGCCACCACCCGCCCGCGCAGGTCCACCACCCCGAACGTGGAACCCGGCACACCGATGTGCACCCCGCCGGCCACCGGCCCCCCGGCCTCACCGGTGTTCAGGTCCACCGGGATCGACGGCCGCCCCACGCTCCCTCCGGCCGCCCCTTCCGGCAGTTCGCGCAGCAGGCCGAGCCGGATCAGGCCGGTGCACTGCCGGGACACGGCGGCCGGGCTGAGCCCGGTCCGCCGGGCGATCACGCTGCGGCCGACCGGTCCGTGATCGAGGACGGTGCGCAGCACGGTGGCGGCGTTGGCCTCGCGGCGACCGTCCCCGGCCATGCGCGGGATGGATCGAAGTGCGTCGTTCATGGCTGCCTCTCCTTCCTCTCCGTTCTTTTTCATTCTTTTTCGTTCTTCTTCCTGCTTCTTCCTTGTTGCTTTCGGAGCTTCCTCCCTGAGAGCACGGGCTCCCCAAGTCGGCGCGGGCGAACGGGTGTTGTGCCCCTCCGAAGACGCGAGAAGGGCTGTCTCGGCACCACAACGCCTCGCAGCGCTCCCACACTCCCCGCGCGATCCGTGCAAGTTCGCACATGTCTCTCTACGACTTCGTCACGGACCCTCCGCACAGCCGTCGCGGGCTGGGTGGCTTTCCGCCAGGATCGGTGGCGCTGTCGGCGGGGCTGCGGCACGTTCGGGGCCTGGGGCCTAGGAGGAGGCTGCCGCCGGTTCGGCGCGGTCGCGGCGGACGGAGGGGGTGGTGGCGGCGTCCTCGGGCGGGTCGTCGTACGCGTACGGTGCGTCCCGGTCGCAGCGCTCCGGTCGCCGTACCACGCGTCGGCCCTCGGCCTCGGGCGGACGTGTGCCGCCGTGGTCGACCTGCGTGTTCGCCGTCACTCGCGAAGGCGTCGGGGGTGCCGTGCCAGGGAGACCACAGGTCGTTCACCGAATGTCCCTAGCATCCGCACAGGCGTGCGCATCCGCTCGGCGGACGCGGAGGGCGGCACCGCGTGGGCGGGGCGTCGGGTACGCGGGGGCTCGCGAGGGGGCTCGTACGAATCCGGCCGTTCGGTCAAGAACCGGCCGTGATCACGTCGTTCTTGGTCATGGCCGGACTTTTTCGCTGAAAAAATCTAGTTCTTCCGTAACCACTCCGAACAGCGAGTAACCCCCTACGCTCCCTGGTCATGCGCAGACCCAAGAGAAACTTCAGCAGAGTCAGCCTCGCCATCATCCTCTCCTTCTTCGTTTCCCTCCTCGGTCTGAGCGGCGCCACCACGGCCGCCGCCGCCGACACCCCCGCCCTGTCCTTCACCGTGGACAAGGCGGAAGCCACCCCCGGCTCCACGGTCAACCTGACCATGACGTTCACCAACACCGGCACGGCGGACGTCCGCTTCGTCTGGCAGTCGTTCCAGCCCACCTGGGAGACCAGCACGGCCTCCGGGCTGAAGTACTCCTGGACGACCTGTTCCGCGGACCCCGGGGTGAACTGCACCCCCGGCGCGGGCGCCCAGTACTCCGTGCCGATCGCCCCGGGTGCCAGCCGTAAGGTCACGATGACCTACACCATCGGCGCCGACTCCTCCTGCGGCTACCCGGACATCGCCTTCTACTCGTACATCTACTACGAGTTCGCCGGTGGCCAGCCCGCCAAGGACGGCACCTTCTTCTCCCCCGCCACGCGCGTGGTGTGCCCGACGACGCCCCCGACCCCGGCCGGCGCCCAGGCCTGACGCCCGCCCCCGACCGCGGACACGCCCCGCGGGCCCCGCACCTCCGGTACCACCCGAACCACTTCCGGTACCACCTGAACTTCCGGCAAGACCTGCACTTCTCGCACCACACCGGCCCGTACGCATCCACGCACTTCCCCGTCGGGCCCGCACCTGCGCGCACGCTTCCCCCCACACAGCTTCCTGCCTCGTCCGTCCACCGCTCCTCCGGTTCCGCACCAGGGCCACGGCCCGGGACCGGAGGAGCGGTTCTGTGCTGTGGGGGGCATCGGCCTTGGGGACCAACGGAGCAGTCGGCGGCAACGGATCGAGGGCGTGGCCGATGTCGCGGTCAGTCGCCTACGCCGTTTCCAGGCTTCACCTCTCGGGCGCTGGCGTCGGGTTCGGCTTGTGCCCGTGACTCGGCCGGGTAGTCGGGCGGGGGCGCTGTGCGTGCCATGCGGTCGGCGACCTCGTCCGCGGAGTCGTTGACCGCGACGAAGTGGGTGACCTGGGGACCGTCCTTGGGGTACTGCGTGACCACGGTGGAATTGATGTCGAAGGACATGGCCACGTCCGAGGGGACCATGGTGTTGTCGGCGCGGATCGACTCCAGCTCATGGTGGGCGAACCACAAGGCCCCGGCCTTGTGCGGAGGGACGACGAGTTTGTGCTCGTCGGTTTCGAGTTTGAGATAGGCGACGTCCGTGCGGGTGGAATAACCCGTCTCCACCGTGACATTGACGCGGGATTTGCCCCCGATGGGGCCCAGCTTGATGCCTCCTTCGGTGGTCACCGAGATCGAGGTGTTGATGTAGAACGCGTCGGAGGTGGCTTTGCTGACACCGGTGGTGATTTTCCGGCCCCAGGACTGGTCCTTGTCGGACGTGTTGTGCAGGTGGTGGGCCAGCGTGAAGTTGTGTTTGCGGCGCACCGTGTAGAACGGCGAGTGCTCGAATTGCCAGGCGGGCTCCCGCTTGGGGTCGCGGATCATGGTGTGCGGGACCGTCAGCTGGCGGTCGATGACTTTCTGGGTGTCTTCCGGTTTCGTGTAGCCGTTCATGACCGGAATGGGGGGCCCGGCGGCTTTCTTGACCTCTGCGGGCACATCGAGTACCCAGCACACCGGGGACGTGACCGGCCGGTCGTAGTGGCCGACGAAGGTGAATCCGCCCACGGGGACGAGCAGGCGCTCGTCATCGTCACCGATGCCGGCCGGCGGCACGATCGGCCACAGCGAGCAGTCCCGGTCGGCGCCCGACCCCCTGTCGTTCCACAGGTCGGTCTCCCCGACGTCCCCCTCGCGGACGTAGGCGCGGCCGTTGTAGGACCTGCGCACGCACCAGATCGCGTCCCGTGCGGGCTTTTCCCACCCCGCGGTGAAAACGTCGCTCAACGCCACGTATCCCGCGGGAGGGATCGGACGCCATATCGAACCGTAATTCGTCGCACCGGACCCTTTGTCGTTCCACAGCCACTGGTAGTCCACCGGCAGCTTGAACATCTCGGCCCCGGAAACGGCGTCCTTGGCCACGAGCTGGTTGAACCGGGTGTCCGGGTTGTCGTAGTCGGTGATGACGAGCTGACCGATACGCCGCCGGTTGGGGTCGAAGGTTCCACCGATCTTCGCGTGCCAGATGGCGACGTCCCTTTTCGCCTTCGACTTCTTGTCGTTCCACGCGAAATAGAACCGGTTCGTGAACGACAACTCCACTGCTCCGTACTTCTTTGAACGGTCGACCATCTGGAGCACCTCCATGGCCACAAGACGGGTCTGCCGTCCCCTGCCCGTGTCCGATTTCGCGACCGACAGGGGCAGTTCACCACGACGCTACCGCGTACAAAGGATTCCGTTTCGGCTAATCCGATGAACGGCCGGGATACGCACCGATACGGCGGAGCGGCCCGCACTCAGCCAGGCCTCACCACAGGCCCCCGGTATCCGCTCTCAGCCCCGCGCCTTGAGGAACGCCACCGCGTCCATGCCGTCCAAGTGGGCGGGGTCCAGCGGGAAGTACCCCGGGCGGGCGGCGTCCGTGCGGGCGCGCAGGTCCTTCCGGTCCGCGAGGACGGCGGCCAGGGGTGCCGCCGGGAAGAACCCCTGGCCGCCGCGCGTGGCCTCGGTCAGCGCGCGGTGGAGGTCGAGTTCGCCCGTCGCGTCGCTCGCGTTCGCCTCGTTGCCCGTATTCGCCGCGTTACCCGCGTTCATCGCGTCGCTCCCGTTCGCCTCGTTGCCCGCGTTCACCGCGTCGCTCGTATTCACCGCGTCGCTCGTATTCACCGCGTTGCTCGCGTTCGCCTCGTCGCTCGCGTTCACCGCGCCCCCAGCTTTCAGCGCATCGCTCGTCTCTGCATCGTCCCCGGCCTTCGCCTCGTCCTCCGCGCCCTCCGCGAACCCCGTCGCGACGAACGCGTAACGGTCCCCCAGAACGGACGCGGCGGTGAGGGCGCCGGCGCTCCACCAGCGCAGGTCCATGCCGGCGAGTTCCCAGGAGGACTGGTGGCGTTGCAGGTGGGTGTTCTGGGCGAAGATCAGGCAGGGGCCGCGCCGCGCCTCCGCTGTCGCGATGGCCAGCAGGTTGTCCGCCATCATCACGTCCCGGAGGCCGAGCATGAACGCCACGCGGTCCGGGGCCGAGGAGGCCATCGCCGCGTGGTAGCGCAGCAGCCCTTTGGCGGTGCGGGCCTGCGCGTGCGCGCGATCGAAGGCGAGGTCCGAGGTGGCCTGGCGCAGGGTCGGGGCGTGGGTCTCGTACACCGTCAGCACGTCGTCGGCCATCAGGCGCAGGGTGCGCGCCTGGGGCGTGTCGCCGACGGATTGCGTGGAGTCCATGAGCGCCGCGGGATTGGACCACGCGCCGTCGTCGCCGAGCAGGGCGTCGATCTCGTCCATGGCATGGGGGACGCGGTGTGCGGGCAGGTGCTCGGCCAAGTAAGCGTGTGCCGCCAGCAAGGTGGCGCGCGGGCTCGGGGTGGCGGTCATCTCCAGGGGGGCGTCGAACCCGTGGAACCGGACCCGCTGCTCCGGGGCGCGCCCCGCGTTGTGGTCCCTCAGCCACTCCACGAGCTCGCGGTTGGCGGGCGAGGCCCCGAAGCCGTGGCTGAATCCGGTGGCCAGGACGGCTTCCAGGTCTCCGGTGCCGGTGGTGACGTAGTCGTCGACGGTCGCCGCCGCCAGGCAGTCGCTCTCGATGGCGACGGAACGGTAGCCGTGGTGCCGCACCAGGTGCGTGAGCATCTGGTTGCGCAGTCGCGGGAACGCCTCCTCGCCGTGGGTCGGTTCGCCCAGGCCCAGGAGGGTGACGGGCCTGCCGAACGTGTCCAGGAGCGCGTCCACGGCGGAACCGAGTTCCGCGGGGTCGTCGCCGAAGGGGAGAGCTATGTCGTGGAGGGATGCGCGGAGGGACGCGTGCAGCGGCAGGGACATGGGACGCCTTTCGTGAGCGGATCCGAATGCTTACCTTTCGACCGCCTTCGACAGTATCGTTGAATAACGGGTTGAGACTTTTTGCGATGGAGGCTGCTTTCTGCTGGTCAGAGCTTCAATACGGGGCTATGGCGCGTCGCAGAAGGTCCGGGATCCCTGAGTCCGGTCCGGTTGTCCTCGGCCATGCCGGACGCGGGCTTTGGCGCGGGCTTTGGCGCGGGCTTTGGCGCGGGCTTTGGCGCGGGCTTTGACGTGGGCTTCGGCGTGGGCTTTTCGGTCCGCGCTCCGAGTTCGCAGCGTTCTTTCGTGTTCTTTCGTGGCCTTTCGTGACCTTTCCCGCCGTGCGGGCATGCGGCGGATCCAGCCACAACGGCTCTATGGAATTCCCGTGAATGAAGGGGATGGAAGGCAGCAGGGGAGTCAATTGAGTCCACTTTTGGCCAATCCGGGTCAAGGCATGTGATCACCGTCACGGCGCGTGCTATCGGCAGCGCCGTACGATTCCCGCGCACCATCCGCCAAAAAAACCACCGAGTCGGAAATCGGGAAAACCCGCCTGGGTGGAAATAAAACGTCGAACCAAACAGCGGATCACGGGGCCGGATCGGCCGCGAACGACGGCCGGCGGCACCGATGGTTGACCGTGCCGGTGGCTGGCCGCACCGACTGCTGACCATGCCAGCGGCTGACCACGCCGACGACTGCCTGCACCGGCCGAACGTCCGCCGGCCGGGCGTCCGCCGACCGGCCGAACGGAAAGCGAAACGGCCGGAGGGCGGGCGGCGCAGCCGGTATGACACCGCGCGCTGTCACCCGGGCCTGCCGCAGTTCCCGGTAGCCGTGTGCAGGGCTACGTCCGCGCCCTACCCCGACGGGAAACTGTGTTGATCGAGAGCAGCACCACCACCGATACCGAGGTCGCGCCGGTCGCGGCGGTCCGAGGCGCCACGGTCCGCTTCAAAACCGTGGTCGCGCTCGACGACGTGTCCATCGACTTCCGCACCGGGACGACCGCGCTCCTCGGCCCCAACGGCGCGGGCAAAAGCACGTTGCTGTCGCTGCTGAGCACCGCCCGCCGACCGCAGCGGGGAAACGTCTCCGTATTGGACGAGCCGGTGACGGGCGGGGCGCGCATGCGGCGCTTACGTGAGCGCATCGGGGTGCTGCCGCAGGCGTTCGGGCATCATCCGCGTTTCACCGTCCGGGAATTCGTCGAGTACGCGGCCTGGCTGCGCAAGGTTCCCAGTGCCCAGCGCGCCGAACGGGCCCGCGAGGCGCTGCGCCTGGTCGAGATGGAGAAATACGCGGACCGGAGAATGGGTGCGCTCTCCGGTGGAATGCTGCGCCGCGTGGGCATCGCGCAGGCCGTCGTCAACCACCCGGCGCTGGTCCTGCTGGACGAGCCCACGGCCGGGCTCGACCCCGCCCAGCGCGTCGGCTTCCGCGACCTGATCCGCGGTCTGGGGGAACGGTCCGCCGTCGTCCTGAGCACCCATCTCGCCGAGGACGTCGCCCATGTCTGCGACCGCGTCTCGGTGCTCCTGGAGGGGAACGTCCGGTTCAGCGGCACGACCGCCGAACTGTGCGCCCTCGCCGGGGAGGGAGAAGAAGGAGAAGGGGACGTCGTCCTCACCGGTCCCGCCGTGGAAGCCGGGTATCTCGCCGTCGTCGAGCAGAACGGGCCGCACCTGTGACGCGCATGCTGCTTCTGGAGCTCCGACGCGGCGAGGCGAGCAGGGTCGCCTTTGTCCTGGCGCTGATCGGCGGCTGGTACCTGGTCACCGCGGACCCGGCCGACAGCGACTGGATCGGGTGGTGGACCCAGGCCGCCATCGAGCCCCAGATCTTCGCCGTGATCGTGATGGGCTCGATCATGAGCACCGTCGCCGCCTGGACCGCCGGCCGCGGCTACCGCCACCGCACCCGCGCCTGGACCGACACCACCCCGCGCGGCGGCTGGACCCAGCACCTGGTGCTGTGGGCCGCCGCCTGGCTCTGCTGCCTCGTCGCTTACGCCCTGTTCGTCCTGATCGCCTTCCTGCGGACGGCGAGCGTGAGCGAGGTGTTCGAACCCGTGTGGACCCCGGTGCTGCTCGGCGCCGGGATGCTCGGCCTCCAGACGGCCGTCGGCGTCGCCGTCGGGGCCCTGGTGCCCGTCCGGCTGACCGCTCCCCTCGTCGGCGCCGCCTGGTACGGCCTGTTCGTCGCCCTCGCCTTCTTCCCTCACCTCCCCCTGGTCAAGCTGTTCCCCGCCATCGACGAACACTGGGACCAGTTTTTGCGGCCCCTGGACTCCCGGCTGCTGCTGGCCACCGTCTGGTGTCTGGCCGCCGCCGTCGCCGTACTCGCCCTGCCCGCCGCCCTGCGCCGCCCGCTGGTGGCCCCGCGTGCCTACGCGGCCGTGCCCGCCGCCCTGCTCGCCCTCGCCGCCGGCGGCACGCTGCTGACCCGGCCGCTGGGCCTGGACTCCTTCTGGGCCGCCGAACGCGCCCAGCCCGCCCGCCCCCTGTGCACGACCTCCGGCCGCACCACCGCCTGCATGTGGCCGGACGACCGCCACTTGCTGACCCAGGTGGAAAACGCCGTCGCGTACGTCGACAAGGTCACCGGACCATTCCGCGATTTCCAGCACCGCTATTACCAAAGGGGCCTCGGACCCAGCCACGGTCCCGGTGTCGAATTGCAGGTCAATTCACCTCAGATCCGTACCGACGCTCTGATCAGCGACATGCTCTACGGAGCCGTCGAACCAGGCCCGAACTGCGGTGATGATCCCGTGACCATGCGGGAGGCCGGCGGTTATCCGGACACCCATTTCGTGGAAGCGGTCCTCCACCGGCGAGCGAAAATCGTCGGCACCGAGTACGGCGACCAGTTCTCAGCCGCCGTCGACCGCTTCGTCAAAGCCCCCCGCGCCGAGCAGGACGCCTGGCTGAACGCCGCCGCCCGCCAGATCCGCGCCTGCCGACCGGTCCCCCCGCTGCCCCGATGAACCCCGCCCTCGCCTTCGCCCGCAGCCGCGACCTCCCGCGCGCCGCCCTCATCTGCCTCGTCATCGCACTGGCCACCACCGCCTTCGCCGGGAGCCAGGTGGACTTCCCCGACTTCCGCTACCTGGTCGACTTCGGCGTGCCGGTCGCCGCCATCGCCCCCGTCGCGTACGCCATCGTCCTGGGCACCACCCTCTTCACCCCGATGGCCGACCTCGAACTGACCGCCGCCCAGCCGATGCACCGCCACCGCGCCCTCCACCTCACCGGCCTGGCAC
Organism: Streptomyces sp. NPDC003077; assembly: GCF_040611095.1. Taxonomy (NCBI): domain Bacteria; kingdom Bacillati; phylum Actinomycetota; class Actinomycetes; order Kitasatosporales; family Streptomycetaceae; genus Streptomyces; species Streptomyces sp. NPDC003077. The sequence continues at coordinate 320,077 of NZ_JBEXNM010000002.1, read as the reverse complement.
TGCTGGCCGTCCTGCTGACGGCGCTGCCCCTGCCGGCCGGTCTCCCCTTCCCGGTGTTCGTCACGGCCGCACGCAACGCCGTCGGCTACCTCGGCCTTGCCATGATCAGCGGCCGGCTGTTCGGCAGCGGCCTCGCCTGGCTGCTGCCCCTGGGCACCTTCGGCCCCACCCTCCTCCTCGGCGTCGGCCGCGACAGCACCCCGGAGTGGTGGGCCTGGTCCCTCCCTCCCGCCACCGACCCCGGCGCGGCCGTCATCGCGGCCCTCCTCTGGACGGCCGGGCTCCTCCTGGCCGCCACCGCGTCCCCGCGAAAAACCGAACGCGCGGAAGCGGCCTGAAACGCTGCCCGTCACCGGCCCCCGGCCACCCGCAGGCCTGAAGCGCCTCCCACGACCGGCCCTCGGCCCCCACCCCTGCTCCATTCGCGTACGAATGGTTCCGCCTTGTTTCGCCACAGAAGACTCCGGGACACCCAGCAGCGCATGTTCCGACTGATCACGCGCGGCGCGGTGGCCGGCGCCGCCGGCACGTCCGTACTCAACGCCGTCACCTACGGCGACATGGCCTGGCGAGGCCGACCGACGAGCAACACGCCGCAGGAGACGCTGGACACCCTGGCCACCGTCTCCGGGCACCCCGTACCAGGCCGGGGCGAGGAGCGTGACAACCGGCTGACCGGACTCGGTTCCCTGTCCGGCATCGCCGTCGGCACGGCGGTGGGCGTGGCGGTCGCAATCGTACGAGGCATCGGCATCCGGCCACCGCTGCTGCTGGGCGGCATCCTCACCGGCGCACTGGCGATGGCCGCCAGCGATCTGCCGATGGCCCGTCTGAAGGTCAGCGATCCGACGTCCTGGTCCGCGGGCGACTGGGTTTCGGATGCGGTGCCTCATCTGGCGTATGGGCTGGCGACGTATGGCGCGTTGGTGGTGCAGGGGCGGCGGTGATGGGGGGGCAGGGACGCCGGTGACGGAGGACGGGGGCGGCGGTGACGGAGGACGGGGACGCCGATGACAGAGGCGGGGAACTGGCCGAACTCACCGGCAACGCGGTGGCCGCCGACCGGCGGCAAGCCCCGGCGTTCGGCTGGCGGCTGGCGGCTGGCGGCTGGGGCACCCCGTACGGCTGGCCCCGCGGGGACACCGACCCGCACCTCCACGCTCGTGGCCGTCTTCGACGGTGCGGACGAAGCCCGCGTGAGCAGCGAGGGTGGTCCGAGACGGCGCGCTCCATCGCCCGATGCCTGCCGATAGCCTGCACCGATGACGCGAGGAAAGCGGGGCCGAGTGGACCGGGCCCAACGGACCGCCGGCGCGATCGTCGGTTCGGCGGTGGGGGACGCGCTGGGCGGCCCCTTCGAGTTCGGTCCGTCAGGGGCGTTCTCCGCCCGGTTCCCCATCCCGGGTGCCGGTGACGAGATGTGCGGGGGCGGCGGCTGGGAACCCGGCGAGGCCACCGACGACACACAGATGGCGGTCCTGGTGGCGGAGTCCCTGGTGGAGCGGGGCGGGCTGGATCTGCCGGACATCTTCGCCCGTTTCCAGCGGTGGGCGGCGGGCGAGCCCAAGGACATCGGCCTCCAGACAGAGGACGTCCTGACCAACGGGTTGCCCTGGGATCAGGCCGCCGCGGCGCACTTCCGAACCAATCCGCGAGCCGCGGGGAACGGTTCCTTGATGCGGGCATCGACGTCCGCGGTCCACTTCGCGTCCGCCGGCCCGGAGGCCACCATGGACGCGGCCCGCCGCATCGCGGCCCTCACCCACGGAGACCGCGCCGCGTGGGAGGGGACCGCCATCTTCCACGAGCTCGTCCGCGTCACCATCGAAGGCGCCGATCCCCTCACCGCGCTTCCGCGCGTCCTGGCGCGTGTCCACCCCGACCACCGCCCGCGCTACCGCACGGTCCTCGCCCCCGACTGGCACCCCGACCAGGCGACGGAGTTCAACGGCGCCGTCTGGCCCTGCCTGGGCTCCGCCGTCTGGGCCCTGCGCACCACCACCGGATTCGAAGCGGCGATACGCGCGGCGATCGACCTCGGAGGGGACACGGACACCGTCGCCGCGGTCACCGGCGGCCTCGCGGGCGCGTACTACGGACTGGACGCGATCCCCGTCCACTGGACCCGGCCGCTCCACGTCCCCCTCCCCGGATTCGACGGACGGGTGCTGCGCCTGGCGGACCTGCTCGACCTCGCACACCGCCTCGGAGGCTGAAGCGCCCATGCGCCCAACGCACGTACGCACCTACACACCTACACACGCAACGGACATGGGCGCCTCACCCCAAGTGGCTCAACGCCGCCGTAACGAGGGCCTGGACGCCCATCGTCAAGGTCGGCTGCTTGACGGGGGCGAAGTGCGGCGAGTGGTTGGTGGGGATGTCCTGGTCGACGCGTCCGGCGCGTAGGGCGGCGTGGAAGGCGTCGGGGTCCCAGCCGCCGAGCCACCAGTAGTACAGCGGCGCGTCGGCCGCCGTCGCCAGGTCTCCGACGTCCTCGCTGCCGCTCACCGGCTCGTAGGCGAGGAGGTTGCGGGCGCCGAAGAGTGCGGCGAAGGCGTCGTTGACCTTGTGGAGGGTCTTCGGGTCGTTGCGGGTGACGGGGAAGGCGTTCAGTACCTCCGTCTCCGGTGCGCGGGGTGCGTTGGAGGCGGCGGCCTCGGCCTTGGCGATGCGGTCGATGGCCGCCAGCACCCGGGCGCGCACGTCGTCGTCGAAGCTGCGGACGGTGAGGTCGACCGTCGCGTGGTCGGGGACGACGTTGGCGGCGTTGCCGGCGTGCAGCGCACCGATGGTGATCACCACCTGGTCCTTGGGTGCGACCTCCCGGGCGACGACGCCCTGCACCCGCTGTACGAATGCCGCCGCCATCACGATGGGGTCGATCACGCTCTCCGGGCGCGAACCGTGTCCGCCGACGCCGTGGAAGGTGATCCTCCGGCCGTCCGCCGACGCCATGCAGGCCCCCGAGCAGTACGCGATCATGCCGGCGGCCAGCGGCGCCACGTGCTGCCCCAGTACGACATCGGGGGTGGGCACGAGGCCCTTGGAGAAGAGACCGTCACCCACCATGGAACGCGCCCCGCCACTGACCTCCTCCGCCGGCTGGAAGAGGGCGATCACCGTGCCGGACCAGTGGTCGCGCCCGGCGGCCAGCAGGTCCGCGGCCCCGGCCAGACAGGTGACGTGCACGTCGTGGCCGCAGGCGTGCATGGTCCCGGGGACGGTGGAGGCGTACGGCAGGCCGGTGCGCTCCTCGACCGGCAACGCGTCCATGTCGGCACGCAGGAGGACCACCGGTCCGTCACCGTTGCGCAGCACGCCGACCACGCCCGTGGTGCCGAGGCCGGTGTGGACCTCGTACCCGTACGAGGTGAGACGGCGGGCCGCCTCGGCGGCCGTGCGGGTCTCCTGGAAGCCGATCTCCGGGTGCCGGTGCAGGTCTTCGTAGAGGGATTCCAGATCCGCCATGCGGGCGTCGAGCCGGGACAGGACGGTGTCGAGCCGGGACAGGACGGTGTCGCGCGCGTCATCGGTCATGGTGCGCATCCCACCACGCATGGGGATGTTCGGGGCAGGGGCGCGCGGTGGAGGAGGCGGGGGTGGGTGGTCAGGCGCGGTCCGTAACGCTTCATGTGGCGGAAGCCCGCGGCGGCGAAACCCCGCCCCACCCCCGGCTTGACCTTCCCCTTGGGGCAAGTCACAGCATCGGTGGGGCCGGGCGCGGAGCCCGGCATGAGGAGGAGCGGGCATGGACGTGCTGACCATCGGGGCGTTCGCGAGGGCGTCCCGGCTGTCGCCGAAGGCGCTGCGCCTGTATGACGAGCTCGGGCTGCTGACACCCGCCCGCGTCGATCCGGTGACGGGCTACCGCCTGTACGCCCCGGAGCAACTGGAGCGGGCCCGGCTGGTGGCCTGGCTGCGCCGGCTCGGCATGCCGCTGGCCCGTATCCGGGAGGTGTGCGCCCTGGAACCGTCCGCGGCGGCCCGGGAGGTCCGTGCCTACTGGGCGCAGGTCGAGGCGGACACCGCGGCCCGGCGCGAACTGGCCGCCTTCCTCATCGACCATCTCTCCTGGAAGGACCCCGCCGTGTCCGCGAACACCCACCACCTGGAGATCCGTTACGCCGCGCTGTCCGACGCCGGCCTGGTCCGCGCGAGCAACCAGGACACCGCGTACGCCGGGTCCCGCCTGCTCGCCGTCGCCGACGGCTTCGGCGGCGCGGGAGCCCCCGCCGGCGCCGCCGCCATCGACGCGCTCAAGCACCTGGACACCGACCGCCTCCCCGCGGGCAGTCTCCTCAACGTCCTCGAAGACGCCCTGGAGCAGGCCGGACGGGCCGTGCGGGGCGTCTGCGCCACCGAATCGGCGCCGCACGAGGCGGGGACCACGCTGACCGCGATGCTGTGGACCGGCTCCCGGCTGGCGCTCGTCCACATCGGGGACTCCCGCGCCTACCTCCTGCGCGAGGGCGCGCTCTTCCAGATCACCCACGACCACACCGTGGTGCAGTCCCTGATCGACGAGGGGCGGATCAGTCCGGACGAAGCCACCGCCCACCCGCAGCGGTCCCTGCTGGTCCGCGCCCTGTCCCCGGGCGCCGACGCCACCCCGGACATCCGCCTGCACGATGCCCGGCCCGGGGATCGTTACCTCCTCTGCTCCGACGGCCTGACGGGGGTCGTGCCGGTCGACGACATACGCCGCGTCCTGTCGACGGCCACGCCCCCGGAGGAGGCGGTGCGCGAACTCGTGGCGCTGGCCAACCAGGCCGGCGGTCCCGACAACGTGAGCTGCGTCCTCGCCGATGTGCGGGAGGCGGCGCGGGGGACGGCACGGGAGGCGGCGCGGGTGGACTGATGCCGATGCCGATGCCGAGCCGTCACGCCCGTACGGACGGGATCGTGGCGGGGGGCGGCTCGGCCTCCCCCCTCCCCCGCACTCTCACGGCCGCGCGGACGGGACGTCAGCGGGCGGCGGCTCCCCTCTCCCACCCCCGCGGCCTCACAACCGCCCCGTCGTGTCCCTGTCCCCGCTACCGTCCCCGCCCCCGCCCTCGTCCCCCAACCGCAACGCCCGTAAAGCCACGGCCAGATCGGCGACCGATCGGGGATCTCGCAGCGAGCGGCCGGTCAGGTCCTCCAGCCTGCGGAGCCGGTAGCGGACGGTGTTGCGGTGGCAGTACAGCAGCCGGGCCGCCTCCGTCACCGAGCCCCCGGCGGCGAACCACTGCTCCAGCGTTTCCAGCAACCGGTCCCGTTCCTCCCGGCGCAGTTCCCGTACGCGTCCGAAGACGGCCTCGCCGATCCGGCCGGCCTCCTCCGGAGCAGCCGCCACCAGCAGGGACACCGGGCTGTCGTCGAACCGGACGACGCCGGCCGGCGCGCGTGTTCCGGCGAGCGCCAGGCGTGCGAGGCGCAGCGCCCGGGGGGTGTCCCGCAGCGCGTGGTACTCCGGGCTGACGCCGATCCGCGCGTCCGGGTACCGGCCGAGGACCCGCAGGGTCGCTTCCTCCGCCGTCCGCCCCGCCGCGGCCACGCCGACTTGCAGATCGGGCAGCAACCGCCAGGCGGAGCGCACCCGTTCGGCCAGCAACCGGTCCTCGACGCCGGGCAGCGCCTCGCGTCCCGGCGCGGGCGTCTCGACCGCCACCACCATGAACGGCCCTGCGGTCGGCAGGCCGAGCGCGTCGGCGGCCTCCCAGAGGGTGATGCGATCGGTGAGCAGCCCCGTGAACAGGGCCTCGACCAGGACCGAGCGTTCCCGTTCGCGCTGGAGCAGCAGTTCGGAGGCCGCCTCCCGGTAGGCGTCGCCGGCCGCCGCCGCGAGCCCCTCGTCCACCCACCAGGCGGCCAGCGCCACGATCGTGTCCGCGGTGACGCCGTCGGCGGCCCGGGCCCCGGCGGCCAACTCGGCCCACAGGAACGCGGACCCGACGCGGTACGCGTGCAGCAACTCGCCCAGCGGCGCGCCCTGGCGGGCCCGTACGCGGCCGGTGTCCTGCGCCGAGGTCATGTCGGCGGCCGTCCTGCCGTCGACGAGCTGGCCGAGGACGAGCTCCGCGTTGCGTCGGCAGGACGCGCTCAGTTCCTGGAACGGGACGTGTTCCGCGGTGCCGTAGTAGGCCACCTCCGCCCGGATCCGGCGCGCCATACGGACGCCCAACTCGCCCGCTCTTCCCAAGAGTGCAGCCGCCACGGGGACGATCTCGGCGGGCGGGTCCTGCGTACGGCTCATGGCCCGCAGGGTACTCACGCGTACAGCACGGCCCGGTTGTGCGCGGGCACAGTGTGACCGGGTGTGCTGCTGTGCGCCGGAACATGGCCCGAAACACGGGGGGCCGCGACGATACCGGAACCGTTACCGTCGGTATCTGCCGGAACAGGGCCCTCCCCCGCCTCCCATCCCATTGTTCTTTTCTCGCGTTCCCCCTTTCCGGGGACTCCTCGGGGCTCTTCGGAACTCCTCGGAACTCCTCGGAACTCCTCGGAACTCCTCGGCGATCCCGGGGCTCTTCGGAACTCCTTGGGGCTGCTCGGAACTCCTCCGCACTCCTCCGCCTTCTCAGGAGACACCTTTGACCGGAAACGTCGTCTCACGCATCAGAAGCACCCTGCGGGCCAAGACCCTGAGGAAGTGGTCCTCCGCCCTGACCGGTGGGGCGCTGCTCGCCACCACCCTCACCGCCGTCACCCCCGCCGCCCAAGCCGTGGAACGGAGCGCGACCACGGCCACGGCCGCGGCCACCGCCGCGCCCCCGGCCGGTCGGTACGTCGCGCTGGGCGACTCCTACGCCGCCGGCGCCGGTATCCCGGCCCTGTCGGGCGGCCTGTGCCTGCGCTCCGACCGCAATTACGGGCGGGTCGTCGCGGCGGCCCTCGCCTCGTCCTCGTACCAGGACAAGACCTGCACCGGAGCGAAGGTGGCGGCGCTCACCACCGCGCAGACCGACCTCGGCATCGTCGTCAACAGTCCCCAACTGGACGCCGTCACGCGGGACACGGCGCTGGTCACCGTCACCATCGGCGGCAACAACATCGGCACCTCGGACCTCGGCTTCGTCGATGTCGTCGCCGCCTGCGCCGCCCTCGCCGTGACCAATCCCTTCGGCGCCCCATGCCGTGCCGCCTACGGGGACACGCTCGGCAAGCGGCTTGACTCCGCCGCGGCACAACTCTCCGACGGCCTGCGGAAGATCCACGCCAAGGCTCCGAACGCCAGGGTGCTCGTCGTCGGCTACCCGTCCGTGCTGCCCGACGATCCCAAGCGGTGCCTGGGCAAACTCCCCATCACCACGGGTGACCTCGCCTACCTGCGCTCCACTCTCGGCGAACTCAACGACAAGACCGCCCGCGCCGCCGCCGCCAACGCCGCCACCTACGTCGACACCCTCACCCCGACCAAGGGCCACGACACCTGCTCGTCACAGCCCTGGATCGAGGGCCTGCTCCCGACCCGGCCCGCGCTCCCCCTCCACCCCAACGCGACGGGCGAACGCGTCATGGCAGAGGCGGTACTGAACACACTCGGCCGCTGACAACACCTCCCGCCGGACGCCCCTGGTTGCCCTCTTCCGACACCGCGACCGGCCCCAGACGGCCCCCGACCGCGCCACTTCCCCGGCTGCGGACGGGGGTCGTCGTCTCTGTGTCTCTGTGCGACGCGTTCCTTACGGGGTGGGGTCGGCCCTTCGGAGGGACGAGCAGGCGAGCAGGTGCAGGCCGACTGGCAGCCTTCTTGAGACGCCGGGAACGACCCGAACCACCGCACCCCTGCCCCACCACCGTCGGCAGCCCCCTGCGCCGTCCGTCCGCCGCATCCCTCCGCCGCACCTCTCCGACCGAGTTTTACGGCCGTAAAACTCCCGGCGCTGCCTCACGGCCATGCGGCTGCCCGGGGTCGCTTCGCACGCATACGGCCATCGGGAGTTTTACGGCCGTAAAAACCGCCCGGAGCCCCTCGCGCCGCGAGCCCCCGGAGCCCCACAGCCGCGAACAGCCGCGAGGCCCACCCGCAGTTCCCCGGCCAAGAGCCCGGCCCGGAGTTTTACGGCCGTAAAACCGCCCGCTGCCCCCGGCTCCCCCCACACCGCTTGCGACGCGGTCACCCGTGGCACCCGACAACCGGGACGGGACCAGCGCGGAACCAGCGCGGAACCAGCGCGGAACCAGCGCGGAACCAGCGCCCAAGAGGTGCCCGGGAAGCGGTCCGGTTCAGAGATGTGACCGGAATCCCTACCTCCAGGCACTAGATACCCCCGGGGGTACCCCTGTTATGGTGAGAAACAGATACCCCCCGGGGTACATAGTTCGCTCATGGAAGGAGTCGTGGTCGTGTTCTTCGTCGACACCCTGGAATTCGAGGGTCTGGGCAACCGCAGCTACCTGGCCGGTGGTCCCGATGCCGCCGTGGTGGTGGACCCGCCGCGGGACATCGACCAGGTCATCGCCGCCGCGGCGCGGCGCGGGGTGCGGATCGCGTACGTCGCGGAGACCCACGTACACAACGACTACGTCACCGGCGGCCTCGAACTGGCCCGGATCAGCGGCGCGCGCTACCTCGTACCGGCCGGTGCGTCGGTCTCCTACGAGCGGACGCCGGTCGCCGACGGTGACACGCTGACCATCGACGAGGGCCTGGTCCTGCGGGCGCTGGCCACCCCCGGTCACACCCCGCACCACACCTCGTACGTCCTGGAGGAGGCGGGCCGGGCGGTGGCCGCGTTCACCGGCGGGTCACTGCTCATCGGTACGGTCGGCCGCCCCGACCTGGTCGAACCGCGGCTGACCGAGGAGCTGGCCCGCGCCCAGCACGCCTCGGCGCACCGGCTCGCCGACGAGCTGGACGACGACGTGGCCGTGCTGCCCACCCACGGTTTCGGCAGCTTCTGCTCGTCGTCGCAGGCCGAGGGCGAGTCCACGACCATCGGCGCCGAGCGGCGGAGCAACGCCGCGCTGATCAAGGACGTGGACACGTTCGTCGCCGAGATGCTCGCCGGTCTGGACGACGTGCCGGCCTACTACGCGCACATGGGTCCGACGAACGCCGCCGGTCCCGCGCCGGTGGACCTCACCCCGCCGCGGCGCGCCGACGCCGAGGAGATCGCCGCCCGGCTGGCGGCCGGGGAGTGGGTGGTGGACCTGCGCAACCGGGTCGCGTTCGCCGCGGGGCACGTCGCCGGGTCGTTCAACTTCGAGGGCGAGGGCAAGCTCGCCACGTACCTGGCCTGGCTGATCCCCTGGGGCAAGCCGGTCACGCTGCTCGCGGAGACGCCGGAGCAGGTCGCCGCGGCCCAGCGGGAACTCGTCCGGGTGGGCATCGACCGCCCGGCAGCCGCCGCCACCGGCGACCCGAGCGCCTGGGTCCGCGAGGGCGAGCGGCTGCGGTCCTTCCCGCGCGCCACGTTCGCCGATCTCGCCGCGGCCCGCGCGCGGGGCGAGGAGCCGGTGGTGCTGGACGTCCGACGCGACTCCGAGCTCGCGAACGGGGCGATCGAGGGCTCGGTGCACATCCCCCTGCACGAGCTGCACGGCCGGACCGACGAGGTGCCGGGCGGTGTGGTGTGGGTGCACTGCGCGGGCGGCATGCGCGCGGCGATCGCCGCGTCGTTTCTGGACGCGGTCGGGCGCGAGGTGGTCGCCATCGACGACGGGTTCGAGTCCGCGGCTCCGGCCGGGCTGTCCGTCGACTTTGCCGGGATGGGCTGACCGGCACCATGGTGGGCTGATCGACACCACGGTGGGTCGACCAAAACCCTCGCGGCTTGACCTCGCGGCTTGGCCGATACCTCACGGCTTGACCAAACCCTCGTGGGTTGATCAACCCCTCGCGGCTTGACCAACCCCCGCGGGCTGATCGACACCACGGCGGGTTGATCAGACCCCACCCCGCCCCACCCCACCTGATTGATGTTCCACCCCCTCCTACGGAGTGATCGCACCATGTTCTCCCTCTTCCGCCGCGGCCCCGGCCGCCTCACCCCCGCGCAGGCGCACCAGCGCGTCGCCGACGGCGACGCCGTGCTGGTCGATGTCCGCGAGGACGCCGAGTGGGCGGCCGGGCACGCGCCCGGTGCGCTGCACCTGCCGCTGTCCCGGCTGTCGGCGGGTGCCTCGCTCCCGTCGGCAGCGCAGGGCAAGCCGGTGGTCGCCGTCTGCCGCTCGGGGAACCGTTCGCAGCGGGCCGCCGAGATCCTGGCCGCGAGCGGCGTGGAGGCGACCGATGTCACCGGCGGGATGACCGCGTGGGCGGAGGCGGGGCTGCCCGTGACCTGTCCGGGCGGCGGCGACGGTGTCATAGCGTGACCGCAGCACTCATATGGGCCGTGGTGTCCGGCGGGGCCGTCGGTCTGGCGCTCGGTGCGCTGGGCGGGGGCGGCAGCGTCCTGGCCGTCCCGGCGCTGGTCTACCTGCTCGGCTTCACCCCGGCCGCCGCCACCACGGCCGCGCTCATCATCGTCACCCTCACCTCGCTCACCGCCCTCTACGCGCACGCCCGTGCGGGCAACGTGCGGTGGAAGGCGGGCGGGCTGTTCGCCGCGGCCGGGCTGCTGCCGGCCGCCGCGGCGGGGGCCGCCGCGTCCCACCTGCCGCAGCCCGCGCTGACCGCGGCCTTCGCCGGCGTCGCCGCGCTCGCGGCCGTCATGATGCTGCGGCCTCCGCGCGCCACGGCGGGTGAGAGCACGGACGGCGTACGGGCGGTCCGGGCCACCGGGGCGGGCGCGGGGCTGGGCGGGCTGACCGGGTTGCTCGGTGTGGGAGGCGGTTTCCTCGTCGTACCGGCCCTGGTGACCGTCCTGGGCTTCGAGATGCAGGCCGCCGCCGGCACCAGCCTGCTGGTCATCTCCGCCAACTCGCTGGCGTCCCTGGCCACGCGGGGCGCCACGACGGCGGGGCTCGACTGGTCGGTGATAGCGCCGTTCACCGCGGCGGCGATGCTCGGCGCGTGGGACGGCAAGCGCCTGGCCGCCAAGGTCTCCGGCACGCTGCTGCGCCGCGTCTTCGCGGTCGCCCTGCTGGCCGTGGCGACGTTCATGCTCGTGGACGCCACGTTGCTGTGACGATCCCTTGCGGTGACGACGCCTTGCCGTGACGACGCGCTGCCGTGACGCCCCTGCTGCGGCAGCTCGTCAGAACGCTCGTCAGGACGCCCCGCTATGAAGCTCGTCAGAACGCTCGTCAGGACGCCTCGCTATGAAGTGGCACCGCTCTGTTGTTGCACCGACAGCGCGAGCGTTGCCGCATCCGCAGCGCACTCCGGCGGCGCGGTCCGTCGTTGTACCGGCAGAGCGGTTCGCTCGGAGCGCCGCCCGTCCTGTGTCGAGCCGCCTGGCTACGCCAGGGACAGGAAGAGCTTTTCCAGGCGGGCCCGCATCTGCTCGCGGTCCTCACCGGCCGCGAGTTCCCCGTCACCCAAGCAGCGCTGGAGGCCCGTCGCAATGATCGCGAACCCGGCTTTGTCCAGCGCGCGGGAGGCCGCGGCGAGTTGCGTCACCACGTCCTCGCAGTCCCGGCCCTCCTCGATCATCTTGATCACGCCGGCGATCTGGCCCTGTGCCCGGCGCAGCCGGTTGACCACCGTCTTCAGTTCCTCAGCTGCCATCGCCAGTTCCACCAGCCACTCCCTCGTTATACCCCTACGGGTATCCTATCGCAGGGCAGTGGTCCGCAAAGAAAAGGAAGCACCAGCATGACCACCCCCTCCCTCACCCCGGAAGAGGCCCACGCCCGCCTGGACGAGCTGACCGTCATCGACGTCCGCTCGCCCGGCGAGTACGCCTCCGGCCACCTGCCCGACGCCCACAACGTCCCCCTCGACCAGCTTGACCGGGCGCTGCCCGCCCTGCGGACCGCCGCCGGACGCGGCGATCTCCTCTTCGTCTGCGCGTCGGGCGTCCGCTCCGCCCAGGCCTGCGCCACGCTCGCCGGGCACGGCATCAAGGCCGCGACCCTCACCGGCGGCACCACCGCCTGGGCCCGGCGCGGCCACGACCTCCAGCGCGTCGACGGCGTGCGCGCCCCCTGGGCCATGGAACGCCAGGTGCGCCTCGCGGCCGGGTCCCTCGTCCTGACGGGACTGGTCGCCGGCCGACGCGTGCCGGGGGCCCGGTTGCTCTCCGCGGGCGTCGCCGGGGGTCTGGTCTTCTCCGCCCTCAGCAACACCTGCGGCATGGCCCGCGTACTCGCCAAACTCCCCTACAACCGGTCCTCCGCCTGCGCCACCGGCACCGGCGCGACGACCGACCTGGACGCCACCCTTGCGGCCTTGAGCGGCTGAGGGGCGGCTCTGGGCAGGCCGGTGAGGGAACCCCGGTCCGGGGCCCTCACCGGCCTGCCCACGCCCCCACCCCGCCGCCCGCCGATGGGCCGAAGGGCCGAAGGGCCGCCGGACAGGGCGGTTCGGCCCTGCTCACGCGGGGTGCCGCCGGGCAAGGATGACGGCAGGAAGCAAGGTCCAAAAAGGGAGGGAGCAGGCATGAGGCCGCCGTCCCCGTCCCCCGCGCGCAGCGAACTCATCCCCCGGCTGCGCACGGCTCGCGCCGTCCTGTTCGACGTCGACGTGGTCATCGCGAACCTCGCCCCGCTGCGTGCCGCCGCGTGGAAACGGGCCTTCGACGCGTTCTTCAAGGAGTTCGCGCCGCCCGCTCCCGCGCGGATCGTTCCCTTCGACCCCGGTACGGACTTCCCGCGCCACTTCGACGGGCTCCCGCCGTTCGACAGCGCCGCCCGCTACCTGCGCAGCCGCGGCATCGACCTGCCCGTCGGCGACCCGGCGGCGCCGCCCGGCTGGGGTTCGCTGCACGCCATCACCGCCCGCGCCGACCGGGCGCTGTCCGACTACGTCCGTCATTACGGCGCGACGACCCGGCCGGGCATCATCCGGCTGCTCAGGGCCCTGCGCGCGGAGGGCATACCGGTAGCGGCGGTGTCGGCGGGGCCGCACGCCCTCGCGCTCCTCAAGAAGGCGAGGGTCGCGGACCTGTTCACGGCCGTCGTCTCCGGTGGCCCGCGGCACGAGACGGCCGCCCGCCCCCGGGCCCCACGCGCCGCGGCGGCGAGGCTGCTCGACGTACTCCCCGCGCACGCCGCCGCGGTCGAACGTTCCCTGCCGGGCATCCGGACCGCCCGGCAGGGCCGCTTCGGCCTCGTCGTGGCCGTCGACGACACCGTCACCCTGCGCCACCGGCCGAACCTGTGCCGCGTCGGCGCGGACCTCGTCATCCACGCCACGGACGAGTTGTTCCTCCATCCCGTCCCCGCCCCCGCCCCTGACGCCGGTCCCGGCCCCCTTCCTTCCCCGGCCTCCGGACGCGTTCCCGTCCCGGGCTCCCGGCCCGTGCCCGTCACGGACGCCCGGCCGCCCGTCCCCGCCACCGCGAACGGGCGGCGCATCGCCTGAGCCCGGGGTCGGGGGCTGGGCCGGGGCCCGGGGCCTGGGCCTGGGCTGCGGCCGACATGGCCGTCACGGTGGCCGGTCCGCGCGGTGCGGGACCGGCCAACGTCTCGTCCTCCTGGGACGACGCCCCGGTGACGCGATGATGCGGCGGCGCCCCCAGTTGATGCCGGGCGCGGCATATGCGACGACAATGCGGAAGCCTCGCCAGGCGCGCCCTGACAGGGCTGGTGCGTGGGGTGACGGCAGTAGTTGACGGCAACGACAGCGGAGGGATGGGGCGGCGGCAAGCAAGGCTGTGGTCCGTAGTTGTCTCCGTTCGTGGCCCGCGTTGTCACCGTTGGCGGCCCACATCAGCGTCAGCGTCTGCGCCCGGCTCCGAGCCATGCCGACACCCCTGGGGCGGGTGACCGAGTGGCACACTTGCTCTAGGAGTCGCTTTCATGGCAGCGCTCGTGTCGGCAGGTGGGAGCACCCATATGCTGACCGTGCACCGCCTGCCGAAGTCACACTGTGCCTGCCGGGCGGATGAGGAGGTGAAGGGGAATGAGCGCTGCCATCGACCACACCGGTCCCTGGACAGTCGCCGACGTCTTGGCCCTGCCCGAAGACCGCGCCACCCGCTATGAGCTGCTGGGGGAATCCCTCGTCATGTCCCCCGCTCCCGGCGTCCGCCACCAGCGCGCCTCGTTCCGCCTCCACGTCGCCCTGGAAACGGCCGCCCGAGCCGTCGGCGCCCCGGTGGAGATCCTGGAAGGCGTCAACGTCGTCCTACCGTCCGGGCTGGTCGTGCCCGACCTGGTCGTGGCCGACGCCGGCGCGACCGCCGACGACCCCGTCACCGTTGACATCGACGCGGTCCAGCTCGTCGTCGAACTGGTCTCCCCCGGCAACAGCACCATGGACCGCAAGGTCAAACCCCTGCTGTATGCGGAGGCCGCCATCCCGCACTTCTGGCGCCTGGAGTTCGACCCCGCCCCCATGCTCGTCATCTACGAGCTGCAGGGCGGTTGCTACGTAGAGCGGACCACGGCACTCGCGGGCGCGACCACCCACCTGGACGACCCGTTCCCACTCGCGATCGATCCGGCTGGACTGTCCCGGCAGTAGATACCTTCTGACGGCGACCGGGCTCGCCAGAGGCGGACACCGGCGGACTTCCACGGGCCCGTAGTTCGGCGTTGACCTGGTAACGCGAGCCGAAACGAACGCCAAAGCGCGTGCCGCGACGAACGCCGAAACAGGCGCCGAAACAGGCACCGACGCGGGCGCCGAAACGGATGTCGGCACCGCAACACCGACCGCCCGACCGCCGGTTCCGCCGATTCCTTCCGTTCCCCGAGCAGAGCCCGTCCTGCCCCTGCCCACACCCGCGTTCCGGGAGGACAGTACGAATCGGCGAAGGAGGTGTCGCCCTATGCGTCGTTCGGTCGGATGGCGGTGGCGCTGGCGTCGGAGCCCGTTGCGCCGCCCAGTGGACGTGCTGGATGCCTGGCTGGGTTTGTTCATGACGCTTCTCCTGGTGCTCGGCGCCCCGGGAGTGGGGGTTGCGGCGGCGACCATCGTGTACGGAGCACAGAGCCATGTCGTCGAGCGGCAGGCCCAGGAACGGTCCCGGGTGCCGGCCGTGCTGCTCCGGGACGGAGTCTCGGCGCGATCGACGACGGGCGCCGACTTCCGGGGCACCCATCAGGTGGCCCCGGCCCACTGGACCGCGCCGGACGGCACCCCGCGCACCGGCACCATCGAAGTCGGCCCGGACCTGCGAAAAGGCTCCCGCACCAGCGTCTGGGTACGACACGACGGCCAACTCGTCTCCCCGCCCCTCAGCCGGAACGAGGCACTGACCAGCTCGATCTCCGCCGGTCTGTGGACGGGGGCGGCCACCGCCCTGGTGTTCCTGGGCATCCGCTGGTGGTTACGCCGCTGCCTGGACGCCAGGCGCCTGGCCGACTGGGACCGGCGCTGGGCGGAGACGGGACCTTTGTGGAACGGCGAGAACAGGTAACGGGCCGCCGGACCGGATCAGTCGGCTCCCCGCCCCACAGGGGAGCCGACGTCCTGGGTGGCCGCCGCGCCATCAAGGCCCTCCTGAAGCCCTGACCCGCACCTCTCACGCGTTCGCCGGGGGCCGGACTCCCGACGAGTTTGTGACGAGCTCCTGACGCCCCATCACCGCCCGCCCTCCCTCGTCACTCCTCGCCACTCCCCTCCTTCCCCCTCCCTCCCCGTCACTCCGCCCACGGCAACGAGCGAGTCCCCTCCGTGCCCGGCACGGAGGCCCGTCCCGCCGCGGGCATCGCGACCAGCGCCTCGAACGGCTCCTCCGCCGCCCGGAGTTGCCGCACGACGCCGGCGGGGAGGACGAGGGCCTGGCCCGCGGCCACCCGCTCCGTCCGGCCGCCCGCGGTGACCTCGACCGAGCCGCGCGTCGGCATCCAGACCTGCTCGCGGTCGACGACGTGCTCCGGACCGGCGCTACCCGGCTCCATCCGCACCTGCCAGGTGCTCAGTTCGGCGCTCCCCCGGCTGGGCGCGGCGAGCCCGGTCATGACGGCGGCGGGCGTGGCGGTGACCAGGTCTGACGAGGGCGTGATGACGTGCATGAGCTGCCTCCTGTGTTCGGGTCCTGTGGGTGTGACGCGACGACACGTACGACACGTGCGACACGTGCGACACGTGCGACAGCCAAGTAAAACAGCTTTACTCACAACGAGTAAAGACACTTGACTCGCATATGACACGATGGACCCCGTGCACAGCGACGACCAGCTCCCCGACGTCGAACTGACCTTCCTGCTCGGTATGGCCTTCCAGCTCCTGCTCTCGGAGTTCACCCACCGCGTGGCCGAGGCCGGCTACCCGGACCTGCGGCCCGTACACGGCATGGCCTTCCAGATCCTGTACGGGCCGGGCGCCACCAGCAGCGAACTCGCCGAGAAGCTGGGCGTGACGAAGCAGGCCGCCGGACAGATCGTCGACGACCTGGAGAAACGGGGCTACGTCCGCCGCGAGGCCCACCCGGCCGGCGGGCGCCGCAAGCTCGTCGTCCTCACCGAGGCGGCACACCGGCACCTGGCCGTGGCCGGCCGCATCCTGCACGACCTGGAATCCGAGGCGGCGCACCGAGCCGATCAGGGCGACCTGTCCGTCCTGCGAAACGAACTGGCCCGCTTCATCCGCGCCCTGACCGACGGACACCTCCCACCCCTGCGCCCGGTCTGGTGACCCCGCCCCCACCCCAGCACCCATCACCGGCAACCACACGGCACCAGCGGCGAAAGAGGTAGGACCCCCTCACCCCCGCCGATACCGGCCATACCGCTCGGCCATCACATCGAAGACCTCCTTCCGCTCCCACCGGGTCTCGTCGAGCATCCGGACGACGCCGTACGACGAGAGGTCGTCCTCCCCGAGCTTCCGGTAACCGGCGAAGGTGAACCACAGGGCGGTGTCGATCCCCTCCTCCTCGAAGATGTCCAGCAGTTCGGTGAAGTAGCGCACCTGCTCGCCCTCGTCCCGCACCGCCCCGGATGGCGGCTGCCAGGCCGCCCCGCCTCGCTCGCCCGCTCCCCGGTAGGCGCAGGTGCCGAACTCGGTCACCGCGACCGGCTTGCCATGGGCGAGGTGCCCGCGCAGTTCGTCACGGAAGGTGTCGGCGTTGTAGGCCGACCGGTACGCGTCGACACCGACGATGTCGAACGGTGTCCAGTCGACGAACTCCCAGGGCCCGGCGGCGTAGGTCACCCGCCCACCGAAGCGACCGCGCACGATCGCGACGGCCTCGGAGAGGAAAGCGCTGAGCCGCTTCTGCACCGGCCCGAGGGAGGTCCACCACTCCGCATCCCCGGCGGACATGGCGCGAAGGCGGTCCCCATAGCGTTCACCCGGAATGAAACCGTGGCAGAAAGCACTGATCTCACACCCGACGACGAGCACCACCTCGG
Organism: Streptomyces sp. NPDC003077; assembly: GCF_040611095.1. Taxonomy (NCBI): domain Bacteria; kingdom Bacillati; phylum Actinomycetota; class Actinomycetes; order Kitasatosporales; family Streptomycetaceae; genus Streptomyces; species Streptomyces sp. NPDC003077. The sequence goes on along the minus strand of NZ_JBEXNM010000002.1, from coordinate 302,737 downwards.
CGCCGCCCTGTCGTATGGCTTCGGCCCGTTGCGCGCAGTCGGCGAAGAACGGCAGCAGCTCCTCCGGGGACAGATCGACGGGGAAGGGCGCGAACCAGACTTCCAGGCCGGCTTCCGCCGCGCACCGGGCAGCGGTGGCCAGCCGTCCGGGACGGCCACCGGAGACGCGTACGGCGTCGCAGTGCAGCTCACCGGCGATCACCGCCATCTCGCGCCGGACCACCTCGGGGTCGAATACCGTCCGGGAGATTTCCGCCTCGGGAAGAAAGCCGGTGTCGTAGTTGATGCCTCGCGCGCGCATGTCGGTGGCCTTTCGGGGGTGGAGGAACGGACCGTTGTGAGCTTTGGCCCTTGGGATTCCGCCCGCTGCCCCGCCCCGGTCGCCTGCTCACCCGCCGACGCCAGGGCGTAAGGCCCAAGCCCTCGTCGGCGGCAAGCGGTCGAGCCAGGCGATACCTACCTGACGAGTTCGGACCAGTTGCCCTCGACCTTCAGCTCACTCTTGTCGCTCGTGGCTCGATTGTCGGCCACGTGGACGGCGATGAGGCGGCAGGACGGCCGCAATCAGGCCGTACGCGCCCACCAGATCCCCGGAAACGGCCGACGGGATCATTGCCCCGGCATCACCGCACGCCGACCATGACGAAGTGAACACCACCCCCACCATCCGCCCCGCCCGCCCCCACGAACTGCGCGCCGTCGCCGAGCTCCGATGGCAATGGGTGCTGGAGAACGAGGGGACGCCCGTGACCACCCGCGCGGAGTTCGTACGCCGTCTCGTGGCGTGGGCGGGGGAGCACGCGTCCTCGCACCGTTGCCTGGTCCTCGTCCGCGATGACGCCGTCATCGGCATGGCCTGGCTGGCGATCACCCAGCGCGTGCCGAGCCCGCGTGCCCCGGAGCGGGCGGCGGGTGACGTGCAGTGCGTGTACGTCGTGCCGGACGAACGCGACACCGGACTCGGCGGGCGGCTCATCGACGCGGTCCTCCGACTCGCGCGGGACCTCGGCCTCGAACGCGTCACGGTTCACTCCAGCACCCGGGCCGTCCCGGCCTACACCCGCCACGGCTTCGCGCCCTCCCCGCGCCTCCTCCAAGCCGAGGTCGGCTCACGGCCGGGGACGTGAACCACTCCGCCGGAGCGCAGACGCCCGTCCGAAGACGCCCGTCCGAAGACATCCGTCCGAAGACATCCGTCCGTACACGCCCGAAGACATCCATGCGCCGGCACCATCAGACAGACGGTGCCGGCGCATGGAGTCGTTCAGCTGTTCGGTCGAAGTCGGCTCAGCGGTACGGAGGTCCGGCGGCGCCACAGTGCGGGCAGTGCCAGTGCCCGCCTTCCACCCGCATCGGGTTCCCGCAGTCGGCGCAGGTCACGGCGTGCTCTTGCGCAGGTGCCCGTACTCCTCCTCGTTGAGGCGCCGGGTGTGGGCGTCGGCCGCCGCCTTGTTGTCGAAGAACGCGGCGACCTGCTGCCCCTCGCGCTCGATATGGGCGAGGTGGCCGTCCGGGGTGTGGACGATGTAGTACCGGCCCGGGGCCGACTCCGAACGGGTCTCACGTGTTTCGAAGAACATGGCGTACCTCCTGGAGTGACCGTAGCGCTCACCACAGGGCGCGTACGGGAGGCACCGGTGCATACCCAGCGCACCGCCGACGCCGAGCGCCGCGCGAAGCCGCGAGCGCCGGGCGCGGGGACCCCTCAACCGCGTACGCCGGAGCCGACCGTGTAAGGGAGGGATGAGGGATGCACGCGCTCGCTACTCTTCCTCCTCATGCCCCAAGCCCCCATATGGCCGACCGCCACTCCGACCGTGTCGGTACGCCTCCGTCTGGAGCCACTGCGCGTCGGCGATCGCGTGGGCCGGGGCCCGGGCCGGGAAGCCGCCGGGCGCCCGGTGGATGGCCGGAGGCCGGGGCGGACCCGGGGTCCCTCGGGGGGCTCCCCGCGTCCGCCTACCGGCAGACGGACGCGGGCGGGAGTCCCGAGCGAGGGCTGGTCATTCCGTTGCGGTTCAAGGTGGGGCGTTCTTGCTGAGGTGGCTAAAGGCTGTCACGTAACTGCTGGTCACGGGTGAATGATGTTGTCGTGACTGGTCTGATCACGGCATCGGAACCGTCCTGGAGAGCCCCGTTCACCGGACTGAGTCCTTGGCAGTCCGGCAGGCTGATCACCGCGCTGCGGCGTGAAGGCGCCGATCCGGTGCGCAAGGGTCGGCCGTGGAGTCTGCCGATGGAGGACCGGGTGCTGCTGATCGCCGCGTACTGGTGCACGCACCTCACCCTGCGCCAGCTCGCGCCCCTTTTCGGCGCGTCCAAGTCAGCGGCCATCCGCAGCACCGCCACGCCTGGGAAAGGTATGTTTTATCTGGTGAGGGGGCGGCCCTCATAGCGGACTCATCGATAGTCGCCGATAGAATCGATCTCGCCCGGCACAAATCCGTCGGAACTCTGGGTCCGGTTTTTCGATGACAAACCTTTTGAGTCAGTCGTAGGCGATGGCTTCGGGTGCGCACGGCGGCTAATCGATGCTCATTACAAAATGTGCCAGCAGAGTTGTGTGTCTTCACACTGAAGACCATCGATGCGGCGCTCCACCTCGACACGGCTGTCAGGGGCGTAGCGGATTTTTCGGGCGTTAGTGGTGATCATCCGAAGTTCCCGAAGGTCCCGGAGGACCGGATAACCTGCCCACCTCGTTATGTCGTACCCGTAGGTCTCGGCGAATGCGCGATAGTGGGCGGCACTGTAACCGAAGCGACGACAGTGGATTTCGATGGTCACCAGGTCCCACTCCCGGTGGCCCAAAGCGACGGTGTCCCAGTCGCACAGCACCGCGTCGTGTCCGTCGTGCAGTGCGTTGCGGTGTTGAGGATCTCCCTGGACGACCGTTTCCGGTGAGGGAAACCGAACTTCGGCCAACTGTCCCACCAACCGGTCCAGCCGCTGGGAGAGAAACCGGGTGGCGGGCCCGGGAAGGTCGGTGATCTTAGTGAGGGACGAACGGATGGCCCCGACCGGGTCGAGGGAGGGCAGCGCGACAGGCGGTGTGGGAAGGGAGTGCAGGGCGTACAGCGGTTTCGCCAGCTGCTGGGCTGCCACCGGATGGGAGGGCTGGGGAAGGTAGGTCCAGAAGGTCACCGCGTGCTGACCGACCAGTACGGGTTGCTCGACCGGATGCAGCGGTGCCGTCGGGAAATTCTGTTCCATCAGCCAGCGGACGAACCGCACGGTGCGTTCGACATCGGAGGGGTGTGAGCCGCGGCGGGCAATCTTGACGACGACTGGGCTGGTGGCCAGCCGTACGACGGCATTGGTATGGCCACGGAGGAGCTGGGCGCCGGTACTGTCCAAGCCGGCAGTGGCACACGCTTGTCGCAGAATGTGCAGCATTTCGGCTTGGTCGTAACCGCCGTAGGCGGGCACCTGAGAGGTCATGTCGTCCAGGCTGACTCACGGGTGGTGCAGATGTCACTTGGCGCCGGAAGGTAGCTCCAACAGTTCCTTGAGTTCCTTCACGGCCGGGGCTCGCCCGGTGCCTCCGGGCAGCTCTTCGAGTACACGACGGGCTCGGGCTCCGATGATCGGCGTGCGGTGATCCTCCGGGATTTGCAGGTAGGTCGCCGTGGCGAGCTGGCACGCCTCGGTGGGGCTGCGATCGTGGGCCAGGCAGATGGCGGCTTCCAGGCGCAGCAGGGCGGGATCGATGCCGGTCTGCTTGGGGTAGAGGGCCAGTGCCTCCTCCTGAGCTCGGCGTGCTTTCGTGCCGTGTCCCATCGCTGTGTACGTCCCGCTCAGGTAGAGCAGGAAGCGGCGTTCGGGGAAGGCGAAGGCATCGTCTTGGACGGACGCGGCCGGTACCTGGTCGAAGAGCTGGCGCGCTTCGCGGACACGTGCGTCGGCCGCGGCCACCTGGTGGTGCTGGGCCAGGGCACGTGCTTCCGCCACGGCGGCGAAAGCTGCGGTGGCGGACGGCCGGCCGCGGCACATGACCCGGGCCTCACGAGCGAGTGCGATCGCCTGCTCCAGGGGGCCGAAGTAGTACGGCAGCATGGCTGCCTGCACCCTCACCCGGGCTCGAAGGTCGCGGTTGCCGCTTTCGTCGGCGGCGTGTCGCGCGGTTCCGTACCATGCCCACGCCTGATGGGTGTGTCCGAGCTTCATCAAGGCGTCGGCGATCAGCGTGGTCAGGACTGCCGTGGTCTCGGTGAGCCGGACTTGTATGGACGTCGGTTGCTGTTCCCGAGTCAGTTGCTCGACTTCCTTCAAGTCCGCCAGCAGGTCGTTCAGCATCGGTGCCGGAGGCGTGTAGACGTATGCCCGGCGCGCCATGAGCATGCGCTCCTCCAGCAGGTCCATCTGGCCGGCGCTCACGCTGCCTGCCGCGAGCGTGCGGTCCACCGACCGACGGGCGGCGTCGACGTGTGCCAGCAGACCGTTCTGCGCGGTGGCCGTGCATCCCTGGACGGTGCTGCGCTCCGGCGGGTGCGGACGTTCTTCTTCCTCGTGGTATTCGAGGAGTCCGAGCTCCGCTGGAGTGCACGCGTAGAAGCGGCACAGCAGGCTGATCGTCTCGGCGCGTGGGCGGCGCCCGCCGGGGGTTTCCCACAGACGGAGCTGGTTCGCGTACGCCTGTGCTCCGCCGGCGTCGCCCTGAGAACCGAGCGTGCGCAATTCCGCTCCGGCTTCGTTCAACGTGAGACCCCGGGCCAACCGGAAGGACCGCAGCGCTGTCACGCCGCAACACCGCTGGATCTCCCATGCTGTTTGCTTGAAACCCAGGCCCTGTTCGGACGCATGTCCGCGAATGCGGCGCGCGCACGATGGCCCGTGTTCCTTTGCCCGCAGTACTTCCATTCCGGCGTCTCCCTCGCCGACCTTTGGATGCGCGCCCAGTATCCGATGGAAGCGATGGTCATCGCAGCGAGAAGACCATCGCTTCCGTTGTTTTCATCGGAAGCGATGGTTGAGCGCGACCAACCGACTCGCGATCGTGGTCCGGCAGCGCTCCCAGGGAGTCACCTGCTGAGCGCGTCCCCACCGACGATCGGAAACGCCAATGCTGCCGAAACGTCCTGATACGCCAAGCGATGGGTGCCGAGCGGATGTGTGGCAACCCATTCGCCTGCCTGCTGCCGCCGTCGTAGGGCGAGACGGAACAGCGACTCTTCTCCGGGTGCACGCCAACATGCCGGCCGCGCTGGCTTCGTTCGCCCGTACGGCGTGCAGCGTCAAAGAAATGCGGGACTTCGGTGCCGGGCAGTTGGCGCGCTGGGGGTTGCCGGAACTGGTGGACACCACCAAAGTTCTGATCAGCGAGCTGGGAACCAACGCCGTCCAGCATGGTGCGGGGTGCAGCATCGGCCTTGCCATGTCCCATGCACGAGGACAGGTGCGCATTGCGATCACCGATGGTTCCACCGAAAAGCCGCGTACCCAAACGGCTGGTCCCTACCAAGAGCACGGCCGCGGTCTCTTCCTGGTGCAAACCCTGGCCAAGGAATGGGGCGTCAGTGACAACGGAACGACCACTTGGTGCACTCTGGCCGCTCGATAAGGCGACGGTGTGGCTCGTCACCATGCGCACAAGAGGTCGTTGCGGCCCTTGGGCGGTCGGTGATGGGCATACCTCGGACGGGCCGGCCGGCTCGGATCGCAGCTTCTGCGCTCTTGACTTCGCGGCAAGGCCCTCCTCAGGTCCGCCGCCCGCCACCCCGTCGATCACTGCAACCACCAGCAGCACAGAAACGGCAGTCCATGGACGACCACGTCGAGTGCCCGCCCGAAACGCCCGATGGCCGTGACCACGCAGGTCGAACACTCGCCCACCGGCGATTCGCCTATGGTCTTGTTCCCCTGCAGGCCGGAGGCGAGCCGCGTTTCCTAGTGGTGCGCACTGCTGACAGCGAGCACTTTGACCTGCCGGGTGGCGAGGCAGGAGAGGGCGAACCCGACTGGACGGCGATGGTGCGCACGGTGTTCCAGCAGACGGGTCTGTCTGTCCTGCCGCGGAAACTGATCAGCAAGGACTGGTCCAGCCCAGGGCCGGAGAGGCCCGCCCACGACCTGTACATCTACGACTGTATTCCGCCTGCGGCTGCATCGGACATCATCCCTCTTCGTACTCAGCCGGGTGCCCAGCCGGTGGTGGAACACCGATGGGCGACTGCGGCACAACTTCGGTGGTGCTGTCGTGAAGACGTGCACAACCGGGTCCAGGCGGCCTTGACGGTCGCGCACCGGGGACATCGCATTGCCGAGCTCGCTTCTGGCTTGCCGCTCTATCCCGGCCGCCCGGCTGCGGCGGTGTCACCGTCGTATTCCATCTGCGCAGGCCCTGGAGATCATCCCGGAGCACCCGTGGTGTACGCCAATCCGTATCCCGAGGATCCTCACCGTGAATTCCGCAGCAGTTTCGGTGTGCTGCGTGACGAAAAACAGCGCGTGCTTCTGGTGCGCTCGGTCGGCGCCGCCAGATACCGGTTGCCTGGTGGCGTCGCAGTGGAGAACGAGTCGCCTCGGACCGCCCTCCATCGTTGCGTGCAGCGGGAAGTGCGACTGTGCCCGCCGGAAGTCGTGGCACGGCGTCTCGTCGCGCTGAACTGGAATCCCATCGAGTGGAAGCACCGCCAATACGCCCGGCTGGACCTCGTCTATGACTGCGGGTTCATCCCCGCCTCGACGGTGAGCGCGCACCGCGGAGTGACGGCCTACCGCTGGGCATCCTGCGATGAGCTTTCCCAGTTTTGCGGGCTGGTCCCGGGCCTGGTGAGCAAAGCCGCTGTCGAGGTGATCATCAATGGGCTGCCACCTGCCGAGCTCCAGCAGGGCCTGCCCCATGGCCAAGGGGGAGAGCGATAGTCATGCCCAACGGGCTCGTTTCTTGCGAGGGCAGTCTGTGCCTCACGGCATACGGTGGCGAAGCTGCGCCGCCCAACGCAGGGCCCCGTTCCGCAGGAGGTCGCGCACGGGCGGTGGCTCGTGTTTCAACTTGTGTTTCAAGGTGTGGGGAACCGCTCGGGCGCGGCCTTGCGGATCGGCGCGTGCTTGCGGCGTCAGTGGGCACGCGCTGCACAGACCAGCGGCTCACCGGATATATCTGCGGGCGCGGAGTCACTGCGTCACGCGGATGTCGCGAAGGCCCGGGTGTTTCCCGTGCACCTTGGGCCGCGCGGCATGGGCGGCAGCGCCCTTGTGCTGTCACGCAACCACAGGGCGTTGCCGCCACAGCCTCTCCTCCCGCACTGAGTCGGGGGAGGAGGCGCGGAGCCACCCTTTCCGGCCCTGGCGCCTCGGCGCGGGGCCCATGGCTGGGCCGGCACCCGCTGGGCCGGCACCCCAGTCCCTGCCAGAAGCCCCGTTCGCCAGGGGCGTCGGACAGGCAGCACGGTCCTCAGCGCGAGACAACCCCTCTTTCCCTGACGGCACCGGGTGCCAGCGTCCACTGACGAAAGATCTCTGGTCGTGTGATGTCGCCACAGAGATGGCCTCGTGCCCACCAACGTCGCGTAGGCCGTTATGAGGGTGTGCCGGTGACAGCGAAAGAGGAAGGGACGTTGCCCGTGGCGTTCGCCTTTCCCAGCCGGTTGGCACGGCGGCGTACGAATGGCACTTCCGCGTACCCGTTCACCTCCGCGCGTATTTCTCCCGCAGTGCGCCCCAACGAGACCGTCACCACCGAGTAGCTCCCGAAAGGACGAATATGAACGACACCACGGAACACCCGCCGGCGGACATCGAGGAGTTGCGCGATTCCCTTGTCAGGGAACTGCGTGACCTGCGGGCACTGCGCACCTCAGAGGTGGAACGAGCCATCAGGGCCGTCCCCCGGCACCTGTTCGTTCCCGAGGTGCCGCTCAGCGAGGCGTTCGCCGCGCAGCGGGCCGTGGTCACCAAGCGAGACGCAACGGGTGTGTCGATCAGTTCGGTCAGTGCCGTCCGCGTCCAGGCGTTCATGCTGGAGCAGGCCGCGATCCGCCCGGGGATGCGCGTGCTGGAGATCGGATCCGGTGGCTACAACGCGGCGCTGATCTGGGAGCTCGTCGGCCCCTCCGGCGAGGTCACCACCATCGACATCGACCCGGAGGTGGTCGAGCGGGCCCGCCGGTGCCTGACGGCGGCCGGGTACGAGCGCGTGCGGGTGATGCGGGCGGATGGTGAGGAAGGGGAGCCCAAGCAGGCCCCGTACGACCGCATCCTCGTCACTGCCGGAGCGTGGGCGATCTCCCCTGCGTGGGTCGAGCAGTTGGCCGAGGGGGGCCGCATCGTCGTCCCCCTTCGCATGCGAGGGCTGACCCGGTCGGTCGCGCTGGAGCGCGAGGACGAGCGCCTGGTCAGCCGCTCGTACGAGCTGTGCGGGTTCGTGCCGATGCAAGGGGCGGGGGAGCGACGGGAACGCCTGGCCATCCTGCATGAGGAAGAAGGCCGGGAGGTGGGGCTGCGGCTGGATGACGAGCAGTCCGTGGATGCCGAGCGGCTGGGGGCCGCTCTGCGTCGCCCACCGGCGACAGCGTGGTCGGGAGTGACGGTGGGTGGCATGGAGCCCTTCGATGACCTGGACCTCTGGCTGGCCACCGTGCTGCGGGACTTCGCGCTGCTCGCCGCCGGGCCGGCTGCCCGCGAGGCAGGGCTGGTGAAGTCGGCTTCGCCGATGGGCGTCCCCACCCTGCTCGACCACGGCAGCGGCAGCTTCGCCTACCGGACCGTGCGTTCCACTGGTGAGAAGGACCGGTACGAGTTGGGTGCCTATGCCCACGGCCCGCAGGCCGAGGCGGTCGCGGACCGGCTGGTGAGGCAGATCCGGGACTGGGACGAACGTCAGCGTGGTGGGCCCGGCCCTCGTTTCGAGGTGCTTCCGGCAGACACTCCCCACCAACAGCTTCCCTTCGGCCGCGTGCTGGACAAAGGACGCACGAAGGTGTCGATCTCCTGGCCCTGACCGCTCGCGGCCGAGGCCAGGTGCCCTGGAACTCCACGAGAAGGGATCACCATGCCGGCACTCCAAGCAATCCCCGTCGCAATGGACGACGAGGACTTCGTCCTCGATGTCACCTTCACCGAATCGGTCCCGGCCGTCGCCGGACTGATGCGCAACACGGACGACGACTGCGGCCAGACCTGCGAGAGCGCGTGCGCCAACAGCACGTGCGTGGCTCCCTGACCCGTCCGGTCCCACCCGCCGGGGCCCGTCCGGGCCCCGGCACCCAGCACTTCTTCTTCCCCGTCCTTCGGGAGCAGCAGGTGTACGAAAGTGTTGATGCGGCCATGCTCCGAGCCGCCTCCTGGGCCCACGACGAACCGCCGCTGCCTCCCTGGCCGGACTTCTTTTTGGAGCCCACCGCGGGCGTCGACCAGTGGCGGCGCTGGCTGGGCGCCGTTTGGGCCCGGCCGGAGACAGCCGAGGCCATCGAGGTGGCCAGCCCCGCCCTGGCCGACCAAGTCCGGGCCGTGTGTGACGGCCGGCTGGTCGCGCCGCGCCAGGTGCGGCGAGCCGCGGAGTCCCTTCTGCGATACGTGCTGCGTATGCGGCATCGGGCCACGCCGTTCGGCCTGTTCGCCGGTGTCGCACCCGTACGTTTCGGGCCCGTACCGGCCGGGTGCTGGGGAACGGAACACCGGGCGGTGGCCCGCCCGGACGGTGCCTGGCTGTCGGAGGTGATCACGCGGCTGGAGGCGTGTCCGGAACTGCTGCGTCGGCTGCCGGTGGTGCTGAACAACCTGTGCTTCGTGCGCGGTGATCGGCTGGTGGTTCCCTGTCGGCGGTCGTATGTCCTCGCAGGCCACAAAGAGCCGGGGGAGGTGGCGGTGCGACGGACCGCGGAGGTCGAAGCGGTCCGTCAGGCCGCGCGTTCTCCCTTGACGGTCGGTGACCTTGCCGACAAGGTCGCCGACCGGCGCCCCTCTGCGGGGTGTTTGGCGGTGATTGAGCGGGTGATCGGCGAGCTGGTCACCCATGGGGTGCTGATCACCGGTCTGCGCCCTCCCACGACGGTCACCGACGCGCTGCACCACGTCATGACCCAGTTGGTCGCCGTGGGGGCCGACGACCTCGCCGAGGTGGCCCCCACGGTTCAGGAGCTGCGCGCGGTCCGTGACCGCCTCATCCAGTACCAGCGGGCCCGTCCCGGTGCCGACCGTCGGGCTGCCACGGCGGAGCTGGCCCGGCGGATGACCGCCTTGTGCGAGGTAACGGACCGGCCACTGGCGATCGATCTGCGCGGCGACTGCGTTCTGGTCCTGCCGTCCGTGGTGGCACGCGAGGCGGAGCGGGCCGTGGCCGCGCTGGCCCGGCTCACGGCGCAGCCGCACGGGCCCCGGTCATGGCGTGACTACCACCAGCGGTTTCTTGAACGGTACGGCCCTGGCGCTCGCGTTCCCTTGCTCCAGCTGGTGGACGCGGACCGAGGGCTGGGTTATCCGGCAGGGTTCCGTGACGCGCTTCTGGGGAAGCCGCCGCCGTCCTTGACCCAGCGGGATACCCGCCTGTTGCCCCTCGCACAGCAGGCAGCCCTCAACGGCGCGCGGGAAGTGCTCCTCGACGACCAGGCGATCGAGGCGCTGGCGGAACCGGAGAGCGCGCAGGCGCAACCGCCGCCCCACACCGAACTCACCTTCCACCTGCACTCCGGCACCCGGGACGACCTGGTGAGCGGGCGGTTCACGCTTGCCGTCGTCAGCGTCTCCCGCGCGGCGGGCACCATGGCCGGCCGCTTCCTCCACCTCTTCGACGCCCGTGACCGGGACCGTATGGCCGCGGCCTACCGCCGACTGCCCACCGCCGAAGCCGACGCGCTTCCGGTCCAGGTCTCCTGCCCGCCGCTGTACGCGGACACCGAGACCATCGCCCACGCCCCGGCAGTCCTTCCGCGCGTGGTGTCCTTGGCCGAACACCCCGTCGGCGGCGCGTGCCCCGTCCCCATCGCCGTGGAAGAGCTGGCGGTGAGCGCCGACGCCCGGCGGCTGCGTCTGGTCTCCCTCTGCGACGGGCGTCCCGTGGAGCCGAGGACGGTCAACGCGGTCGAGTTCGTCAACCGTTCCCATCCCCTCGCCCGATTCCTGTCCGAGATCGCCACGGCACACACCGCGGCCCTGCCGTTCTCCTGGGGAGCCGCGGCCGAGCTGCCCTTTTTGCCGCGGGTCCGCGTCGGCCGCAGCATCTTGGCCCCTGCTCGATGGCATCTGTCGGCCGCCGCACTGCCCGGCCCGGACGCGTCCTGGCTGCACTGGCGGAACGGTCTGACGGCAGTACGGCGCCGGCTGCGGGTGCCGGACACGGTGTTCTGTGGCGCCGACGACCGACGCCTGTACCTCGATCTCACTGAGCCAGCGCACTTACACCTGCTGCGCGGTCATCTGGGACGGACCGGGCACGCGACGCTCCAGGAGGCGCCCGAACCCACGGCGTACGGATGGTTCGACGGACGTGCCCACGAAATCGTGCTGCCGCTCGCCGCCACCCGGCCGCCCCTATCCACACCACGCACTGCGATTTCCGCCGACTGTGCGTCTGGACACCTGCCGGGTGCCTCCCCGTGGCTGTACGCGAAGATCTACGGGCATCCGCACCGGCAGACCTCCCTGCTTGTGACCCGCCTTCCGGATCTGCTGTCCACCTGGCCCGGGGACGAGCCCGAGTGGTGGTTCGTGCGCTACCAAGACCCCGACCCCCACCTGCGGCTGCGCGTCCGCCTGCCGAGTGCCCATGCCTACGGCGGGGCGGCCCAACGCGTCGGCGCCTGGGCAGCCGGCCTTCGACGCGCCGGGCTGACCAGCCGCGTACAGCTCGACACCTACTACCCGGAGACCGGCCGCTACGGCGCGGACCCCGCCATGGCCGCCGCGGAGACGGTCTTCGCGGCCGATTCCGCCACGGCCGTGGCACAACTGGCGCTCGGCGGAACGCAGGCGCCGAGTCCGCAAGCCGTCACGGCAGCGAGCCTGGTGGATATCGCACACGCTTTCACCGGCGGCCCGCAGCAGGGGACCGACTGGCTGATCGGCAACATCGGTGCCTCCGGACCTGCCGTGGACCGCACCCTGAGACGGCAGGTGTTGGCTCTGACTGATTCGCAAGGCGCCCTAGCCGTTTTCCGCTCCCTGACCGGGGGCGCTCGGGTGCTCGCCGCGTGGGAGCGGCGCCGTGCCGCGCTGGCCGCCTACCGCGACCGCCTCGCCGCCTTGGGGCCTCCTGCCCCGCCCTCCGTACTGTCCTCGCTGCTGCACCTGCATCACATCCGTATGGCCGGCTCCGCCCCGGACGCCGAGAACCAGTGCCTCAGGCTGGCCCGCGCCGCCGCTTTGGCCCACCGCGCCCGAACCGAACGGAACCCGCGATGAATCCCCCGTATCCCGGCTGGGCCCGGCAGGAGGCCGATGCTGTGGCTGATCGCCTGACCGAACCGCCCGACACCTGGCCGTCCGACTACCAAGGGTGGTCACAGTCTCTGGCTGTCGGCGCTCCCGGCATCGCCCTGCTGCACGCCGAGCGCGCCGTGGCGGGGGCCGGCCCCTGGCACACCGCCCACGTCTGGCTGCGCCGCGCGACCCGTGAGCACCTGGCCACCGGCGCCAGTGCCGGGCTGTTCTTCGGCGCCCCCGCCCTCGCGCTCGCCGCGCACACCGCCGCGGCCGGACCCGGGATGTGCCGACGAGCGGCGCACGCGCTGGACCGGCAGCTCGCCACGCTGACCCATCGCCGCGTCGACCGAGCTTGCGAACGCATCCGCCACGGCGCCCTGCCCACCTTCGCCGAATACGACGTCATCACGGGACTCACCGGACTCGGAGCCCTCCACCTGCTCCGGCACCCGCACGGAGACCCGCTTCAGCGCGTGCTGTCCTACCTGGTCAGGCTCACCCAGCCACTGCCCACCGGCGACGGAACGGTGCCCGGCTGGTGGACCGAGCACGCCCCCATCCGAGAACGCTCCCACCACTTCCCCGGCGGCCACGCCAACCTGGGCCTGGCCCACGGCATCACCGGACCGCTCGCCCTGCTGTCCCTGGCCCTGCGCCAAGGAATCACCGTGGACGGCCACACCGAAGGCATCACCCGGATCTGCTCCTGGCTGGACACCTGGCGCCAAGATCACCCCTCCGGCCCCTGGTGGCCGCAATGGATCACCCGCGCCGAACACCTCAGCAACCGCACCCACCAGCCTCGCCCCCTACGGCCCTCCTGGTGCTACGGCACCCCCGGCATCGGCCGCGCCCTGCAACTCGCGGCCCTGGCCACCGGCGACCGCAGCCGTCAACACACCGCGGAACAGGCGGTCCTCGGCTGCCTGACCGACCCGGCCCAGCTCGCCCAGATCACCGATCCCGGCCTCTGCCACGGGGCGGCCGGACTCCTTCACACGGTGCGCCACATCGCCGCCGAAGCGATCACCCCCGGCCTCGCGAACCACCTGCCTGCCCTATCGGACAAGCTGCTCCGCCTCTCCGCCCCGAAGGTCCTCTCCGCCCCGAAGGCCCCCGCCGTTCGATGGGACCGGACACGAGGGCTGCTCGAAGGCGAAGCAGGCCGAGCGCTCGCGCTCTGTGCGACAGCCACCGGGGCCCCGCTCACTGCTTGGGACTCTTGCCTCCTGATCGCCTCCGGAACAGAGACGGCCGCCCAGTGACTTCTCTCGAAGAGGCGGTCCTGGCCGTCCTCGCCGGTGCTTCTCTGGAGACGGTGGCCGCCCGACACGCCCTCCATCCAGCCGTCCTCGCCGACGCCACCGAGACATACAGGACGGCAGGAGCCGCGGCCATCGACCGGCAGACAGAACACGAGGGCTGGCACCAGGTCCGCATCCGATTTCCCGACCGGCACACCGCCGAACGGATCGCCGCGGAACACCTGGCCCCGGCACTGCGCCGGGCGGAGGACGCCGGTCTGCTGACCACATGGTGGTTCGTGCGCAAACACGACTGGCGGCTCCGCTGGCACCCAACGCCCGGCTCACCACGTCACGAGCTGCGCTCATGTATTGAGAGCCGGCTCGACAAACTGCTCGCCCAGAAAAAGATCACCGGCTGGTGGCGGACTCTGTACGAGCCGGAAGAGCACGCCTTCGGCGGCCGGGAAGCGATGGAGGCCGCCCACCGGCTCTTCCACCGTGACAGCGACCATGTCCTGGACTACGTCGGTCAACGACCAGGCGCTCTCAGCGCCGGACGTTGTGAGTTGTCGGTGTTGCTCTGCGGCCTCCTGATGCGCGCCGCAGGGCAGGAGTGGAACGAGCAGGGTGACATCTGGGCCCGAGTGAGCGACAACCGCCCGACCGCTACTCGGATGCTGCCGGAGCCCTGGCGCGCGAATCTCGGTCCGCTGTGCCGACTGCTGACGGTGGACGTCGCACCGTACGGCCCGCTCCTGCGCCCCGGCGGCTCACTGCACTTCGCCGCGGGATGGGTCACGGCATTCGAGCAGGCCGGTAGAACCCTGCGCACCCTCGCCGACGACGGCCGGCTCAGCAGAGGCTTACGGAGTGTTCTGGCCACGCACGTTCTGTTCCATTGGAACCGCTTCGGCCTACCCGAAACGGCACAGGCGAGGCTGGCGGCAACCGCAGCGAACGTGATTCTGCAGGCAGATGTCTGATCGCAGTGTCGAATCCACTCCTCATCCACTGAAGACGGAGATGTGATCTTGGCTAGGCACTTGGTGCGTGAGCGATGTGCATATGAGACATGCTGAGACCCCCACCTGTTGTCGCTGGTGAGGGGCCGTTTGCGCCCCCCGGGAGGACACCAGCGGATGGCGCCCCCTCCCCCCCAACCCGCCGTCAGGTTGTCAGCCCACCACCACGATCATCGGGCGGACTGTTCCGGCGCCGTGTCCCCCCGCGCGGCGGTGTCGCTCTTCGCGGCGTCGCCCTTCGCAGGGGCGGCGTCCTCGGCTCCGGCGTCCGCGGGTTCACCGTCCCCGGACCGGCCGCGCAGCAGGACGCCGACGGTGATGGCCATCCCGGCCATCAGCAGCGCCAGCATGGCGGTGGTGAATCGCATGCCGGTGGTGAAGGCGTCCCGGGCGACGTCCAGCACCCGTGTGGCGACCTCCTCGGGGAGTCGCTCGGCCAGGGAGACGGCGCCGGCGAGGGTGTCGGCGGCGGTGCCGGCGTCGCGCGGGGAGAGTCCGGCCGGCAGCGAGCCGGAGACCGTGGCGTGGTAGACGGCGGTGCCGAGGCTGCCCGACAGCGCCACGCCCAGCGCGATGCCGAGTTCGTTGCCGGTCTCGGCGGCCCCGGAGGCGGTACCGGCCCGCTCCGGTGGCGCGGCGCTCATGATCTGGTCGTAGCTGAGCGCCCAGACGACGTTGATCGCCAGGTTCGTCACCACGAAGGCGATGACGACGGGGACGAGGCCCTGCACCGCCCAGATGGCGAAGCCGAGGCCGGCCGCCCCCACGGCAAGGCCCCCGGTGATGACCTGGGACGGGGTGAACTTCCGCGTGAAGACGGGGCCCAGCAGCGCCCCGACCACGCCCGCGAGCATGCCGGGCAGCGTCCACATCCCGGCCTTCAGCGGCGACAGCCCCAGCACCATCTGCAAGTACAGCATCAGGAAGAACTGGAAGGCCCCCAGCGCGAACAGCGACACCAACTGGGCGCCGATGTTGACGCTGAACCGGCGGCGGGCGAACAGCGCCAGGTCCAGCAGCGGGTCCGGCAGCTTCCCCTGGCGGCGCAGGAAGATCACGCCGACGACGATGCCCACCGCGATCGCCGCCAGCGGCACGAGGCCGACGCCGCTCTTGGCGATCTCCTTGATGCCGTAGACGATCGTGATCAGCGAGGTCATGAGGAGTCCGACGCTGGTCATGTCGATCCGGCCGGTGGCCTCCGCGTCCTTGTACTCGGGCACCACCATCGGGGTCAGCACCAGCATCACCGCCATCACCGGCAGCGCGAGCAGGAAGACCGACCCCCACCAGAAGTGCTCCAGCATCGCCCCGCCGACCACCGGCCCGGCCGCGTTGCCGATGCTCAAGGCGGTGCTCCACACGGCGATCGCCAGGCGGCGCTGGGTGTCGTCCCGGAACAGGTTGGTGACGAGCGCGAGGGTGGCGGGCATCAGCGTGGCGCCGGTCAGGCCCAGCAGCGCCCGCGCCGCGATCACCATGGCCGGATTGGTGGCGTAGGCCGTCGCCACGGACGCCAGCGCGAACAGCACGCTGCCGATCAGCAGCAGTCGTCGCCGGCCGATGCGGTCGCCGAGGGCGCCCATCGGGATGAGCATCCCCGCGATCACGAAGCCGTAGATGTCCACGATCCACAGCATTTCGACGCTGCTCGGCCGCAGTTCCACCGCGAGGTGCGGTATCACCAGGTGCAACACCGTGAAGTCCAGGCCGATCAGCAAGGCCGGACAGGTGAGAACGGCGAGCCCGATCCACTCGCGCGCACCTGCCCTCGGTGCGGTGACGGTCGACATCAAACAGCTCCTCAGATGACTATTGCACCGGCGGAACCAATCGCGGAACCTCGGCTTCGGCAGAACGCTTCGGAGAGTGCTTCGGGGGACTGCTTCGGGGAGTGCTTCGGCAGAGGTCGAATTCTGGAATGGGCGGAACGCCCTCAGCCCGGTGGACAAGGTGGACAAAGGTGTGCGGAGCGCTGGGTGCACGGCGCCATTGGAGAAGTTAAATGGCACGTCGTTCATCGCCAACAACTGTCCCGGAAACAGCAACAGGACCGTACGCTCGGGCAACCGGTATCCCCTCTACCGCCCGTGTTCCCGCGCTCCAACGCTTCCACGTTGCTATGCGACCCACGCGCCCGAGCCCGGCTCCGGCCGAGCGTCCGCGCTCATTCACCGCGCGGGGGGCGCATTCCGGCCAGCCGGACCGTCCCGCGTGCCGAGCGTCCCCGCCTCCGCCCGGGCGGGACGGCAGGACCGGGATCGAGGAGAGGAGCGGCCGGGGCGTCGCTTCGTCACGTCAGGGGCAAGCCATCAATCAATCAATCTCAATCCCTTAATTCTCTGGACTCACGGTTCCCATGCCCAATGGGAACTGTGTGCCCTACGTGGGGCATTGCCCACCCGTTCACAACCATTCACGGCCACTCACGAGCATTCACGAGCATTCACGAGCATTCACGGGACATGCAGTATCCGGTCCGGCGGTCCGGCCCGGCCCCGAGTTCCGCCCCCGGAGGCGCCCCGGCCAGGGCACTCCACGGACCAGCCCGGCGCCCCGTTCCCAGCCGCACAGTCGCGTGTCGCGGCCCCGCCGCGAAACTCGGCTGCGCACCGCGCGGAGCTGCGGTTAGATCGGCTCGCCAGCAGCTCGTACGTCGGAAGGAACGGCCCCCGTGTCAGTCGAACATCCCGGCACGCACGCACCGCTATTGCCCCCGTTATTGCCGGCGCCCAGCGGTCCGCACCCCGTCGGGACCCGGGCGTTCCACCTCACCCACCCGTCACGCCCCGACCCGTGGTCCACGGACGGCAGGCCCCGGGAACTGATGGCCCAGATCTGGTACCCGGCGGCTGCCGCCGTGGGCGCACCGGCCCGCTATCTTTCGCCGTCCGTAGCGGCCCTGGTGCTCGACGCCTGGGCGGACGAGGAGGAGGAGTTCGGCCCGGAATCGAGTGCCGTCCTCGCCGGGACGCGGGTCCACGCGTATGAGAGCGCGCCACCGGTACTCGGCGAGCCCCGTCCGTTGGTGCTGCTGTCCCATGGGCTGGACGAGTACCGAACGGGGCTGACCGCGTTGGCCGAGGAACTGGCGTCGCGCGGTTTCGTGGTGGTGAGTGTGGACCATCCGTACGACGCGGCGGGCGTGGAGTTCCCCGACGGCCGCCTCGTCGCCCACCACGAACCGGAGGGCCTCCAGGACGGCGACGACTCGGACCTGCTGGCGCGCTACCTCCCCACCCGCGTCGCCGACCTGCGCTTCGTCCTGGATCGGCTGCTCGATATGGACGACCGGCTGATCGGTCTCGATAGCCGGTTGACCGGTCTCGATAACCGACTGATCAGCTCCGGGGACGACCTGCCTCAATTCGGGGAGGACCAGTCGCCCAACCCCGGGGACGGAGCCACCGCCCCCTCCCCCAAGCTGATCGATCCCGCGCGAATCGGTGTCGCCGGGCACTCACTGGGCGGGGCGGCGGCTGCGGAGACGGCCCGGCTCGACCCGCGCGTGACCGCCGCCGCCGTGCTGGACGGTTCCCTGTACGGCGAGGTCCTCACCACCGGCTTGGCGCTCCCCTTCCTCCTGTGCGGGCTCACTCCTCCCGATCCGGAGGACCCGGAAGTCCTGGCGGGCTGGGACCGGCTGTGGCCCCGGCTGCGCGGGCCGCGTCACCACGTCACCGTTCCCGGCGCCGGGCACTGGTCGGCCACCGACTTCGACGCCCTGGCCGCGACGCTGGGCCTGCGGGGCCCGGACGATCCGGACGCCGAGGAGTCCTTCGGCACCCTGCCATCAGGTGACGGAATCGCGGTCGTCCGGCGAGTGCTGACCACCTTCTTCGAGGCCTACCTGACCCGAAACCCGACGGGCCCGGGGGCGGCAGCGCACCTGGCGGACGGCCACGCGCCGCAGCTCGCGCTCGACGCGCTCCCAGGAGCGGTGTCGGAATCGGTGTCGGAATCGGGGTCAGCGTCGGTATCGGGGGCGGCCTCGGCCTCGGCCGAGTAATCGATGCGGCATGCGGCACGCCCGATGCCGAAACGGGCGTCCGCCCCTCCCCCCGGGAGGAAAGGACGGGGGGAGGGGCGGAGTCATCGCCTCGGCCAGTTGGTCATGTCCACCGGCCGAGCGTGGTCGGAGGGTGAGGGGATCAGGCGGTGCGTACGAGAGAAGCCTGGCCCGTGCCGAGGCGGCCCTTGAAGGTGGCGTTCGCGGCCTGCACGTCCCGGTTGCCGACCGCCTTGCAGGTGGGGTGCCAAAGGGTCCAGCGGACGCCTCGCACGTCCCAGGTCAGGCTGGCGGCCTGCTCCCAAATGATCAGTTCGGGGTCGGCGGTGCCCGTGGTGTGTCCCTTGAGGTAGGCCGTTGCCTTACCACGGTCGAACACGACGCGCAGGTCGTAGTTCCTGCCGTTGATCGACCCCACGCCCTCATAGACGGCATCGCCGCGGTGGTCCGTCCAAGCCCTCTTCTGCCCGCCACACACGTGAGCGGTCTCGGACATCGCGGACATGGCGGTGGCGGCCGGCGCGGCATTGGCGGCTGCCGGAATCGCCAGCAGAAGGGAACCCGCAAGAACTCCGGTCGCGGCCATGCGCAGTGCACGCATCCTGACTCCTTCACTTATCCCGTACATGTGTTCGTGCATCGGTAGATATAGATACGCAGACAGATACGTCTATCCATCCGGCAGTACGCCATATCGGCAGATAGCCTCACTCATCACACTACGTTCGGTGTGTCGCCCTTGACACTGGTGCGCGTCCGATGGTGGCAAGCGGATACGAACGAGGACGCAGCACACAGCCGACCGGCCCGGTACCTCATTCCTCGCCCCTCGCCCACCGCCCCCCGCCCCTCTCACCAAGATCGCGTTTTTACGGCCGTAAAACTCCCGGCTCACCGACCGCCCCCCTCATCCCCCGAGGGCGCGCCCCTCCCCTGACGCGCCCCGCCTTCGGCAGGCCCGGGCCCCCTCCACCCCAGGCAGCCGCGATCGATTCCGGGACGAGCTTCAGAACGAGCGTCAGGGCGAACTCCGGGACGAGCTTCAGTACGAGCTTCGGGACGAGCTCCGGGACGGGCTGGGAAGACGAACTCCTCGGCGCGTCGCGCGCCACGGCCGACCCAACCACCGGTCACGTAGCACTCGTTTGCCCTGTGCGGCACAGGTGCGGAACGAATTGGACCACCCCGGAGATACGGGTCACACTGAGGGCCGACAGATGGGGAGGACGATGCCGCCACGTAAGGTCCCGACCGCCCGCCAGCGCCGCCTGGGTGCCGAGTTGCGGAAGCTGCGTGAACGTGCCGGCCTCACGCTCAACGAAGCCGCCGGACTCCTCGGCACCGACCGTACGGCGATCAGCAATACCGAATTCGGCCGGTTCGGTGTGAGTGGCGAGCGCGTACGCACCTGGGCGGCGCATTACGCGTGCACCGACTCCCCTTACGTGGAAGCCCTTATGGCCATGGCGGAGGAACGCGGAAAAGGCTGGTGGGAAGAGTATCGGGACAGCCTGTCTCACGCCGCACTCGATCTCGCCGAGCTGGAACACCACGCTCGTGCCCTGCGCACCGTCCAGATCATGCACGTGCCGGGACTTTTGCAGACGGAGGAGTACGCCCGCGCCGTCTTCGCCCAGGCCGTGCCGCCGCTGAACGCGACCGATCTCCGCCGCAGGCTCTCCCACCGGCTCAAACGCCGTGACGTGCTCGACCGTCCCGACCGGCCGCCGTGCACTTTCCTCATTCACGAGGCCGCCCTGCGCCTGGTGTTCGGCGACCGGAAAGTGCACCGGGCGCAGTTGGAGCACGTGCTCCGCGAATCCGAGCGGGAGAACATCACCGTCAGGGTCATTCCGTTCTCGGCCGGTGGTTTCCCCAATGCCGGGAGTTCGACCCTGTACGCGTACGGGCCGGTCCCGCAGTTGGACACCGTGCAGTTGGACACCGCGACCGGCATGGACTTCCTGCACACGGAAGCGCAGCTCATCAACTACCGCGGGGTTCTCGACCGCACAGAGGCGATATCCCTCACTCCGAAGCGGTCACGGGACCTCATTCACCACATCGCCAACCAAGCCTGAAAGCGTGGAAGCGTGGAACTCGTGGCAATGCAGTGGCAGAAGTCGTCTTTCTCCACGGACGCGGAGAGCAATTGTGTGGAGGTGGCAGCCCACGAAGGCCGTCTCCTGTTGCGGGAGAGCGACATCCCCGCCGTGACCGTCACCGTCAGCCGTATCGATTTCGCGGCGCTGCTCGCCGGAATCAAGGGGAACCAGCTCGTGTGCCCGTAGCTCCTCGCCCCACCGGCATGACGTCGCACGTCCCGCCCCGTTGATCAGGGCGTCTTCGCTCTCTGTCCCTGACGGCCCGGAAGCCGGCCGCCGGCGACGTCACAGGGGACGACGCCGGCAGTCTCATCCACCGGCTCATCCGCCGGCTCATCCGCCGAGGACGATCCGCCCCACCCGGGCGCTCACTCCTGGGCGTCCTGGGTGTCCTTGGCGTCCTTGGCGTCCTTGGCGTCCTGCGGGTACCAGCGCAGTTCGACCGTGTTGCCGTCCGGGTCCGACACGTAGATCGACTGGGCCTCGCCACGCGCGCCGAAGCGCGGCACCGGGCCTTCCAGCACGGTGAGCGCGCCCGAGTCGATGACCTGCTGCCAGTCCAGCGGCTCCACGACCAGGCAGATGTGGTCCACGTTCGACTCACCGCGCGGGCGGCTGACCAGGTCGATGATCGTGACCGGGCTGACCCGCACCGACGGGAACGGGACCTTCCCGGCCCGCCACTCCTCCACCCGGACCGGCTCCATACCGAGCGGTCCGCAGTAGAACTCCAGCGACCGCTCCACGTCCTGCACGTTCAAGACGAGGTGGTCGAAATCCTTGATCTTCAGCATGAGAACTCCCTTATGTGATTCGTGTGGTGACAGCGCCGAAGGAACGGGGACGGAACGGGAAAGCGAAGCCGGTGACAGCGACCGTTCCGTCCGTAACGGAACAGAAGGAACGGAACAGAAGGGACCGCCGCCAGTGAATGCCGAAGTCATCACCGACGCCTGCCACCGGTCGTCCGTATGTGCCGACGCTTGCCGTGCCGACCGTCGCCAGTACCAGCGTTGCCCGTCCCACCCGTGCTTGCCCAGCGGTCGTCGGCACCGACGCCCATGAACGCCGGTCAACGCCCGTCAGCGCCCGTCAGAACCTGCTCAAGTCCGTCAGCACGTCAGCACCTGCTCAACGCCTGTAGATGCTCGTCACCGCCCGATGATCTTGTCAATCATCTGGCTGCGCTTGCCGCTACTCCCGGTACTCGCCGACGATCGCCGCCATGCGCCGGTGATCGAAAGGCGCCGGTGATCGAACGTGCGGCGAGGCGCATCAGCGCACGCCACCCACTGACGCCCCGCGACATGCGAGGAGCCGGCCGACACCCCGAGGAAGGTGTCGGCCGGCTCCCGGCCCGGTGTCGCCGCCGTGGTGCGGCGTGGCCCTACCGGTACCAGGCGGAGGGGACCGGCGTGCACTGGAGGGCGGCGCCCGCGCCCGTGGCCGCGACCTCCGTGCGTTCGAAGAGTTCGTTCACCAGGGAGGGCCGGCAGAGCATCGGTGTCACGGCGTCTTCCTCCTCCCGCAGGTCACGCCAGGTGGTGGCGGTTCCGAGCGCGTGGGGTGCCCGGCAGCCCATGCTGACCAGGCCGTCGAGGAACGTGCCCCGGGTGCAGATCTTGACGACGCCACCGCCGGCCACGAACTGGTGGGGCGTGGGCCTATGAGGTGCCGCGGACGCCGTGGGGGCGAGGGCGAGCACCGAGCCCACGGCGAGGGCGGACGGGACGAGGGCGGCGGCGAGGGTGCGTGCACGCATGGCGTGCCTCCTTGTGCGTGGGTGGATCGACGTCGGCCGGGGTTCCGGGTCGGCCTGATTGCCGGCCGGTCACACAGCTCAGACGGGCCAACGATCCGACAATTACTTCAGAAACGCCCCACGCCGGGCACCACCGGCAGGGGTGACAACCGACGGCCCGCGTCAGCCGATGGGCCTGACCTCATTCGTAAAGGTGACATTTGAACCCCATCCGGCGGCTGAAGAATCGTTCTTTCCGAACTAATTCGGGTGGATTATCAGCACAAAGCATGACGAACACGGTGGGACGGGGACCTCACGATCCCCGCCCCACCGGAACACCTCGCAACGCCCCCGCTCAGTCGCGGGCCAGCAGCTTCTCCAAGTCGGCCGCGGCCTGGCTCAGGTCGGGCAGCGCGAGGGTGGCGAGCCGGGCACGGCGCAGGCGGGCGGCCATCTTGTCGTCGGCGAGAACCTCGCGGCACGCGGTGACGATGGGCTCCGAGCCGGATTCGGTGACGTGGCGGCCGAGGCCGAGTTCCTGGACGCGCTCGGCGTTCGGCGGCTGGTCGCCGAAGTTCGGGATGACGACCATGGGCGTCGCGGTGCGCAGCGCCTCCCGGATGCTGTTGTAGCCGCCGTGGGTGACGAAGAGGTCGGCGCACTCCAGCAGCAGGGGCTGCGCGATCCGTTCCGTCAGGCGGACGTGCGGGGCCGGTTCGACGCCGTCGAGTTCGATGCCGCCGGTCGAGACGACGGCGGTGCAGTCGAGCTGCGACAGCGCGTCGATCATGTCCCGCAGCGCGACCTCGGGGTCGGTCATGCCGTTGCTGAACTCCTGGTCGGGCAGCATGTTCCGGACCATCGGCAGGGCGGTGCCGATCGCGGCGTAGACCAGCGGGCGGTCGGCGGGCAGGTCGGCCAGCCAGCCCGGCAGCCCGGAGGTGCGGTCCACCATCGTGGTCTGCCGGTAGGCCAGGACCGAGGTCGGGAAGTGGCCGAAGGAGTACTCGGCGGGCAGGTAGTCGAACCGGCCGTACGGGTAGAGCGACGCCGCGGACTCCTGTGTGGGCAGCCCGAACTCCTCCCGCAGCCGGTTCATGTCCGACAGCAGCCACTCCGGGTTGATCGTGTTGACGATGCCGGACGGTATGGGCAGGTGCGGGACGCCGAGCTGCTCCGCGACCAGGACCGCGGACAGGTCCATGCCGTCACGGATGATGACGTCCGGGTGGAAGCCGCGGGCCAGCGGCTGCAGCGCACGGAAGCTGTCGACGGCGTGCGGACCCGTCAGCCACTTGGCGATCATCTCCCCCGCACCGCCCAACCCGGTGGGCGCGGCGGGGTCTTGGACCCCGGGCCCACCGCTCCCGTCGGCGCCCGCGGACACGTCCGGCGCGGACGGGACCGGCATCGGCGGGAGGCAGGGGGTCAGGGTCACGTCGTCGTTGGCGAACACCGACGCCAGTTCCGGCGTCGAGGCCACCGTGACCTCGTGTCCGGCCGCGGCCAGCGCGCGGGCCAGCGGCAGGAGGGCCCGACCGTGTGAGGGGGAGCCGGTCGAGGTGCACAGGATTCGCATGGATTCCTCTTCCTGGGAGGGCCCGTGCTGCCCGTCGGGCGGTCGCGGGCCGCACGGCGTTGACGTACCGACGGAGCGGGGCGATGGCGTGGGGGGCGACGCCTGAGGAGGCGGGGACACGAGGCCGGAACGGCACCCTCCGGTCCTGCCCGGTCGGTGCCCAGCGCGACACCGCACGTCCCGAGCCGCGCACTGTCCGGGGGTGGTATCCGGCCGCCGGAACCCTCCCCTTCGCCCCTGGCCGCTTGGGACAACCGATGACGTGATCACCGTAAGTACGGGAAAAGAAGCACGTCAACGCCATTCCACGGGCATCCGACGGAAACGAGCCAAGGTGCGGGCGACCTAGGGACAGTGGGGTTTGAGACATCGTTGGGGTGGGGAAGGGGCGGCGTTCTGCTGGGTGCGCTGGGGTGGTCGATGTGGTCGGTGCGGTCGGTGCTGTCGGGTCGGTGCGGTCGGTGTTATCGATGCGGTGGGCGTGGGGGACGCCAGGGGGCGAGAGTCACGGCGTCGGCCTCGGCGTCGGCGTCGGCCTCGGCGTCGGCGTCGGCCTCGGCGTCGCGTCCTCTCAGGTACGCCTCACCCGTCGCGTACGAACGCACGGATTATTGTCGTGCTCGCGACGGAAAGAGCTGCCAAGTCGAACGCCAAGGCCGTTGAGCTGGGGCGATTCCTTGCCGCGAGGCGAGCCGAGGTCGCGCCCGAGAGCGTGGGGCTTCCGACGGCGTCCGGTCGCCGTCGGCCAGGGCTGCGCCGGGGAGAGGTGGCGATGCTCGCCGGGATCGCCGGGTCCTCGATCGCCGGGCCGTCGCGCGAACAGGCCCGGCACGACGGTCTGGTGATCCCCCAGGTCGTGAACGCGTACCTGCCCGACCCCGCCTATGTCGTGGACTGCTGCTGGAACGTCATGGCGGCCAACAGCGCGGCGCGGTTGCTGCTCGGCTCGCAGCTCGCCGAGGGCAACTACCTGCGGCTGCTGTTCACCGACCCGTCCTTCCGGCGCCTGTTCCCCGACTGGGAGCGCGACGCCTCGGACACGGTCGCCCGCTTCCGGGCCCACAGCGGGGGACGCGTCGAGGACCCCGAGGTGTCCACGGTGATCGACGGCTTGCGGCGGGACAGCGAGGAGTTCACGCGGCTGTGGGACCAGCGTGTCGTGGCGGACGGGTCGTGCCTCACCCAGGCCATGGACCACCCGGGGCTCGGACTGGTCGGCTTCACCCGCGTCACGCTCGACTTCACCCGCCAAGGGGGCTTCCGCCTCGTCCTCCTCCTGTCCGACCCGGCGACGCGCGAGCTGATCGCCACCCGGTGGGCGGAGAGCGGCGAGCCGGTGCTGGGTGGCATGACGATGGCCGCCTGACGGGGGGACAGGATGGGGGCATGGCGGGGGCTGCCTGACGGGGCGTGCAGTCCTGTCCGGAGACGGCGTTCGGAGACGGCGTTCGGAGACGGCGTTCGGAGACGGCGTTCGGAGGCGACGTCCGGAGACGACGTCCGGAGACGACAGCCAAGCGCCCGTAACGAACGTCTGACAGCGTTCGGTGACATGTTTCACAGCGCGGCCCGACTCGCACTCCCGGCCTCCAGCCCCCCTTCGCCAGACCTCACGGCTGCGGGACGGGGCGGTCGCCGCGGCGCCCGGGGCGTGCGCTGTCGCAGTGGTGTACCACCGACTGAAAGGACGAAATGGCGGGCCGGTACGGGTGAGTTCGGATGCGGCGGCAGGGGACGGCTGGGCATGCTGGCCGCGCCCGGGCCACTTGGCCGTCGTCAGCCGGGCCGGATGCCTGGCCGCCGCACACCGGCCCCGGTCCGGCTCCGTGGAGGGAGTCGGAGATGAGTACGCAGCCGGACAGCGCCACCGAGGCGAGGCACCCGGTGGACATGGACGTGGAGTGGCCCCTCTCCCGGCGCGGCGACGTCGTCCCCGAAACGTGCGCGTGGCTGCGGGAGCACCGGCCCGTGGCCCGCGTCCGTACGCTGACCGGGGAGCCGGCCTGGCTGGTGTCCACGCACGAACTGGCCGGCCGGGTCCTGCACGACGACGTCTTCAGTCTGTCGGCCCTGGCCGAGCCCGGTGCGCGCTTGCAGTACGCGCCGGTCTTCCCCGAGACCAATCGCAGAACCTTGCAGGAGATGCAGGACGCGGGGCTGCGGGAGGCGATCATGCGGGCCGTGTCCCCCCGCGTGATCAAGGAGGCTTCCGGTGGCTTCCGCCTCCGGGCCGAGGCGCTGCTCGACGAGCTGGTGGCCGAGGGGCCGCCGGTGGACCTGCGGGCGCGGTTCACCGACCCCTACACCGTGTCCGTGATGTCCGCCGTTCTGGGGATGCCCGATGATCACGGGCGGGTGCTGATGAACGGGCTCGACATCGCCATCATGACCGTGCCGCACCTCTTCGAGGGCGCCCAGGTCAACTACGACAAGGGCACGGCATCGATGGCCGCTCTCCTTCGGGCGCCCGGCGCCGTCGAGGCCCCGGGACTGCTGGGTGCGCTGGCCCGCCTGCGGGCCGAGCAAGCGGAGACGGGAACGGGAACGGAGACGGGAGCGGGAACGGGAACGGGGACGGGGACAGGAGCAGGAATGGGGACGGGAGCGGGAACAGGAGCAAGAACGGAAACGGGGACGGACGATGCCGATGAGCAGATGGCGCGGATGCTGCACGGGTTGTTCGTGGCCGGGGCAGTGAGCTCCTCGGTGTTTTTGCTGCTGTCGTTGCTGCATCTCATGCAGCGCCCTGACCAGTTGCGGTGGCTGCGTGCCCACCCCGAGGCCATGGAGTCCGCGGTCGAGGAGCTGCTGCGTTTCAACCTTGCCATCGGTGACGGACTCCCGCGGGTCGCCACCCGGGACACCGAGCTGGGAGGGGTGCCCATCGCCGCGGGGGACCTGGTTCTCGTCCTGGTCGAAGGCGCCAACTACGATCCGGCCGTCTTCGAGGACCCGCTCCGGCTGGACCTGACACGTGGGGAATGCCCGCATCTGTCCTTCGGCAGCGGGCAGGGCTACTGCCCGGCCACCACGCTCGCCCGCACCCACGCGTCCGTCGCCCTGTCCGCCGTCCTGGAGCGCCTGCCCGACCTGCGCCTGGCGATCCCGGAGAGCGAGATCAACTGGCGCTCGGGGTGGGTCAAGCGCACCCCGGAACGGCTTCCGGTGCTGTGGTGATCTCGCACTGACGTCTCGCACTGACGCTTTCGTCCGCCCAGGAGGTCCGCCGCTTTCGTCGGCCCAGAAGGTCCGCCGCTTTCGTCGGCCCAGGAGGTCCGCGTCCGGCTCGCAGGCGGCGTCGAGCGGGGTGCGATCGGTCCGTCGCCCGCAGAGGATGTCCGAGCCTGGGGTGGGCCGTGCGCCGTCCGTATCCGCCGCCGTCCGCCGCCGAAGGCTGTCCGACGCCGCGCAGCCGTCCGGGCTTCAGGGAGAATCATCGTGGATTGGGCAACGGGCGCGCAGCCCTGTGATCGGGCAACAGGTGCACGGCCCTCCGGCGGCTTCGGCCGGATGGAACCGGACGACGGCGAAGTGCGGGAATGGGCGGATCAGACGGTCGCCTTCGTGCTCCGGTTCGTCGCCGGGCTGGCGCAGGCACCGGCCGCGTACGAGCCCGCCGCGCCACAGCTCTGGGCCCGTCTGCGGCAAGCACCGCCGCGGACGCCGGGTGACCTGCGGGAGCTGCTGGAGGTGTTGGGGCAGGCCGTGTCCATGGGAGCGGAGATGGCCGGCCCTCGCATGATGGGGTTCGTGCCCGGCGGTGGGCTGGTGTCCGCCGCGCTCGCGGAGTTCCTCGCCTCGGCCGTCAACCGGCACACCGGGCTGGCCGGCCACGCGCCCGGCGCGGTCGCCCTGGAGCAGGGCGTGCTGCGCTGGCTGTGCGACCTGTTCGAGCTGCCGTCGGCCGCCGCCGGGGTCACCTGCTCGGGTGCCTCGATGGCCGCCCTGTCCGCCGTCGTCGCGGCCCGCACCCGGCACCTGGACCCCCGGGAGACCGCCCGGGGCACCCTGTATCTGACCGCCTGCGCCCACCGCTCCATCGCCAAGGCCGCGAGCATCGCCGGCCTGCACCCCGGCCAGGTGCGCACCGTGCCGGTCGACGCCGACCTGCGCATGGACGTCGAGGCCGCGCGCGCCCTGATCGACACGGACCGCAAGGCGGGGCTGCGGCCGTTCTGCGTCATCGCCACCGCCGGGTCCTCCGATACCGGCAGCATCGATCCGCTGGCCGACATCGCCGCCCTCGCCCGCCAGGAGGGAATGTGGCTGCACGCCGACGCCGCCTACGGCGGGTTCTTCCAGCTGACCGACCGCGGCCGGGCCCGCCTGGCGGGCATCGAGCGGGCCGACTCCATCGCCCTCGATCCGCACAAGAGCCTGTTCCTTCCCTTCGGCACCGGAGTGCTGCTGGTCCGCGACCGGGGCGACCTGCGCGCGGCGTTCGTCCTGGACGACACCCCCTACCTCCAGGACGTCGACAAGGACACGGCACTGCCCGACTTCGCCGACCTCGGGCCCGAACTGACCCGGCCGTTCCGGGGGTTGCGCCTGTGGCTGCCGCTCCACCTGCACGGCACCGCCGCCTTCCGCGAGGCCCTGGACGAGCGCCTCGACCTGGCCGCACGGGCCCACGCCGCGCTCGCCGCGGAACCGAGGATCACCGTGCCCTGGACCCCGGACCTGACGACGGTCGCCTTCCGCCTGCGTGACCGCGACGAGAACGCGCACGCGCGCTTCGTCGACCGGGTCAACGCCACCGGCCGGGTCTTCCTCTCCAGCACCCGCGTCGCCGGCCACCACACCGTGCGCCTCTGCGTGCTCTCCCACCGGACCCGTGCCGAACACGTCCGGCAGGCCCTGGACGCCATCAGCGACTGCTTGTGAGGCGGGGGCCGGACGGCGGACGGCAGGCGGCAGACGGTGATCGGGGCGCGGGCCGAGCGCACGTACAGCCACTGGCCTCGTTCACAGCTGCTGGCCACGCTCGGAGCCGCTGGCCTCGCTCGCAGCCACTGAACCTTTTCAGTGTGGCCACCGGTCGGGTGACGGGGCTGCTGGCGGACGCGGGGCCGAAACGCACGAGGCCCCCGTGCCGTTGAGGGAGATGTTCGAAGTCTCAACCCATCGGCGCGGGAGCCTCGTTGGTTCCCTATCCTGCCGCACTGGATCTGCCTCACGCCTTGGTCGAGTGGGTCACGATGCTCATCGTCACCTGCGAAGGTGACCGCCGTTGCAAGCTCCCACCGCACCGGCGTGCGCTCGTCGCCCTCGTGTACCTGCATCGTCACGACGCCCTCGCCCACATCGCCGCCGGCTTCGGGATATCCGTCGGCACCGCCCATGCCTACGTCACTTCGGTCGCCGACATGCTCGCCGACCGCGCGCCGGGCCTACTGAGAACACTGCGCGAAGAAGGCCCCGGGTTCGTACTCCTGGACGGGACCCTCGCCGAATGCGACCGCGTCGGAGACAGTCGCGCTGACTACTCGGCCAAGCACCGCCGCCACGGGGGAACGTCCAAGTCGTCACCGACCCCGGCGGCAGGGTCCTGTGGATCTCACCCGCCCTGCCGGGGCGGACCCACGACCTGACCGCGGCCCGAACCCACCGCGTCATCCGAATCCGTGAGCGACAAGGTGTCCCTGTCCTGGCCGACCGCGCCTACCAAGGCGCTGGCCCCTGGGTCCCCACCGGGATCAGGCGACCGCCCCGCGGGGAACTCGCCCCCACCCAGCGCGCCGGCAATCGCAGCCTCGCCCAAGCCCGCGCTCCGGTTGAACGCGGCATGGCACGCCTGAAGGCCTGGCGGATCTTCCGAAGATCCCGCATCAGCCCCAACCGCATGACCGTCATCGCCAAGGCCGTACTCACGCTGGAGAGGCATCGCTGAGAGGGGCTCACCTGGCGGGCGCAGGGCCGTACAGCTGTGCCGGGTCGCCCGCCAGGGCCGCCTTGACGAAACGGCTGGGGTCGTCGACCAGCACTTCGAGGGAGTTGCTCTGCACGCCGTCGAGGCTGGCGCGTGCGACGTCGACGGGATCGATTTTGGGGACGTCGCTGCCCGCCATCATGTCGGTGTCCGCTGCCGCCAGGTGGACGCCCTGGACCAGGGTCTTCTGTCCGGCGAGCTCGACGCGTACGCCGTTGGTCATGTTCCACTCGGCGGCTTTGGCGACGGAGTAGGAGCCCGAACCCTGGGGGGTGGCGACCCATGACAGTACGGAGAGGACGTTCACGATCGCTCCGCCGCCGTGGGCGGCCAGGACCGGAGCGAAGGCGCGGATGACGCGGAGGGTGCCGAAGAGATGCGTCTCCAGTTCCCGCCGGACGTCGTTCAGGTCGTCGGTCAGCAGGCTGGCTCCCGTGGCGATGCCGGCGTTGTTGACCAGCAGTGTCACGTCTTGTGCGATGGCGGCCGCATCCGTGATCGACCTCTCGTCGAGGAGGTCCAGGTGGAGCGGGATGACGCGGGGGTCGGATGCGGTGATCGTCTCTGGGCTGCGTGCCGCCCCGTAGACCCTCTTCGCCCCGCGAGCCAGCAATTCGTCGACGAAGCGTCGGCCGATGCCCCGGTTGGCTCCGGTCACAAACGCGGTGGAACCAGCAATGTCCATGATTGTCCTTTCCTCAGGCGGAGGGTGGCAATTACCCCAGCCCTTCGGCCTACGCTAGAACTTGACGTCAACGTGAAGTGCAAATCGGATACCGCAGAGCGAGGGGCGAGTCACAGTGCGTATCGGAGAGCTGGCCGACCGGGCCGGTGTCAGTACGCGCGCTTTGCGCTACTACGAGGAGCAGGGCCTGCTGTGTTCCTTGCGCACGGCAGGAGGGCAACGTGCCTACCCGGAGTCGGCGGAGGACCGTGTGCGGCTGATCCGCGAGCTCTACACAGCCGGGCTCACCAGCCGCGTGATCGCCGAACTCCTGCCGGCCATTGATGCACGCCACATCGGTCCCGAGTTGCTGGCGCGCTTGCTTGACGAACGGGCCCGCACGACGGCCAAGGTCGCCGAGTTGCAGGCGGCGGGCCAACGCCTCGACGCCTTGATCTCCCTCGCCACACACCCGGACGCCGACTCGTGTCCGGCCACACTCGACCAGGCAGCTGCAACAAGTCCCGCCCCGTAGACGTCCCTCTCCTGCCAGGAACCATGGGGCGGACGGCGCGGAACCTCGTGCGTTGCGAGAACCGATCCCGTCACCCGATCAGTGGCCACGCTGAAAACGCTCCGTGAGTTGTCCGCCCCGAAGCCACGGCGAGGCGTCCCGGCCTTGGGCCTCGTCACCCGCACGCAAATATGACTCGACCGGGCCCAGGTGCTCGTCATGGGTGTCACGGGCGTCACGGGCGTCATAGGCGTCACGGGCGAGCACGATTTCGTCCGCGAGATTGAGGACGCGAATGCTCCCCGTCTCGAATCGCAGGGTGACGCCAATGGCGAAGTCGAGGTTGTCGTGCCGGTAGCGGATCTCCCGGACGGAAAGAATCCGCCGGCCGACGAACCGGGTCATGGGGAAATCGGGCAGGTCGTCCTCGACCGTGGTGTGGCCGTATTCGTCCATGTCGTAGGGGCCGTGAGGCTGGTCGATCTCCATGGACAAACCGTCGCCCACCGTGTGGAAACGGACTGGGCCAAGGCCCTCCATGTGCATCCACAGGTGCAGAAGGGAAGGCTTGGTCTCCTGGTAGTGGTGCCAGGATGTCGTCACCCGCACCAGGCACTTTCCGACCAGGTCCTCAGCATTGATCACCTGTCGATGCTTTCACGACGTGCGGGAATTCGTCACCGATTTCCCGTGGGCGTTGAGCCGAGACCGCATTACGCGTGCCGGTCTTCTCGTCGCTCTTGTGCACTCGGTGAGGCTCGGTCGGAAGAACTCGCGGGATGAACGAACGGCGCTGGTGAACCTTGAGCGCGGCTGGTCGGGGCGCAGAAAGCCCCGGTGAGTGATTCTGATCGGCCAGGGCCCTGCCGGCCTTCGCCCAGATGATCATTGCGATCTACTACAACATCGTCTTCGTGTTCCTGCCGGAGATCGGCGCGGACCTCGGCTTCACGGCGCAGAACCTCCAGTGGGTCGTCTCCGCCTACGCCGTCGCCTTCGGCGGGTTCCTGCTGCTGGGCGGTCGGGCCACCGACTTGTTCGGCCGGAAGAACATGTTCGTCCTCGGCATGTTCCTCTACGCGGCGTCCTCCCTGGTGGGGGCACTCGCCGGGGACCCGGTATCGCTGATCGCGGCGCGGGCGGCGCAGGGGCTGGGCGGCGCAGGGGCTGGGCGGCGCAGGGGTTGGGCGGCGCGTTCCTGGCTCCCGCCACGCTCTCGCTCGTCACCACCCTGTTCGAGGAGGGCGCCGAGCGTAACCGGGCGCTGTCGATCTGGGGTGGCGCCGGCGGGTCCGGCATGGTTCTCGGCTCGGTCCTCGGCGGGCTGCTGACCGACTGGTTCGGCTGGTCGGCGGTGTTCTACGTGAACGTGCTGCTCGCCGGCGTCGGCGTCATCGCCGCCCTGGTCCTGCTCCCTCAGACGGCCCGCACGGGCAGTGGTGGGTTCGACGTCCCGGGGGCGCTGCTCGGCACCGTCGCCTCCACACTGCTGGTGTTCGCGCTCGTCCAGGGTCCGGAGGCCGGGTGGACCGCGCCGGTCGTGGTGTGGTCGCTGGTGGTGGCCCTGGTGCTGTTCGTCCTCTTCCTCCTCGTCGAGGCGAAGGCCGCGTCGCCGCTCGTCCCGCTGCGGCTGTTCCGCAACCGCGACCTGTCCACCGGCAGCGTCATCACCTTCCTCTTCATGGCCACCTTCGGTGCGCTGGCCTACTTCCTGACGCAGCTCTGGCAGGTCGTCCAGGGGTATTCGGCCTGGCAGACCGGGTTCGCGTTCGTCGTCCCGTCCGGCTGTGTGCTGCTCGGCACCGTCATCGGTGGGAAGGCCGCCACCAGGCTCGGCGTTCGCACGACGCTGTTGCTGTCACTGGCGCTGGGCATCATGGGCACCCCGGCGCTCGCCCTGTCGATCGGTGCCGGTGTCTCGTACGCCGTGCTCGTCCCGTCCCTGGCCGTCCTGTCGCTGGGGCGGGGCATGGTGTTCACCACGATGTTCGCCGCGGCCTCCACCGGCGCTCCGGCCGGAGACCAGGGCATCGGCGGCGGCATCGCCACCACCGGCCAGCAGATCGGCGGCGCCGTCGGCCTGGCCGTGCTGATCGCGCTCGCCGCGTCCGCCAACGGACCGCGGACGGACGCCGACCCGGCGCAGCTCGTCGCCGGGATCAAGCTTGCGACCTGGGCCATCGCCGCCGGTATCGCGGTGACCGTGCTCGCCGCGCTGCGACTGCGCAACGCGGCGACGAGCGACGACCGCCGGGCTCCGGCCATCGAAACCGCCGAAGCCCCGGTTCAGGAGCCGTCTTCTGAACCGGCGGCGGAAGGGGTGCCCGTGGAGGCGGAAAGGGTGCTCGTGGAGGCGGGAAGGGTGCCCGTGGAGGCGGGAAGGGTGCCCGTGGAGGGGGAAAGGGCGCCCGTGGAGGCGGAAAGGGCGCCCGTCGATCGCGTCGGCTGAAGCCGGGATCACCACGGGAGGCGCGCACTTCGACCACCTCGCCCGCCGATGTTGCCGAGATCGCCTCCCTCCTCTGTTGCCGAGATCGCCTCCCTCCTCGCTCCCGTCCCACCCACGGAGTACGGTCACCGACGTGACAGACATGCCAGACGTGACACCGGGCCGCCCGACGGACACCACCTCGCGCGGCGACCTCCGCCCGCCGAGCATCAACGCCGACGAGAAGACCACCCTGTCGGCCTTCCTCGACTACCTCCGGGAAGCGGTCATCGCCAAGGCGGCGGGCGTCCCCGACCAGGACGCCCGCACGCCCGGAGTGCCGTCCGGCACCAGCCTGTTCGGCCTGCTCAAGCACCTCACCGCCGTCGAACACAACTGGTTCACCTGGGCGTACGCCGGTGCCGAGGTGGATCTCCTCGACGATGACGCCCTGCCCACCACCGAGGAGACGTACGACACTCTGGTGACCACCTACCGGCAGGCCATCGCGGCGAGCAACGCGCTCACCGCCGCGTGCGAGGACCTGGACGTGCCCGGTGCTCGCTCGCTGCGGGAAACGCCGCCGCCGTCGATGCGCTGGCTCCTGGTCCACATGATCGAGGAAACGTCCCGGCACGCGGGCCACGCGGACATCCTGCGGGAGCAGTTCGACGGGGCGGTGGGGCGGTAGGCGTCGCCGTCCCGTCGCCGGGCACGCCATCCCGTCGCAGGGCACGCCGCCCCGTCGCAGGGCGCGCCACCCCGTCACCGGGCGCGCCGCCCCGTCACCGGGCACGCCGCCCCGTCACCGGGCGCGCCACCCCGTCGCAGGGCATTCCGCCCCGTCGCCGGGCAGCCCGCGCGCGATCGCCGGGCGACCCAAGTTCGCTCGCCTCACCTGGCGACCCACGTGCAACCGCCTGGCGACCCGCGTTCAAGGACAGGCATCCCTCTCACACCAACTGGTCCCGCTGATACTCCCCACCGGTCCCTCGTCCTCCCCCGCCCCCGCCGTGATGCGCTGCTCGTCCGGCCCGACGGTCACGCGGTACGACGGCCAGGGCGGCCAGCCGAGTGAGGCATACGAGCGCGGGGCGCGCTGGCCGCGCAGCTTCATGAAGCCGATGCCCTTGATGAGGTGCCCGGTCGCGTGGCCGGCACCGTCGCAGACCAGGCGGAGCAGGGCGTCGCAGTTGAACGGCGTGTCCAGCGGCGTGACGATCACGCCCCCCGCCCGGACCTGCCGCAGCCACGCCCGGGGCACCTCACGGACGGCGGCCGTCGACAGGAGCCGGTCGTACGGCGCGCCGGGCGCGTGACCGTACTCGCCGTCCCCCGTGATCACGCGGGGGACGGCGCCCCGAGCGCCCAGCGTCGTACGGGCCCGGGCGGCGATGCCCTCGTCGATCTCGATGGTGTCGAGGTTGCCGGCCCCGACGCGCGCCTGTAGGAGCGCGGTGTTGTAGCCGGTGCCGGTGCCGATCTCCAGGACCCGGTCGCCTGGTCGCGGGTCGAGGTGGTGGAGCATGTCCACGACCACGGCCGGACAGGAAATGCTGCTGGTGAACTCGGCGCAGTCGGTCGGCCCGTCCTCGGGCCGGATCCGCCCGTCCGCGATCTGCGTGACGAGGGCCGCGAGCGGCCGGTACACCGCCGCGATCCACCGCCGGGGCCGCACCCGGCGATCCAGGAGGGGGAACAACCCGTCCGCGCCCCGCTGGGGCCACCAGACCCGATCCGGCACGAAATGTTCGCGCGGGACGGCGAGAAACGCCTTCCGCAGCCAGTCCCGCCCGTGGAAGTACCCGGCTCCGTAGGTATCGATCCGCTCCATGCACGCGACGCGCAGCCGGTACGCGTCCGTTCTCACGTCTGCGTGTGCGTCTGTGTCTGTGTCTACGACTGCGTTCACGTCTACGTGCACATGCATATCCGCGCCCGCGCCCGCGCCCGTCCCCGCGCCCGCGCCCATGCCCGTGCCCGCATCCACGTGTGCACCGCTGCTCGTGTCCCTGTGCCCAGCCGCGGACGTGCCCGGGGGGCCGCCCACGCTCGTGCCCTTATCGTCCGCTTCCTCGTCCGCGCTCATGTCCGCGTTCACGGACCCCGCCCCCTGTCCACTCGTCTTCCGCCGGCCCGACCTCGCGCCGTGCGGTGGCCCCCAGCGCTCAAAGCCCACCGGTCTGAGGCCCTGCGCCTGCCCGGCACCGTTCCTTCGTCCTCCGCGCTCTCCACAATGGCGCGTCACAGCACAAGAGGACGGCGGTTCGGCCCAGCGGTACGGCATCACGCTTCGTCGCGCTTCGTTCGCCGCGGCTGAGCAGCGCGACGGCTCGCCACGGACCTACGCTGCGGCAGTTCGGCACAGCGGTTCGGCACGGCAGTTCATTGCCACGGTCGCGGGAACCGGCCACCCGGCCACGCGCCCGAGGAGACGCTTCCCGTCCTCGGGGCCTCTGGGCCTCTGGGCCTCTGGGCCTCTGGGCCGCTATTTGGTCGCCGCGTCGCCAGTGTGCGCGGCGTCGTCCGTGATCGCCATGTCGCGCCATGGCTCTGCCGGTTCGTCCGACGCAGGTCGGCCACCCGGCGGGACGCCGATCGCCTCCGCCAGACGGAACCGACGGATCAGCCGGAACCGACGGAACCGACGGATCAGACGGATCAGACGGACAGCTCCCATGTCCCCGCCGCGCCGATATGGAGATAACCCGGCCCAGGAATCCGCAAGGTGCCCCGCACCAGGCCGTAAGTGGTCAGGTCTGTCACCTTCTTCCCGTTCGGTGACATGTGGATGATGACGATCTCGTTGCTGGCGGAGCGCTGATCGAAGGAATAGTGGATGGCGCGCACGCCCTCGGGGCACCGCACAACATCCCCGGATTCACCTCGGACGGTTCCCGAAAGGTGCCTGGCCTCTTCCAAGGGCAATATCCGCAACTGCCAACGCCCGAATCCTCCGGCGTCGCCGCTGCTCGCAACGCGCTGGACCACAACGTGCGTGTGTGCCGGCTCCAACAGAAAGCGGTACCACTTCTTGCCGGAAGTCTCCGCCCCCAGGGGACTGCGTTCCTCGCACTCCGCGTTCCTCGTGACACCGAAGGCGTGGAACATGCTGGTCCGGCTCGTGGAGCGCAGCTCGACGAGCGTGGGCGAGCCGGACGAACGCACCAACTCGACCTCGCGGTTCCACCAGCCGCGGTGCGAAACACACCCACCCATCAGTTTCCTCCCCACACTGGCCATCACTGGGCCACCCCTAAAAGAGTTTATATTACGCGTATAGGAAGGGACGGATGGGAGATCCCGATGTCCGGACATGCGCGTGCGTGAGTGAGGGAGCAAGAGTGGTCGTGGCGGGTTCCGGATTCGTGGCCGGCGGAGTGTGGATTCTGATCGGAATTTGTCTCGGGCTTTCCGAGTACCGGGGGTACCGGCGGAGGATCACGACCTACGCCGAATGCTCCTCTGTGATCAGGCGGTCCGACGGCACGTACGTGCACTACTTCAAACGCCGGAGCCTGGGCGACCGGTCGTCATACGCCACGATGAAGACCAAGGCGCGGATGGCGAAGGAGGGCGAATCGGTGCGGATAACCTACAGCCCGAAGAGGCCGAACAGGCTGTACCCAGCCGGTCATTACCCGCCCGAGCACTGGAAGGTGACCGGCATGGTGGCCGGCATCGGGCTGCTGCCGATTCTCTTCGAAGTCATCCAGTTGTTGACCTCGTGAGCGGCTGACCAGCGACTGGCCAGGGACTGAACAGCGGGCTGACCAGTGGCTGAGCAGCGTTTGTTCAGCAGCCGTCCAGCAGCCGTCCAGCGCCCCTCCGGACCTGTTCCCGGTCCTCATGGCCCCTCAGGGCGCCATAGACCGGGATCCACAAGGCTCACCCCGAGAGGTTACGAGGCTACGAGGCCCTTTCACCGCACCTGAACGCGTTCGTCGAATACCCAGCGGCATTCGTCCAGCGTCCCGTTGCTGCCGAGGCTTGGCTGAACACCGCTGCCCTTGTTGTTGCCGGGGGTGTGGAGATACGTACCCGTGGTGTCCAGTTTGAGCTGGAAGCCGTCGCCGTCGGAGTGGGGGGTGATGTGCCAGGTGCAGTGGTTGCCATTTTCCTGGGTTGCCGCGCTGCCGGGATGGCAGGTCAGGCACTTGCCGCTGCGCTCGCAGCGCAACCGATAGGTGCCGTTGTCCGCTCTTTCGAGGGTCCACCGCTGCTGGGGATATCCGCTGTAGGTCCACTGGACGACGGATGTCTGGGCGGTTCCCCCGTCGAGGGCCTTTCCGGTTCCCCTGTTCCAGATCACATAGGACTTGCCGACCTGGAGGGTCGGGCGCGTGAAAGTGTTCATGCGGATCACCGAGGCGGTCATGTCGATGTCGCCGGCGTTCCAGTTGGCGTCGGGGCTGTCGACGTAGTCCATGGCGATCACGCCGACGCGATGCGTCTTGTAGTAGTACTGCCCTTCGATCAGCTTCCGCGTCCAGGGATTGAGATCCTTGACGTAGCTCCAGGGGGTCCAGGTGCTGCCACCCGCGCCGTTGGCGCTGAGGTGGTTGATGTACATCTTGTTTCCGTTGAACTGCCAGATGGCGGCCCGCAAATGGGCGTCGATCGCGTTTTTCTTTTTCGCCAAGGTGGGGTCGTCGTACAGGTCTTGGATGGAGAACTGGTTCTCGTCGGAGACCCTGAGACCTTCGTCCACCCATGGCCAGCCGGTCATCAGCACGATCTTTCCCCGCGCCGTCTTCAGCGTCGGGAAACTACTGCTGATATGGAAGTACGAACGCCATCCCTTCTTGTCCAGATAGTCCTTGAAGATTCTCTTGTACCTGGTGCTGTCGGACGAGTGTTCCTGCTGCATCCGCATCAGGATCGTTTCCGTCGGATACTTGTTGAGGAAATCCCTGCAGATCTGCAGAACCTGCCCGAACACCATCTCCTGGTAATAGCGACCGTGGTGGATCGTGAAATAGTCTTCCCAGTTCTGGCAGCGGATGTCGAGGTAGCGCACCCCTGCACGCAGTTGCCAGTCAAGATCCCGGTTCTGGCACTGGGCGAAGCCCATGCTGTTGCCGGGGTAACGGGCGCAGGACTCGTGTGTGCCGGGAATCGACATGCCGCGGATGTCGGTGTCGTCCGGAACACGGCTCATCCACTGGACGGTCGCCGCGCGCACCCCGCCCAGGTCGCCGGAGCGGGGGAACACGTCCGGCGCCTCGACGGGCGGGCGGGTCAGCGTCTCGGCCCACGCCGTGGTGCGGCCGGCGAATGCCAGCGGCACCCCCGCCCCCACCGTCAGGGCCGCGTCTCGCAGGAACCGTCGCCGGTCTACCTCGGTCATTGCCTTCACCTCTTTCTTCGGCCGGAACCAGCCGAGTCGGAACGGCGGGGAATTCCCCGCCAGGGAGCGGAAATTCCCTGCCATGGAGCGGGAGTTCACCGTCATGGAGCGGGAGTTCCCCGTCGTATAGCTGTGTCTGTGGAGTGGGGGGGGTAGGGGTGGGGGGTGGGATCGCTGATTACGGGCCCGGAACCGTCCCGGACGGAGGTCCCTTCGCTGGCCGACGGCGCCTGACCCACGGACGTGTCCTTTCCGGCCGGGCAGCCGGGCGTCACCACGGATATCGGCTCGCCCCCGGGCAGGTCAGCTCCCCGCACCGCACCTGTACGGCCTTGGGGTGTGGGCGCCGTCGGGGCCGGCGATGTGGTCGAGCGTGTGCATGCGCACCCAGACGTTCTCGCGGACGCCGTCGTGTGACGTGCGGGAGGGTCGGCAGGGCGTGGTGTCGTCCTGCGTCGAGGCTGGGAGGGGATCGGCAGGCCCTTTGGTCCGTAGGGGAGGACCGAGTGACGACCGAGTGAGGACCGTGGTGTTTCCGAAGGGCCCCGGACACATGGGAACCCCGTAAGCAAGCCCTAAAACGCCACACATCCGGCGTTCAGCCGTGCGGAGTAGGCGGTGGAGGTACGGCGCTCGCCTCCTCCGTAGCAGAACCGGCGCACGGACATCATCCCCACGGGCATCGTCGCGGACGTCATCGCCGTGGGCATCGTCGCGGACGTCATCGCCGTGGGCATCGTCGCGGACGTCATCGCCACGGACGTCATCGTCGCCGGCACCGCCATGGACTCCATCGCCACGGGCGCGGCCTCCCGTGGCCCTCGCCTCCGTCACCCGAACCGAGCACTGCGCATGTGCGCCGATCTCGCACGTGAGCTACTTGCAGAGCGGGCGCGATCCAGGTGATTCCCCCGCTTCCGCGCGCCGATCCGCGCGTTCCGCACTGCCTTTGGAAGGATTGGAAGAAAAGGCGATGAAAACTCTTCGCTGGTCACGCACCACCGCGTGCGTCATATCCGCCGCCCTGACGGCCTTCGCCGGGGCCGCCGCCCCGGCCCACTCCGCGCCTGCGCATATCCCGCCGCGGCACGACTCCCGCGCACTATCCCTCGACGGGGGCAAAGACCTCTTCGGCCCGTTCAAGCTCTGCGACCCCAAGGGGGTCTGTTACAAGGGCCCCGCGGAGACGGCGCAGGAAAGCGAGAGCGTGACATGGCGGGTCTCCGTCGTGAAGCAGGAGTCAAGATACGCCACAGTGAAGCTGACCCACTACAGCCCGCCTTCCCGGTTTCTGCGGATCAACGACTACTCGGTCGACGAGTCGCAGGAGGGCACCGAACTGCTGCTGGAGAACACCGGCTCCATCTGGACCGAGACCAACCACAAAGACCCCCTCGGCAGGTTCCTCATCGGACGGAACGGGCGGCTGGCGGTCGAGAGGGGGAAAGGACGCGAGGAGGTGAGGCTGTACAACGGGTCCACGGAGATCAATTCGAAGAATATCTCCAGCTACTCGCAGCCCACCAACCCCAAGGTCCC
The DNA here is from genome assembly GCF_040611095.1 of Streptomyces sp. NPDC003077. Lineage (NCBI taxonomy): Bacteria > Bacillati > Actinomycetota > Actinomycetes > Kitasatosporales > Streptomycetaceae > Streptomyces > Streptomyces sp. NPDC003077. The sequence goes on along the minus strand of NZ_JBEXNM010000002.1, from coordinate 262,247 downwards.
CGCGGTTGTCTTCGTGCATGGCATGAACGACAGCGCCGGAGCTTTCAACAGCATGAAGCAGAAGTTCCTGAACGCGGGATGGAAGGAGGGCGACCTTGACGCCTGGGAATACGACTGGCGCGACGAGCTCACGGGTACCGCGAGCGACCTGCACAAAGAAGTCAGGGGGAGATTCGGCGACCGACGCGTGGTCCTCGTCGGGCACTCGCTCGGCAGCATCCCCACGCGATTGATGGCCAGAGGAGTCAATCTCCAGAGCTGGATCTCCCTGGGCGGGCCGAACAACTTCGGCGGCAGCAAGGGCCTGGTGCAGGCGCTCCTCAGCATGGGGAAGGTGGCGAACGTCATCACTCTGGGCCAATCGCAGCAGTACTGCCTGGCGGGCACTTTCGCGGCGACGGGAAAAGCCTGGGCATCCGTATGCGCGCTCTTGAACTCCGACTTCGTCAATGAGGTGGATCACGCGAGATTCCCGCGCGCGCATTCCATCTGCTCGCCGGCCGACACACTGATGGGTTGCGGGACGCCCTATCTGAACTGGGGCGCCAACTACGAGATCCAAGGCGTGACCCACCCGGACCTCCCCCGCGACGCCAAGGTCATCGACAAAGTGCTGGAGATCGTCGGGAAGAGCATGAACTGCCAGAAGAACATCTCCACGGACGCGTCCGAGATCAAGAACGGCACCTGTCACGTCTGAGATCCCGTCGTCGACGTACCCGACGTACCCGACGAGAAGGCGAGAAGAAGAGGAGACGAGAAGGCGAGAAGAGAGGCCCGGCCCGCACCGGCACATCGGCACTTCGCCCTCAGCACAGCAAGCGGCGGAGAACCACGCCAGAGCCACCGCGGGCCGCCCTCCGCCGCCGCGAAATACGTGACCGACCGACCTTGGCACCTCAACCCTGATACCCCGACCCCGGTACTCCCGCCCGGTACCGATCACCAAAGAGGCACCTGTTTGTCATGTTCATGAAGTGGTGCTAGCTTCTCCGGTCGACTGGCGAAGTGCCGTGAAACGGGGGCTACTTCGCGACGCCAGGTAAGTCTCCATACATGGGAGGCGCAATGAACAGACGCGTCACAATGCCACTCGGTGCCTTGTTACTCCTGCTCGGAGCCGCGGCGCCCGCCGTCGCGGGCAACGGCGACAGTTCCTCTCCCGAGAAGACGATCTACCGGGACGACGCGGTCGACGTTTCCTACCGGCAGCTCGCGCCGGACGATCCGCAGTGGAGCAAGGTGCCGCGGACGTTCCGCGACAAGGTGCCGGAGGGCTCTTACATCGCGGAGCTCCAGATCAAGAACGTTTCCAAGCAGGCGATCACCGACTGGTCCCTGACCTTCGAACTGCCGGACCGGATTACGGCGACCGAGTCGGCGAAACTGGACGCCCGGCAGGGCGAGCGCACCACGATCCAGAATGCTCCGGCGAACAAGGTGATCCGGCCGGGCACGACCTCCACGCTCTGGTATCTCGCGCGGGCCGACGGGACGGCGCACACGCCGACCTGGGCGACCTTCGCGAAGAACGGGGCGCGGCCGACGAAGGACACCGACGGCGACGGCCTCCCGGACGACATCGAGCAGCGCGCCAAGCTCGACCCGACGAAGAAGGACACGGACCACGACGGCCTCTCCGACTTCTTCGAACTCGGGACCGGCAGCAATCCGTTGAAGCGGGACAGCGACGGCGACGGAGTCCATGACGGCGCGGAGGACCCGGACGGCGACGGCGTGCCGAACCTGCGCGAGCTGCGACTCAAGACCTCACCCCTGCGGGCGGACACCGACGCGGACGGACTGGACGACGGGAAGGAAACGGCCCGGCACACGAGTCCGGTCAAGCCCGACACCGACGGCGACGGTGTGGAGGACGGCCAGGAGACGCGCATCGGGTCCAACCCGCGTGTCGCGGAGTCCGCGTTCGACGTGACGCGGACGGTGGACGGCGGCGCCACCACGGCCTCGGCCACGATCAAGGGGCTGCGCCCCCAGCAGGTGTCGACGTTCAGGATCACCAAGCTGCCGGACGACCAGAGGCAGTTCCCGAAAGCCACTCCGGGTTACCTCGGCAACGGGTACGAGTTCGCGGTCGACGGCGGATTCGACGAGGCGAAGATCTCCTTCCGCGTCGACCGGAAGCCGGTGGGACCTGGCTTCGAGCCGGCCGTCTACAGCTACGACGAGAAGTCCCAGCGCCTGGTCAAACTCGCGGACCAGCGGCTCGACGGCGACACGATCACGGCCACGACCGGCGCATTCTCGAAATACGTCCTGCTCGACAGCCGGGAATTCGACAAAGTGTGGGACCGCGCCGTCCACAAGAATTCCGCCCGGGAACCGGACGCGTCGGATACGTCGGATACGTCGGACGCATCGAAGGACACCGGCAAGGACCCCGGCAAGGACACCGACAAGGACGGGATCAGCGACCGCGACGAGAAGGAGATGCGGGCCGGGAACCTCGTCCAGGGCAACGGGGTGCCCGTGGGCGCCATGGACGCCAATAACCCCGATTCGGACGGTGACTCGCTCAAGGACGGCGAGGAGGTCCGCATCGTCACGGGCGAGCTGCCCGGGACGAAGCAGCCGACCCACGACAAGCCGACATCCGACCAACCGACCCACGACAAGCCGTCCCACGCCAAGCCGACCTACGTCAAGCTGACCTCGAATCCGCTGAAGCCCGACACGGACGGCGACGGCTCCAAGGACCGGGCCGACCGGCACCCGCTGGTCTTCGACCAGCCGGACATGCTGATCCACCAGTCCGCGAACCGGGAGGGCCGGCGCAAGGAGCCCGACCCCAATCACCCCCAGGTTCCCCCGAGCCTGCTGGTGGCGGACGACCTGACGTTCAACGACTACGACTACGACAAGCTGACCGATCTCAGCTGGCAATTCTGGAACGCCTCGTTCACGCCCGAGTTCCTGATGTGGGCGGAGTTCAACGACATCATGAACTTCGGCAAGCTGGGCGCCGACAGCGACAACCAGCAGACGGTGGACGACCTGCGAAACGCCTTCCGCTACGGCCACAACGGGCAGAGCGCGGGCCGCGTCACCGTCGACGACAATTACGACCCCGCCCGGTATCTGCAAGTCGGCTCCGGCACTGCCCTGTCCCGGGCGGTCGCGGCATCACCGCAGGAGAAGAACTACACCGACAAGGCCAAGGAAATCATCATCCAGTCCATCAAGGAGAACCGGGGCGGAACGGCGCAGTTCCAGGTCCAGGACGACCTGAGCAAGAACCTGCTGTACCAGCTGTTCGCCCGCGACAACGTGCAGTACCCGGTGTACGACTTCTCCCTCTGGGACGCCAATCAGCGCGCGCTCTCCATCGCCATCCATCAGTTCCACGGGCACACGATCCGGCTGAAGGACTACAAGGTCGAGGGGAACACGTTCTCCGGAAAGCTGCTGTTCCACTCCTACGACCACTTCGGGCTGGACCCCGACGACGAGGTCACCGAGTACGGCTTCATCGACTGGTTTACGCTCCAGCACTATGACCGGTTCGACGGGAAATACGCACCGCCGATCGCGGTGGCGGACGTCGAAATACCCATCAGTGGTTCGTTCTGACGCCCTCGACGAGTCACAGCGGCGCCGCTGGCGCCGCTCGCCGGGCCGGGTCCTGCTCGTCACGCTGATGATCGTGGCGGCGCTCTTCCTGGCCTGGCGGGTCGTCGTTTTCGGAATGCTGGAAGTCCATTTCGGCAGCGGGTACGACGCCCGGCGGTTCGACGAGCTGGAGACGCGGTTCGATCACGGGCAGGCGGCCTTCGCCAAGGCCGACGCCCGGATGCGGGGGTTGGTGGCCGCCCATCCGAAGGCCGAACGGATCACCTGGATCCCGGCGCTGATCTGCGTACGCGAGGCCGGACGGGCCGAAACCTGCGAGCCGACGACTCCGGAGGACAAGGCGGCGTACGACGCACTGCCGGGCACCGACGTGATCGTGCACCAGGCGAAAGACCCTGGCCGCACGTTCTTCCGCTTCTACGGGAACGACCCGCCGCGTTACACGATCATCCACGCGTCCGACAGCACGGACGGCATGGCGGCGTACGCGGAGGATCGCGGCTTCCGCAGCACCCGGTCACTGAAGCCGGGGTGGGCGATCCTCGGTCCGATCCCCGACGTGGACCGCGAGGACGATCAGTGGCAGTAGGGGTCAGGCAGGCTCCGGCCGGCCCAGGAAGGCCAGGCAGGCGCAGGCAGGCGCAGGCAGCGGCGGTACCTGCCACCGTCAGGAGGGGCGGCCCCGGCAGGCGGTGGCTGATCAGCGGCAAGATCCCGACGGGCCCGCACGCCCCGGCCCATCCAGCCGGTCAGCCCGTCAGCCCGTCGCCCGTCCCCCGCACGTCCGGCCGCCTGAGGGACGGGGGAGGACAGACAGGCGGCCGGACGGTCACCGGCCCGGAGCCGCGCCTCGTACCCACGACGGCGTACGACGGACGAGGCTGCCGAGCGGATGCAGCGCGGGTTCGTACCCAGGCGGGCACCTCCGGACCGGTTCCCCGCCAGCATGCGGCACCACTCCCCCGGCGCGCGGGGGCCGAGCGGTCCCGTCCCGGGGGCCACTGGTCCCTCTTGCGCCACCGCGCCGCCGCCGTTCCTCCATCGCCGCGCACCGACGCCATCCCCCGCCCTCCCGACGTCACCTGATGCGATAACCGGTGATCACATCCATGCTGATGCCGACCACCTGGTCCATCCCCCCGCCGATCCACGGTTCCAGGGCCCCCTGGTAGCGCAGCTGCTCGGCCGGATCGCGCACCAGGTGGGCGACACCAGTGACCACCACGCTCCATCCGGTTCGCCGTACGGGATCGACCTCGTCCGCCTCGTACGCCACCACCGCCCCGTCCTGCGCCGGGCCGAGCAGCGCGGCACCGGTGTGCGTCCGGATGACGATCCGGTCGTCCAGAAGGACGTGATTGACCAACCGCACGGCGGGCAGCGCGCGATGGCTGAAGACCACCCGTCCGATCCGCGCCTTCCCCAAGAGACGCACGGCTTCGGACGAGGGCAGGGCCACCGTCTGAATCGAGTGCCGGACCGGCGGGATGCCCGCCGTCACCGCCGGTGCTCCCCCGGAGCGGGGTGGAAAGGGGCGGTGGTTCGGCCCGGCAGCGGACCACGTTGACTGCGGAAACTCACCATGGCGCACAGTCATGCACGCCCGGCGCCGCATCGGATAGGGCTGAAGGTCCCGGAACGTCAAGTACCGCTTTTCGGCCTGTTGTCCGTCGTCCGGCTGCGATTACGACTCCGGCTCCGGCTCCGGCTCCGGCTCCGGCTCCGGCTCCGGCTCCGGCTGAGGCTCCGGCCGCGCGACCGTAACGGGGGTGGGTCGACTCGGCCTCGGGCCTTCGGTGGCCGCCCCTCCGGTTCGTCCCTTGCCCGGTGCTCGAAGTCGCGGCCGGACGCACGCGTCGTCGGACGTCGAGGAGGGGGCAGCGCCGACGCGCAGGGTGTAGCCCTGGCCGCACCTGACGGTCGCCCCCCTGGTCGGGCGCGGCGCGCCCGGCGGGCGTCGGCGCGGCGCTCGCGGGCCCGGTGCCCGTCGGTGTGCCACCTGTCCCGCTCCCACTCCTCCTCCCGCTCCCTCTCCCCCTCCCACTCCCGCCCCCTGTGACGTTCCGCCCGCAGGCCGTTCTATTACTCGATGGGGTGGTTTATCACCCGTGTTCGTTTTGGGTGTTGACGGTGGGTGAGGCTGCTGTGGGAAGGCGCCCGCCGGGGCTCGTCTCGGCTGCGGGACCACGGGCTGAGGGACCACGGACTGAGGAACCACGGCTCCGTCCCTGGTACGCCGGCACGTGGCCCGTCCCGTCTTCGCACCCTCCCGGCCCGACGGTTTCGGACGCGACCGAGCGGGCCGGCGAAACAGCCGATGGCTCCGAGAACGTGACCGACGACAGGCGTCGCCCTGATGACGCGGACGAACGACCCTGGGAGAGGGCGTGCGGTGAGCGTGCGAGACGTGCGAGAGATGCGCCGATTCCGGCGTGATCCGCTGGGATACCTCGAAGACCGCGCACTCCGCAGTGCTGCGGAGGTGTTCCGGCTTCCCTGGGGCGCCTGGTGCGTGAGGGACACCGAGTTGGCGCTCACGGTGCTGCGCGACCCCGCCTTCCACGGCGGCATGTCCACCTTCTTCGGAGACATGCTGCCCTCGCGAACCGCCCAGGTCGCCCTCGGCCGCGCCGTCCGGAACCTGATGAGGGCGCACCTGCCCGCCTACCGCCAGTGCGCGGCCGAGAAAGCGGCCGGGCTGGGCCCGGTCAGCCGGTGGCCCGACGCGGGTCCGGTGCTGGTGTACCGGTGCACGGCGGACGTGCTGCTGCACCCCGGCGCCCCGCCGCCACTACGGCAGCAGCTGGCCCAGGCTGTCGCGGCCGGGCTGACCGCCCGCCAGCCGTCCATGCGGCAACGGGCACGGGCGGAGGTGCTGCGCCCCAGGCTGCTGGCCGCGATCACCGGAGAGGTCCGCAGCCGCCGCACGCGCGGCCCCGGAAACGAAGAGCCGCGGGATGTCATGGACGCCGTGATCGGAACCGTCCCCGGGGAGCTCACCGACCGGACCGTGGCAGACCTCTACCTCCTGCTGTTCCAGTCGATCGTGGGCAACATCGGCTACGCGGTGGCGTGGGCGCTCCTGCTGGCCTGTCTGCACCACCCGTCCGGCCCGACGTGGCCGTGGCCCGCCGACTGGGTGGTGCGCGAGGCCGCCCGCCACCGCCCGTTCGTCTGGATGGTCGGCCGCCCCGCCCCCCATCCCCTCGAATTCGGCGGCCGGCCGTTCGCGGCGGGCACGATCCTGTCGGTCAGCCCCTACCTGCTGCACCACGACCCCCACCGCTGGGACCGTCCCAAGCTGTTCCGGCCGGAACGCTGGGACGAACCGGGTGGGCAAGGCCCCTACCTCCCCTTCAGCACCGGACCTTTCACCTGTGCCGGCGCGGCCGTCGCCCACAGCCTGACCACCGAGGCGCTCACCGCCCTGGCACGGGACGCCCGCCTGACCGTCGGCGGCGGCGATGCCCGGCCCCTGGTGTCCGGCTCCGTCCTGCCCCGCCCCTTCACCTTGCGACGCACCCCCCTCAAGACCCCGTCCGCAACGCTGACGAAGGGAGGTGAACGAACATGATCGCCGCTATCCGCCGCATCCTCTGGGACAAGCCCGCCAGTTACTGGGAGCCGGACGTCTGGCTCTGACAGTCCCGGTCTGCCCGGGGGCCCGCGCACCATGGCCAATGGCGCGCGGGCCATCCGACCGTCCCAGCTCCCGGTCGCCTTCGCCCGCCCAACCGCCGACGCCCCCGGCGCGGCCTCAAAGCGTCCGGGACTCACGACCTCACAAACACACGGCCTCACGAACTCACGGCCACACGACCTCAACCGGCGTAGCGACCGCGCGCCGTGCGCCCCTCCCCCGCTCCCCCGCCGCTCCCGGCGACCTGCACGGCCAGGACGGCGGCCTGGATGCGGCGCTCGACGCCCAGTTTGGCGAGGAGGCGGGAGATGTGGTTCTTCACCGTCTTCTCGGAGAGGAACAGCCGCGTGCTGATCTCCCGGTTGGTGAGCCCGTCGCCGATGAGGGCGAGGATCTCGCGCTCGCGGGGCGACAGGACGGCCAGTTGCTCGTCCTCGGGCGAGGGCTCGCCCTCCGCACGCAGGCTGCTCATCAGGCGGGTCGTCGTGGCCGGGTCGAGCATCGACTGACCCGACGCGACCGTGCGGATGGCGGCGACCAGGTCCGATCCCCGGATCTGCTTGAGGACGTAGCCGGCGGCACCGGCGAGGATCGAGTCCAGCAGGGCGTCGTCATCGTCGAACGAGGTGAGCATCAGGCAGGCCAGGCCCGGGATCTTGGAGCGCAGCTCCCGGCACACGGTGATGCCGTCGCCGTCGGGCAGCCGGACGTCCAGCACGGCGACGTCGGGGCGGAGCGCCGGGCCCCGGGCGAGGGCCTGTTCCGCGGATCCGGCCTCGCCGACGACCGTGATGCCGGGTTCGGCGTCCAGGACGTCGTACACGCCCCGCCGGACGACTTCGTGGTCGTCCATGAGAAAGACCCGTATCGGGTTCTCCTCGGAGAACGTCCTCAACTGCTCCACAACCGCTCCTGTCACTGATCCACGCACACAACGCACCGCTTCGATCATGGATCATCCCTTCCCCGGACACCATGGGCCGAACGGCCCATACGGGCACCGACCGGCACTCTGGACGAAACCGGGCCACTCCACACTCCACACTCCTCACGAGCAGACGAGCAGACGAGCACCGGACCGGCCGGTCTCTTTCCACCCTCTCAACGCACCGGACCGGCCTCCCCACGCCCCCTGAACGCACCGAACCGGTCTCTCCCCGTCCCCTTATGCTCGCCCGCGCTCACTTGACGCCATGAAGGGTGACGACGACCCTGACCCTGCGCATTGGCCACGTCCGGGCCCGCGCGAGGGCCCGCAGTCCGCCCGTCCCACCGCACCTCTCACCGACGTACCGCACGTCACCCACGCGTTCGGGATCGACTGCGCCCCTGCTGCCGTCGGTCTCCCACCGACAAGGAGGGCACCGTGTTACGAGGGCTGAGCACCGCGACGTACTGGGCCGACGACCTGGAGGCAGCCGCCGCGTGGTACACGCAGGTCCTGGGCATCGAGCCCTACTTCGTACGCCCCGGCTACACCGAGTTCCGCGTCGGCGACTACCAGGACGAGTTCGGCCTCGTCGACCGCCGTTACGCACCCCCCGGCACGGCGTCCGGCCCGTCCGGCGCCATCGTGTACTGGCACGTGGACGACGTCCCCGCCACCCTGACCAGGCTCCTGTCCCTGGGCGCGAAGGAACACCAGCCCCCGACGGACCACCAGGGCGGCGGCTTCGTCACCGCATCGGTGATCGACCCCTTCGGCAACATCCTGGGGATCATGTACAACCCGCATTACGTGGAGGTACTGGAAGCGGTGAAGCCGACCCTCTGACGGGCGGCCGGCGAAAAGAGACCTCGACCGCACTGCCCAGAAGGAGCCGAGAGCCGAGCGAGAGAGGCCGGTGTGATGATGCCGGTGGCATGGTGCCGGTGGTGCCGTCGCCAGTGCGGTGGCACCAGAGCACCCGCCTCAACTCGCTGTCGGCAAAGGGAGATTACGCATGCCGTCCTTACGGCTCCGCCACCTCGCCACCACCGCGTTCGCCGCCCTCGCGATCAGTACGAGTGCCGTGGCCACCGCCGCTCCGGCCTCCGCCGCCCAGACCATTCGACCTGGCCTCGACAACAACAACGTGATCATCCGCAACGTCACGCTCGCGGAGCCGAACAAGGCCATCGCCGTCGAAGTCACATACATCTGCGAGCCGTCCCCCAAGCTGAGCCTGGGCATCACCTGGCGGTTGGCCGACGAGCGGGACTCGCAGCTCAACAGCCCCCGCGGAGTGCTGTCGCCATACGCGATCACCTGTGACGAGCAGGCTCACGACGCGCGGGTCATCGTGCCCAAGCTGTGGGGGGACAGCCTGCCGTTCGGCAAGGGCGACCCCGTTCTGACCACGGCCCAGTTGAGCAATTTCGAGGGACTCCCGTACGCGGAGACGAGAAGGGTTTCGACGCTCTGAGCCGCTCCTCTGCGACGGTGCGCGGGCCGCACCCTGTCGAGGTGTGCGGCCCGGTGAGGCCGCCGACGCGGCCGGCGGGTGCGTGCACGCCCGCGATGACAACAAGGACCCCGAGGATATCCAGGGATATCCTCGGGGTCCGGCAATATCAAGGGTTCCGGAAAATCCTTACGCCTTGAGATCGAAGTGCCAGGTTTCCGACGGAACAGTGAGCCGCGTTTCCTCCCAGTACGGCCCGAATACGACGGCGTCCGCGGAGAGTTTATACGTGTCGTCGCCCCAGTAGTCCGTGCTGTGGCTCAGGATTCGTCCGCTCGGATTCGGAATGCTTCCCCTCACTCCCGCGTCATCGATGATCACTTGTCGGCCAACGGTGACGGTGAAAGACGCGGGACTGATCCTCGTCGGGTGTTTCGCATCGGCGTACCACCACCCGGCCAGCCAGAAATACCCATCCGCTCTACGACAGTCGGCCCTGCGTACAAGTGCTGCGTCATTTTCCTACATCCACACCGGCACGAGACGGAGAGAGAGGGCTGCCAGGCGGGAGGCTTTTGATCTGTTGACGCGGCAGGGCAGCCGAAAAGCAATCGCGGGCGAGAAACGTACGCACGGTGCCGCGCTCGGCCAGCCGAAGGCCGAGATCAGTACGGCCGCCGTTCTCGTGCTTCATCTGGCGCCCGGCCGGAGCTTCGGCGCCGGTCGGAGGCGGGCAGGACCGTCCGGATCACCTCGTAATTCGAGGCATGGGCAACGGCTGTCTGTTGACCCAACATCGGGCAGACGTTCATCGCCTCTTCCCAGTGAGCGGCGGACTCCCATTCCGCCACATTGACGAGAGCGAACCTGCTTCCCGGAACGGTCGTGCGGAACATGTACGTCCGCAGGAAGCCGGGTTGCGCGGCCATCACTTCCGCAGCGCCCTGCCAGGCATCGAGATACGAGCTTTCCTTCTCCTCGTCGATCTCGATCGGAATGATCACGACATGGTGATTTTCCATCTGCTGCCTCCTCTGCCCTGTAAGGCAAGTACGGTCTTTGGTGAACCGGCACTTTCTCGGCACAGCCTGCACGCGCGTGTCCACGTCCCGGCAAGCACACTTGCCGGTCTGGCAAACCGTTCGCCGTGGATCGGTAGGCCGTCGGCGGCTTCTGGCCCTTGGGCCAGCTACGTACGCGGCCGTGTCCACGGCCCCTTGCCCCGCCCCGGCCGGCTCGCGCTCACACGGAAGCGGTCCCCCTCCGAGACACGGAGGGGGACCGCGAGATCGCCGAGCGGCGCGTGCTTGTGCGCCTGCTTTACCGGGTGACGAAATCCACGAACGCCGCCCAAGTGGTCGCAGCAACAAGCACAGCGGGCCCGCTCTTGTTCTTGGAGTCGCGGATGCCAACTTTGCTGACGGGTTCCGTCTGCGCGGACCGCAGGAACGCTGCTTCGACGCAGAGACCTCCTGAGTCGTTGCTGTAGGAGGATTTGAACCAGGCGTCTGATGGGCTCACCAACACACCTCCTTCCTGGCGAGTGCCATGTGGTACCCGCTTTATCGGATGACGAAGCCCACGAACGCTGCCCAAGCGGACGCCTGAACACGGAGTGCAGGACCTGCCGCATCCTTGGAGTCGCGGATTTCGACACCTTTGCTCAAGCGAGCGATCTCGACGCAGCTATTGCCGCCTCCACCGCTGTACGACGACTTATACCAGGTGCTTTGAGAAGCCAGTTCAGTGGTTGAAATGTCCACGCTAATGGCTATTCAGCTCTTTCCTAGTCTTTGCAGGGAATCATCTATCGGCTGATGAAATCCACGAACGCTGACCAAGAAACCACCCCAACATGCAGGCCGGGACCTTCCGTGATCTTGGAGTCGCGGATTCCGACACCGTCGCTCAGCAGCGCGACCTCCACACAGTTCCCGTTGTTCTGCGTGCTGTAAGAGGACTTGATCCAGGCAGGCTCGGGGATCAGCTCGGGAGACTTGCACTGAACCCGGCGAACAGTCATGTCCACAGTTTCCCCCCCAGCTCGTGCCGGAAACTCGGCTTGAAGGTACCGGGAGCTGTCGCTTGGGTACACGGGATTGGGCTCATCGAACTCCAGGCCCGTGAAACCCCAGGCAGAGCGTAGGGTGGGTGGGCTGTCCGCAGTGATCCGAGCCTCGATGTTGTCCAGCTCGTTGAGTCGGTTGGCCTCCGCGTATTGCGTATGCATCACTTGAGAGGGTCCGATGTCGGACGCAGGATGTTCTCAGTCAGGATGATGTGCATTCCGGGACCACCAGGCCGTTCAGTGTGCGCTTTACTGACCATTCGCCGTCGATGTATGGCCAGCACCCGCATTGACACGAAGCGGCCCCCCTCCGATTCATGGAAGGGGACCGCGAGATCACCGCCGGCAGGTGCGTGAACGCCTGCTCTATCGGGTGACGAAATCCACGAACGCCGTCCAAGCGGACGCCCGGACGCGGAGGGCAGGGCCTCCTACATCCTTAGAGTCGCGGACGCCAACGCCATCAGTCAAGCGAGCAATTTCGACACAGCTATTGCCCGTTCCGCCGCTGTATGACGACTTGTACCAGGTGCTTTCAGGGGCCAGTTCAGTGCCTGAAACGTGAGTGTTAATGGCTCGTCAGCTCTTTCGCTAGTCGTTGCAGGAATTCCGGGGTGTCCTCGGGCGGAAGTGCCGAGGCGACCATGGCATCGAATCGACGGAGGAATCGCGCGATCTCCTTCGGCCGGTCCGAAGACGACATCGCGCCCCATGCGTTGTCAACCTGCACCATAGGCGGCAACCGGTCGGGGAAAGTGAGGATGGCGAGATCGCTGCTCGCACGGTAGCCCCGGCTGCTGAGAGGCAACACTTGAACCGTGACATGGGGCAGCACGGACAGTCGTGCGATTTCATCGTACTGATTGCGCATGATGTCGGCACCCCCGATGACATACCGCAGTGCCGCCTCGCCGAGCACTGCCCTGACCTTCACCGGGTCCGGGTCTCGTTCCAGCACCCGTTCCTTGCGCTCCATGCGCAATGCCACATTGTTCCGGACGAACTCGCTGGTCGTCTCCTCGACCGGCTTCTCGTTCTCGAAGACTGCCCGGGCGTAGCTCTCGGTCTGGAGCAGGCCGTGAACTATGGCCGGGTGGTAGAGACGAATCTCCTGCGCCTCGGCTTCAAGTCCTACGAAGCCCCGCATACCGGGCAGGACGTTGTTGCGATACCGCGTGACCCACTCTTGGCGCGTGGCCTCGCGGTTCAGGTCGACCAGCGCGTCGATGACGTCCGGATCATTGACCCCGTACTTGTCGAGTAGCTTGCGCAGGTCACCGACGTTTCGAAAATTCAGACGACCGGTCTCGATGCGCTGCAAAGACGCTTCGGAGAGCTTTGTTCCGTGGATGGCCACCTTGCGTGTCATGGGCTTGCCGTTGTCCATGAACGCGCTTTCACGCAACTCCCGGAGCTGGATTCCCAGTTCCAGACGCCTTCCAGTCGGCCCGCGTGTTGCTGCCATGTAGTGCGCCTTTCCTTCTTCCCGGTGCTGTTCCGTTGGTGCTCTGCGCCGAGTGTGGCAGCCTCGGTGCGGACTCCGCAGCCGTTTCCGCACGTTCCGGCATAGTCCAATTTGTCGTGGACTGAATATTCAGCCGACATGCTGTTGCACACCAACGCACGGACCCGTCACCGTAGTTGCGAGCCGCCCGGCAGGTGATCCGGACCAGGCTCATTCCCCCGATCTCCAAGCACTCCGGGAACAGGAAATCCACCCGGGGTAACGCTCATCGGTGCCATATCCGTACATGAATTCTGGCACTCACCCGTACACACGCGGACCCACTCACGTACCGAAAGGCAGCCCCACCATGCCTTCATCCCCTCCCCCACCCTCACCAGCCCGCCCCCAAACCCACCCCCACCACGTAGCCCTCTCCCTCGTCCCCGAGCCCGCTCAAATCCGGATCGCCCGTCGCTTCGGCGACGAACAGCTCCGCCGCTGGGGGCTCGTCCACCTCACCGAGACGACGCGGCTGGTCGTCAGCGAGCTCGTCACCAACTCCGTGCTGCACGGAACGGCGGGACGGCGCGTCGTCCTGCGGATGTCGCATGTAGGGGACGGGGTGCACCTGGACGTCTCGGGGGGCTGCTCCGACCGGTCGCGGCTGTGGCAGCCGGGGCCCGAGGAAGAGGGCGGGCGTGGGCTGCTCATCGTCCGGGCGCTGGCCGAGCGGTGGGGCGTCAGCGCGGACGGGACGAGCACCTGGTGCACGCTGCGGTCCGCCGGGGAGGACGGGCGGTGACGATCGCGGCGGCGGGCGACGGGGCCCGTACGCGGTGGGCGCAGCCCCCGCCCATCCCGTACATCACCGCCCGCGCCGGTGAGGACTGCGCCCCGGCCTCGGCGCTCGCGGTGCTCCCGGGCCGCGTCGGGCTGAGCTATCGGGCGGAGACCCCCGAGGACCGGGACGAGCGGGGCGTGCTGTGGGCCCGGTGTTCGCAGAACCTTGACCTTTTCGGCAGGCCGTCGGGGCGGCCCCGCTTCCGTGACGTGCACCCGATCCGGCAGCGCGCGGCGATGCGCGACCTCCGCTGCCAGTTCTGTATGCGGCCCGCGAGCCGGACGGCGCTGGGCTGGCTGTTCCTGGAGACGCGTCCTCTCCCCGGTGAGGTCGGCGCCGGCTGGCCCGAGGGGGCGCTGACCGCGCAGCCCCCGCTGTGCCTGGAGGACGCCCGCCTCTCCGTACGGACGTGCCCTCACCTCATCCGGCGGGGAGCGGTCTCGGTCCGCGCCCAACACCCCGTGCCGTACGGGGTGCTCGGGGTCCTCTACCGCGACGGGCCGGGCGGGCTGACGGCGCTGACCCACCACGACTACGTGGCCCCGTACGACCGGCCTCCCACCCGCTGGTGCCTCGCCTCGCAGATGCTGCGCGAGCTGTGGGGATGCACGGTGGTGGATCTGGAGACCGAGGCCGAGGGCGCGACCGAGGTCGCAGGGGCATAGGCGCGCAGGCACGTAGGCGCGTAGGGAATCGCGTTCGCTAACGGCGGTGGTCGTCAGCCCGGAGTCGGAAGACCATGTAGGGGGCGTCGTCCTCGATCGCGTTGCCGTCCTCGTCGGTGACCGACACCGTGCCCAGCCCGGCCGCGGCGGCCAGTTCCTCGAATCCGGCGCGGGTGTACCAGTGCAGCAGCCACGGGCGCTCCGCCGCCGTGCTCCCCTCGTCACTGTGGCGTTCGTAGCGCAGCACGGCGGTCTGGGTGCGCCGGGTTTCGTCACGTTCCTCGGACACGATGGAGAACCGCAGTTCGGCGCCGTCGTCAGCGACGGCGGTGCGAACCTGGCCGAGTTGGTCGGCGGGGGTGGGGGACGGGACGTGCAGCGGGATCAGCACGGAACCGTCGTCCGCCAGGTGGCGGCGGATGCCGCGGAGGGCGGCATCGGCAACGTCGTCGTCGGGCAGCAGGTTGAACGTCGGTCCCGCCAGGAAGACCGCTCGGAACCGGCGGGCCAGGTCGAGCGCTTCCATCCGCTGGTGGTGGACGGTGACGGCGAGGTCGGCCTCGTCGGCCCGGCGGCGGCAGCGCTCCAGCATGTCCGCGGAGGAGTCGACGCCTTCGACGTCCAGGCCGCTCCGGCGCAGGGCGAGCAGCGGGTCACCGTCTCCGCAACCCAGCTCCAGCGCCGGACCACCGGTCTCGCGTATGAAGGCCGCATAGCGCCCGGGGTCCGGGGAGAAGGACTTCAGCGGGGCGTAGGCCTCCGCGACGATGCCGGTGTAGAAGTCGGCCGGGTCCATGTGCGTGCGCGATCCTTCCGGGGGTTCCGTGCGTTGGTGCCTGCGGCCGGTTCTGTACTGGCGGGCGACGGGTGGCGGGGGCATTGCCTCGGCATGGCAGACGCCGTTGATCAACTTCGAATGCCGAACGCAGGGTAAATGCCCGGATGATCGGGCGACCAGCGAATTAGCGCCCGGGAAGAACGGGGTTCCACCACCGCCCCGCCCACAAATTCCGTGGCCGGAATGTGGAGTTCGTGGCAGGGTGCCACGTCGTGGCAGACATTGACGGCATCCAGATCACCACCCTCGTCGAGCGTCCGGAACTCGCCGACCGGCTGTACGAGATCGACGACGCATGGCCGGAGTTCACCGCTGGTGACCTGATCGTCGACGGCTTGCTGGAACGGGTGCCGGAGGAGTTCCCACAGCACTGCGTCGTGGCGACGGATGGTGATCGTGTTGTCGCGCGGGGGTTCAGCGTCCCCTTCAACGCGCGGGTCGAAGGACGGGAGGAGACTCCGGACCAGGGATGGGACCGCGTTCTGACCTGGGCTTTTTCCGATCAGTGGCACGGGCGGCCGACGACGACGGTCAGCGCCTTGGAGATCACGGTGGATGTCGGCTACCTCGGTCGCGGCCTGTCCTACCGCCTGCTGGCGGCACTGCGGGACGCGGCCCGGCAGCAGGGTTACGACGTACTGCTCGCCCCGGTCCGCCCGACGGCCAAACACCTGCACCCGCACGAGCCGATGGCCCAGTACATCGCCCGGTTGCGGGACGACGGGCTGCCGTCCGATCCCTGGCTGCGCGTCCACATCAGGGCCGGCGGCACCATCGAGAAGGTGGCTCCGGCGTCGATGACGGTCAGCGGCTCCCTGGCCCGGTGGCGGGAGTGGACCGGCCTGCCGTTCGACGGCGACGGTGACAGTGACGGCGAGGTGGTGGTGCCCGGCGCTCTCGTCCCGGTGTGCTGCGATGTCGCGCACGACCGGGCCGTGTACGTGGAGCCCAATGTGTGGGTCCGGCACGATCTGCGGCCTGGGGCGGGGGGCTGAACGGCGGGGCGGTGGCCGGGTGGGTCAGGGAGGTGTGGCCCTGCGCGGAAGACTTGCGGCGGCCCGTGGAGCCTGGCTCGTCTTCGAGGACGAAGCCGGATTCTGCATGGACGCCGCCGCACGCGAAGACCTGGTCACAGCGCGGCCGGACCCCGGTGGTGCGGCTCCGCGGCCCCGCTCCCGCAGACGGATCTCCATCGCCGCGCTGACCTGCTACAAGCCCGGTCACCGCTCCAGGCTCATCTACCGGCCCCGCCATGACGACGGCCGTCGCGATGGGCGCAGGAGCTTCCTCCTGGCGCGACTGCCGGGACCTGTTGATCGCAGCACACCAGCAGCTCGGCGGCCCGATCGTTCTCGTCCGTGACAACCTCAACGTCCACAAGGCCGCCGACCTGCAAAAGTTCGCCGAGGCCCGGGACTGGCCGACCATCCACCATCTGCCGCCCTACGCACCCGGCCTCAACCCCGTCGAGGGGGTCTGGTCCCTCCTGCGACGCGGGCTGGCTCTCCAACGTCGCCTTCAGCACCCCGAACACCTCGTCCGGCGCATCCGGCGCGGCCTACGGCATATCCAGATATCCAGTACCGCAGCGAACTCATGGACGGCTGCCTCGCCGAGACCGGCCCGACGGTCAGACTCGCCTGAGCAACCCGCCCACATCACGAGTTCAACCTCGGTCATGCAGGGCGGTCGCGAATGCCTCGGCCAGGGTCATGGGCGGGCGGCCGATCAGGCGGCGCAAGTCGCCAGAGTTGGTGTACATCTCGCCGTGGCTCATGCCGCGGTCAGCGTCAGCCAGGACCTCTGCCAGCTCGGCGGGTAGGCCGGCGGCGGCCAGTGCCTGGGCGAAGTCGGTTACCGGGAGGTCGGCGTAGGTAACCTGCTTTCCGGCCGCGGCGGAGATCGCGGTGGCGAGCTCGGTGAGGGTGAAGGATTCGTCGCCGCCGAGCTCGTACACGCTGCCGGTGTGGCCTTCGGTGGTGAGGACGACCGCTGCGGCCTCGGCGTAGTCGGCGCGGGACGCGGCGCTGATCCGCCCCTCGCCTGCGGCTCCGACGACGGCGCCGTTCTTCAGGATCTGCGGCAGTTGGCTGGTGTAGTTCTCCAGGTACCAGCTGTTACGCAGCAGCACGCTGGGGATTCCGCGGTCCCGCAGGTACTCCTCGGTCTCGCCGTGCGTGGCGCCGAGGACGGTGGTGGCCGTGTTCGCGTGCGTCGTGCTCGTGTACGCCACCAGCGACACGCCTGCGGACACCGCGGCGTCGATCACGCGGCGGTGGTTGGCGACCCGCTCGCCCACAGGGACCGAGGCCGAGATCAGCAGCAGCCTGTCCGCCCCCGCGAACGCCTCGGCCAGGCCCTCGGTGTCCGCGAAGTCGGCGCGGCGTACCGTAATGCCTCGGTCGGCCAGGTCCTTGATCCTGACGATGTCCCGGCCGGTCGCGATGATGTCCGCGGCCGGGATCCCGCGCCGCAGCAGAGCCTCGACGGTGAGCCTGCCCAACTGGCCGGTGGCTCCGGTGACGACGATACGCATGATGGTCATTCCTTCCTTCCGCGTGCCTGGCACGCCTGCCGCGGTCCGTCCGCGGCGGGATGGAACACAGACTGACCTAGTCACTCTCTTTTGGGGAGTAGCCACCTTTGGGTAGGGTACTTACCGGACCGATAGCATTGAGGTGAGCCGTATGGCTACTGTCGAAAACGTGACCGGGCCCACACCGCCCACACCGTCATTCGATCCGTACGAGCGTGGCTGCCCGTCGAGGGACCTGCTCGACCAGATCGGCAGCAAGTGGGCGGTCCTCGTGCTGGGCGAACTCGGCCGGAACGGGGCCTCCCGGTTCGGCCAGCTCCGGCAGGCGCTGGCGGGCGTGAGCGAGAAGATGCTCACCCAGACGCTGCGCACCCTCGAACGCGACGGGCTGGTCAGCCGGACCGTCTACCCAGAGGTGCCGCCGCACGTGGAGTACGAGCTGACCCCGCTCGGCCAGACGCTGCGGGAACCGCTGAAGGCGCTCACGGAGTGGTCCGTGCTGCACATCGAAGAAGTCATCACCGCCCGCGAAAAGTACGACG
This sequence comes from Streptomyces sp. NPDC003077, assembly GCF_040611095.1. Taxonomy (NCBI): domain Bacteria; kingdom Bacillati; phylum Actinomycetota; class Actinomycetes; order Kitasatosporales; family Streptomycetaceae; genus Streptomyces; species Streptomyces sp. NPDC003077. The sequence goes on along the minus strand of NZ_JBEXNM010000002.1, from coordinate 243,695 downwards.
ATCGCACTGAGCGCACCAGGTAATCGGCGGCGGCCGGTGGTCTGGTCATAAACGGCTGCCTCGCCGAGACCGGCCCGGCAACAGACCGGCCTGAGCAACCTGGCGGCATCACGAGTTCAACCTCAGTAGCCTCGGTCGCTCGAAACGGCCCCTCGGTTCGTCGGACGGGCCGTTTCGGCTGCCCCGGCCGTTTCAGCTGCTCCGGTTGCTTCAGTTGTTCCGGTTACTTCAGTTGCTCCGGTTGCTCCGGTTGCCCCTGTCGCTCGGACCGGTGGCGGGAATGCACGTATGGACGTGGTCCGGCTGCCGCGTCGGGCCGGTGCCGCCTCAATCGGGCGACCGGAAATGGGTGCGCTGTCCCTCGTGGTCGAAGACGCCCAGGACCTCCGCCGGGCCGCCGTGGGCGCCGAACGCGTGGGGTGTCATGGTCGAGAATTCCGCCGCCTGGTCCGTCTCGACGAGGATTCTGCGGTCTCCCAGCAGCAGCACCACCGTTCCGGACAGGACGGTGAACCAGTCGCGGCCGGGGTGGGCCTTCAACGCCGCGGTGCCGGTCGGGGCCGGTTTGGTGATGCGCATCTTGACCACGGTGACGCCGGGATCGCGGTTGAGCGCCCACATGGTGGCCCCGCGCACCGCGTCGTGCCGCGGCCTGATGATGACGTCATCGTCGGTGGCGGTCTCCACGAGCTGATCCAGCGTGGTGCCCAGGGCCCGGGCGATCGCGGTGAGCTGGTCCAGGCCGATCCGCCGATGGCCCGTCTCGATGCGGCTCAGGGTGGACGGGCTCAGGTAGCAGCGGGCGGCGAGCTCGTCCAGCGACCAGCCCGCGGCAACCCGCAGGCCCCTGATCCGCTTGCGCACCAGGGCGTCGAGATCTTCGCTTTCTTGCGTCATACGCAAGATGGTATGCGACCGACGCAAGGGACTCGTAAGGTCGAAACATGACTCATCACCCGCATTCGCCTTCCCCGCACCAGCACGCTCACGGCTCCGGTCCAGGCCACGGCCACGGCCACGAACAGGGGCACGATGAAGGCCACCATCACGCCCACACCCACGCGTCGTCCGCATTCGACGAATCGGACATGGCCGCCATGCTCGACCTCGACGCGGAAGTCCTGCACACGTACCTCTCCGAGGTGACCTCCTGGGTGGCGGACCTGGCCGACGGCATGACCGTCCGCCGGATCCTCGACCTGGGCAGCGGCACCGGCAAGGGCACCTTCGCCCTGCTCCCGCACTTCAAGGACGCCGAGGCCATCGCCGTGGACAGTTCCCCACACATGCTGCGGCACCTACGGGACAAGGCCCGCGAACGAGGCGTGACGGACCGGGTGCGCACCGTGGAGGCGGACCTGGACGCGGCGTGGCCCGACTTCGGCGAAGTGGACCTGGTGTGGGCGTCGGCGTCCCTGCACCACATGGCGGACCCCGATCGCGCCTTGCGCGACATGTTCGCGGCGCTGCGTCCCGGCGGGCTGCTGGCCGTGATCGAGCTGGAGGGCGTCCCCCGTTTCCTCCCCGACGACCTCGGTGTGGGCCGACCGGGCCTGGAAGCCCGCTGCCAAGCCGCGATGGCCCACCAGCGCGCGGAGACAATGCCCCATATGGGCGCCGACTGGGGACCGCGCCTGGCCGACGCCGGATTCGTCATCGAGGGCGAGCGTCCGTTCACCGTGGAACTGACCTCTCCGTTCCCCGAGCCCGCCCGTCGCTACGCCCAGATGGTGCTGCGGCGCACCCGCACCGGTCTCGACGGGCGCCTGAGCGCGGACGACCTGTCCGTACTGGACGCTCTCATCGACGATGACGGCCCGCAGAGCGTGCTGCGGCGGAACGACCTCACCATGCGTGCCGAGCGGATGGTGTGGATGGGTCGACGGCCGGAGGGTCGGGGGGCCGGGGAGTAGGGGCCCTCCCCCTCAGTAGCTCCCTACCAGTAGCTCCCTCCCAATAACTCTCGTCCAGCAGTTCCGGACCAGCAGCTCTCGACACCGTTGGCGAATCCGCCGACGGTGTCGGTTCTCGCGGGGAAAACCAGGCTGAGCAGCTTCCGCCCTCTGTGGCGCGCGGCCATCGCTGGAAGAAGGAAGTGCCGGACCCGGACGGGACGATCGCAACAAGCTATCTTCTACGATCGTTTCGTTGATACCTTCGGTCGTTCAGCACTGTTGAGTGGACACTGGGGGCAGTGGGGGGTGGGCCGTCTCATGACCAGTCAGGCCGAGGAAGAAACACGTGTGAATGAGCCTGGCCCGGTGAACAAGAAGCGCCGTCGCTTGATCACGGGAGCCGTGGCATTCGTCTGTCTGATGGCCGCCGCCGGTGGTGCCTTCTACCTCACGGGCGGCTTCGACAAGTGGCGTGACAGGCAATCCTTCGATGAGGCCTGCCAGGGCGTGATGGACGGCGACACCGTGCGATCGGCGCTGGGCAGTGACGCGGTCAGGGCCATTCCGGATGGCGGCGCATTCATCTTCGGGGACAACGGGAAGAGCATCGCTCAGTGCCATGCGAAGGACCGCGAGTGGGAGGGGGGCAAGGACAGAGAACGGGGAGTCATGACGGTGGACATCCGTTGGGCTTCCCATGCGGCGAGAGCCAATTGGGGCATCCACCATATATTCGCCAACGGGTATGAGGGAATCGGCTATCCCGTCGGGTACGGCTGGCGCGGTTCGGTGGTGTCGAACGAGGAAATAGTGCCGGTGATGCGTGGGGCCGTTGAGTTGACGTGTCGCAACAAGTCCGGGGAAAGGCTGCTCGTGGCCACCAGCCAACGCGGGCTGACTATGGACGAGGCCGCATCTGACCAGTACCGCACCCGTTTCGCCCAGGCTCTCACCGGCACCGCGACGAACGCCGCGAAAAAGTTCGGCTGCGACGCGGAATTGGGCAAGCCGGTCGAGCGAGTGCCGTCCACCGCCCCGTACCTGGAATTGGCGTCCAAACCCCTGGACCGGGCCACCGGGGTCTGCGCCCCGCTGGCCGGGATGACCCCCGACGCGCGTCGGCAGAACGCTCCCTTGGCTGCCGGAAGCCCCAAGGACCCGGATTCGCTCGCCGAAGACTGCTTCCTGATCAGGGGCAAGGGCAAGCGACAATTCGAGTCGGTCTTCCGGTTCATGGCGCTGTACGGGCGCGCCGCGGAGAACATCGGGAAGAGCGAGGACGGCTTCGATAGGTATCCGGGCGCTTCCGGTCAGCGGGAAACGGCAACCTGGGCCACCGCACAGTGCCCCGACCACCGCAAAGCGCTCTATCTCGCCGGTACGGTCGGACGCGGCGAACCCGCCGTTCCTTCCGAGGCGGACGAGTTCGAACGGAAGGCGCTGCGCGCGTTCGCGCAGCAGTCCGCGAACGAACACGGCTGCACGAACCTCCGGACGCCTTGACGCGTTATCCACCGCCTTGACGCGTTATCCGCGATGGCGTTCGGGGCTTGCCTTGCCGAGGGCCCGTGAAGCCGTAAAGCGTCGGTTTTTCCTTGATGACTACGGGGAGGCCGCCCCCGCCGACCGACCGCCACGGCCCGGGGCCGCGGTTCGTCCAGCGTACGGGGCGCGCTTCGTCCATCGTGCGGGCCGCGGTTCGCCCGTCGTACGGGTCGCGCTTCGCCCATCGTCGCGGGGCAGACCCGACGGAGGCTGCGGGGATCGTCCGGAGGCTCGGCCAGGGGCGGCCCCATCCGCCCATCAGGGCCCCAACGGCCCCACCGTCATCGTGGGGCGGTAGTAGTCGTCCGGGTGGGGTTCGCCAACAGGGCGGCCGGCGGCTTCGATCCAGGCGTGGGCGCGGAACGGGGCGGTGCGTACGCCCGTGCGCCAGGTGGGCCAGGTGCCCGTCATCCGGCACAGCAGGGCGGCGGCCAGGGACCGTTGCAGGCAGTGCTGCCCGGCGCAGCGGGTGCTGACGGTGACCACCGCGTCGCGGGCGGCCTGGGCCTGTTCGGTGGTGGCGGGGTGGGCGCCGGTGCGCAGCAGGCGGAGGGCGGCGCGGATGCGGCGGGGTGGCTGGGTGGCCAGGAGGCGGGCCGCGGACACGGCGAGGCGGGCGGCCAGGCGGCGGCGCAGCCGGAGGGCGACCTGTGTTTCGAGGGTGAGCGGGGAGCTCATGGGCGGGCCAGTTTCGCCGCGGTCAGGGCGTCGACGAGGGCGGAGACGTCGGCCTGCGCCCGTGCGGGGTCGATGCCGTACCGGCGGCACAGGAGGGCGGCGGCCTGGTGGTGGTCCGCGCCGTCGAGCAGGGCGCGCAGCAGGAAGGTTCCGGTGGCGTTCAGCTTGAAGTAGCGTCCGCGGCGTTCGTCGAGGAGGACGGTGCCGTGCTCGGTGTCGGTGGGCACCACGTCCGGGGCCAGGGTGAGGGTCACGGGGCTCCTTCGTCGGCGGGTTCGCGGGTGCGGTCCAGGCTGCGCAGCCATACCTCGCAGGCGAGGGTGGGTTCCAGGGCTTGCAGCGGTTGGTAGAAGGCGTGGTCGGCGCGGAGAGTGGCCCGGACGGCGGCTTCGTCGATGAGGCCGCGGCGGGCGAGCTGCGAGCCGTGGAACAGGTCCAGCAGGGTGGCGCGGTGGCGGCGCAGGCCGTCGAAGGTGTCCTCGCCGTAGTTGCCCTTGGTGGAGCGGCCGAGCAGGTCGTCGGGGACCAGGCCGCGCATGGCCTGGGCGAGCAGGGGCTTGTAGCGGCGCGGGGTGGCGCGCTCGTGGAGGCGTACGGCCAGCGCGGCTTCGATCACCTGATCGTCCAGGTAGGGCGCGGCGAAGTCCACCCCGTGGGCGGCCATCAGCCCGGCGGCGTAGCGCACCATGGCCCCGCCGCGCTGGATGGTCTCTACTGCGGTGTGCGCCGCGCGACCCGGGCCCAGCGGGCGCGGGCGTTCCCGCGCGGCCTGCCGCAGCAGCCGGGCCGCGGTGGCGACGGCTTCGGGGGCCGCCCAGTCCGGCATCCGCAGGGGCGATGTCCAGCCCAGGGAGGGGAGGAAGGGAGCGGGGGGCGGGTGGTGCAGCTGTGTGCCGAGACGGGTGAGCCAGGTGGGGAAGGAGCGGGAGTCGGCCAGGCCCCGCACCGTCGGACCCAGCGGCCAGTGCGCCAGCGACCGGGCCTCGCGCATCGCGCGGACGCCGCTGTGCGGTCGGCGCCGGACGAGGGTGTGCAAGGCGATGGCTCCGGTGTGGAAGACCTCGTCACCGCCGTGGCCGCACAGGTGGAGGCAGGAGCCGCGGGCGGCGACGCGCTCGGCGACGTCGACGAGCCGGGCGCCGGCCCGCACCCAGTAGGGCGGCTCGGACGCGAGGACCATGCCGTCGGCGTCGTCCAGCCCGGCGAACATCGTCGGCGCCTGTTCGTAGGCCGGCACCAGGTGCTCGGCGTCCGGCAGCCGCCCGGTGATGCGGGCCGCCCACGCCGCGTCGTCCCCGCCGGTGTCCAACTGCGGCGTACGAATGGTGACCAGCCCGGGGGTCACGCTCGCGGCGAGGTGGGTGACCGTGCCGGAGTCCATCCCCCCGGACAGGTCCGTGCTGACCACCTTTTCCGCGTCCCGGACCCGGGCGTGGACGGCGGTGGTCAACGCCTCCCGCACGGCCCCGGCCCCCTCGGCGAGCGGAACCGTCGGCTCTGGCGGGTGCCACCAACGAATGGTGTGCGCGGCCCCGTCCTCGTCCATCCGCAGCCAGCAGCCCGGAGGTACGTGCCGCACCCCCCGCCACACCGGACGTCCCGTCAAGGGGTACGCGGCCCACGGGACGAGCAGGCGCAGGGCCAGCGCCTCGTCGTCCACTTCGGCGCCGGTCAACCGGGTGAGGGCATCGGGCCGGTCGGCGGCGATCGTCACCCCGGCCAGCCGCGCGTGAAACAGCGCCCGCACGCCCGATGCGGTCCCCTGCGCCCGGACCCGGCCCCCGACCGAGGCCAGCAGGTGGGCGCTGCCCGCCAGCGCGCGGGCCACCGCGTCGAGATCCGTCAGGCTCCGCAGCCGCCCGGCCGCCGCCCCCAGCGCCTGGCCGGTGGCCGGGCAGAACCCGGCCACCGCCACGCGCACCTGCCCGGCCGCGACCACCCGAACCCGGCCGGCCGGCCAACGACCCACCAGCCACGGACGACCCGACGCGTGCGCCACCACCTGGACCCCAGGCCGTGCGCACACCAACCGGGACGCCTCACGGGCCGCGTCGGTGTCGGGCAGAAGCACGAACGACGTCTCAGGTGTCACGAGAGGACACTCACCAGCCGTAGGCGGTGTAGGTCTCGTACTGGGGGCCGCCTGGGCCGAGGGTGAGCTCGGCGAAATCGCCGACCTCCATCAGCTCCGGCGCCTGATAAACCATTTCGGTCTCGTACGTTTCCATTACTGCGTCCTTTCTCAGAGAACCCTCACCCACCGCGCCGCCCTTCGGGCCGCGTGGATGTCGGGCAGAAGCACGAACGACGTCCCCCGTGTCACGAGAGAAGCCTCACCAGCCGGTGTAGCCGTGGTAGCCCTCCGGGTCGTACCCGCCTTGGCCGAGGGTGAGCTCGGCGAAATCGCCGACCTCCACCAACTCCGGCGCCTGGTACACCATTTCGGTCTCGCAGGTTTCCATCACCACGTCCTTTCTCGAAGAATCCGCACCCGCCGTGCCGCCTCACGGGCCGCATCGACATCGGGCAGAAACACGAACGACGTCTCCCGTGTCACGGGAGGACACTCACCAGCCGCCGGGGTAAGTCATGTAGCTCTCCGGGACGGGCCCGCCCCCGCCGAGCGTGAGCTCGACGAACTCGCCGACCTCCACCAACTCCGGCGCCTGGTACACCATCTCGGTCTCGCGCGTTTCCATCACCGCGTCCTCTCTACTCGCTTCGCGAATGACCCCATCTGCCACCCGCCTTCACAGAGTGACCGAATGATTACCTGACGTGCCATCACCCTCATGGGGGGCGTGCGCGGCACTCGCACGGCCCCGGCGCTACCGGGTGTGTGCGAATGCTTCCCATGAGCCCTATGCGCCCGCCACGTCACGCATGAAATCCGTGTACCGCGAGTACGACCCCTTGCCACAGCACGCACGGGGGCCACTTCGCCCCTCCCACACCGCCGCCCCGCGCCCCCGTCAGGCTCCGCAGCCGCCCGGCCGCCGCCCCCAGCGCCTGGCCGGCGGCCGGGCGCAGAACCCGGCCACCGCCACGCGCATCCGCCCGACCCCGAACCGCCCGGGCCCGGCCGGCCAACGACCCACCAGCCACGGACGACCCGACGTGTGCGCCACCACCTGAACCCCAGGCCGCGCACACACGAGCCGCGCCGACTCACGGGCCGCATCGGCGTCGGGCAGAACCGCGAACGACAACTCTCATGTCACGAGAGGTCCTTCATGACATGTCGCCGTAGCCTTCCGGGGCGTCCACGCCATTGCCGAGGGTGAGCTCGACGAAATCGCCGACCGCCACCAACTCGGGTGCCTGGTAGGCCATCTCGTTCTCGCGCGTTTCCATCCTCATGCTCCTCTCTCGGGGAATCCTCACCAGCCGCCCATACCCGTGTAGTTCTCCGCGTCGGGCGCGCTCTTGCCGAGGGTGAGCTCGGCGAAATCACCGACCGCCACCAATTCGGGCGCCTGGTACACGATCTCGGTCTCGCGCGTTTCCATCACCACGTCCACCACATCCCCTCTTCACCTCGCGGGCGATTCCGTCAATCACCCATTCAGCACAGAGTGACGGGACGATTACATGATGTGCATCACCCTCATGGGGGGCATGCGCGGCACTCATCCGATCAAAGGACCAACCGGGAGTGCGTGGATGCCCCTATGGGCCCCTGTGCGCCCGCGCCGCCACGCATGGAACCCACGCACCATGAGCACGACCCCTCCCAATAGCGCTTACGGGGAGGCCACCTTGACCACCGCCCACACCGTTGCCGTCACCGCCCTCCTGCGTGCGAGGAACCGGGTGCGCGGGGCCCTGTCGGTGACCGGCGAATCCGCCTGGCAGCACACGGCCATCACCTTCCAGCACCAGCTCAAAGCGACCCCCATCACCGACACCACCGTCGACCTGATCGTCCGCCTCGGCTGCCCGCCCGCCGCCGCCAACTGCGTCAGGCCCGCCCTCCAGCACGTGGAAGCCCTCGTCTACCGCGCCGACCTCAGCTACGAAGACCACCAGCGCCACCACACCGCCCCCGACACCACCTGGCGCCAGGGCATCGACGCCATCCTCGACGCCTACGAGCTCACCACCGACACCGCCCTGACCGGCGAACTCGACGCCCTCGACGCCTACTTCGACCTGGAGACCCGGATCGTCCGCGGCCTCGAAACCCTCACCGACGACCTCGTCCACGCCACCTGCTACCAGCGCTCCTCCCACATCCGCTTCCTGGCCCGGCTCGCCCACCACCTCGCCGGCATGCCCGCCGACGAGGAGTTCCTGCGGCTTGCCGCGCACGTCTTCGCCCGGGACGAGATCACCGCCGACCGTGTCACCTACGAAAGCGACCTGGCCGAGGACTCCTTCAACACCGTGCGCCTGCACGCCATGCTCCACGGCCCGCAGGGCGCCGCCGACGCCCAGCGCGCCCTGTGCTCCCGAATCCTGGGCGACCTGGACACCGGCCTCGCCCAAGCCGACCGCCCCACCCTCCTGCGCTTCGCCAACGCCTACCTCCCCCGCCTCACCCGCCGCAGGAAACACCGCTACGCCGCCGACCCCCGCCCCCGCCCGCTGTACCGGCCCGTCCCGCTCGCGCTCCTGCGCCACCACATCCGCGCCCAGGTGCCCACGAGCGCACGGCTGACCCCGGTACCCATCCCCGAGCCCTTTCCCGAACCGCGCCAGCGGGCCTGATCGCGACGGCAGATCTGATCGCGACGGCAGACCTGACCGCGACGGCAGACCTGACCGCGACGGCAGGTCTGATCGCGAGGGCAGATCCGACTGCGACAGCAGGCCTGACCGCGACTGCGCCGCTCCCCGGGCCTCACCCGGCCTCACCGGGCTTCACCGGGCCTCTCGGACCTCCCCGCCCGGCGCCGAGAAGCCGATCACCCGCATGGCCGAAAATCTTGGGCATCCGACGGCACCCGTGCAGGAGACTGCGGAGACCCTGACGGAACCTGCCGGCTCCGGCTTGCGCCTGCGAAACGGTCGGACCTGCCCTTCCACAGGGTCGTTGAGCAGCGGCTTCGCCATCCTCCCGGAAACGCGGGGCAAACCCCCGGCACGGCGGAAGCGCGGTGCGAATCACCGGCGTCAGAGATTCATGAGGGGAGAGCCATGGTCGGTAAGGGAGCGCGAGGCAATGGGCGTGCGAACGGAGCTTGCGCGCCGGCGCGCGGGTCCGCCGACGACATCACCGGAGGTCAGGGCGTGATCGGGATGACCCGGCGGGCCGTCGCCAGATCCGCCGTGCTGGGTGCCGGTGCCGCGTTCCTGTTCGCCGGCGGGGGAGGCGTCGCACGGGCGGCGGGGGACGCGGACGGGGTTCCTTCGGCGCGAACGGCGAACGGCGCCTCGCCCCGGGACCCGGACGGCTTCGTCCTGGAGTTACCGGCGCCGACCGGCCCGTACCGGCTCGGCGCGACCACGCTCTACCTGGTCGACACGGAGCGCAACGACCCGTGGGTCGATAAAACACGGCCCCGCGAACTGATGATCAGCGTCTTCTACCCCGCCCACACGGTGCGCGGCTATCCCGTCGCCCCGCAGATGACCCCGGACGCCGCGGCCGTCTTCGAGGTCCTGGACACCACCACCCTGCACCGGGAACTGCCCGACACCGGCGTGGCCTGGGCCGCCACCCGAACCCACGCCCACACGGGCGCGCCCGCGCTGCCCGTACGGCGACCGGTGCTCCTCTACACCCCGGGCGGCGGCGACCCGCGCACACTCGGGACCGGTGTGGCCGAGGAACTGGCCTCCCACGGACACGTGGTGGTCACCATCGACCACCCCGGGGACGCGTCCGAAGTGGATTTCCCGCACAAGCCGCCCGGCCCTGAGAAGATCCGCACGACGGTGTTCCGGGACGACCCCCGGACGAATCCGCGGCTCTTCCGCACCATGATCGAAACGCGGATCGCCGACACCCGTTTCGTGCTGGACCAGTTGGAGGCGCTGGCGGCCGGACGGAACCCCGACGCGACGGGCCACCCGCTCCCCCGGCACCTCGGCCGCGCGCTGGACCTGCGGCGGGTCGGCGTCTACGGCCACTCGGCCGGTGGGACGACCGCGGCGCAGACGCTGTACGACGACGATCGCGTCAGCGCGGCCGTCAACATCGAAGGCTTCCTGGACCACCCGCCCCAGGCACCCGGCCAGGAAGGGGAATTGTTCCCCGTGGCCCGCGACGGCGTGGACCGACCGCTGCTCCTGCTGGGCTCCTCCGGCTTCCTCGGGAAGCGGGAACTGGAACGCTCCTGGTCGGCCGCGCTCGCCCATTCGGGAGGACACGCCCACCGGCGCGAGGTCGGGGACGCCGATCACTGGACGTTCACGGATTACGGGGCACTGGTGCCCCAGTTGCAGGCTGCCGGGCTGATGACGGCCGACGAGCGGAAGAAGATGGTCGGCACGATCGAACCGGCGGTGTCGGTGCCGCTGGTGCGCGGGTACATGCGCGGGTTCTTCATCCGGCACTTGCGGCGGCGCTGAACGGCTCGTCCCCCTCGTACAGAACGACCCGGGGGCGGAGAACAACCCGGGGGCGGAGAACGATGTCCTCCGCCCCCGCTGGGCAACCTTTCTCTCGTATCACGCCGGAAAGCCGTCCCCGGAGAGGACGCCGATGAAGCCCGCCCACTCCTCGGCGGGGAAGACGAGGCGCGCGCGGCGGGGATTCTTGCTGTCCCGTACCGCGTAATGCGCTCCGGCGAGCTCTGCTATCTCCACGCAGTCGCCTTGGGCACCGCTGTACGAACTCCTCCGCCACGCTAATTGATCGTCAGGGAGGCGGAATTCACGGGGATTCCTCATGTGAGTTCCTTCGCGAGTCGGGCCATCAGATCGCGCGAAGGCCCGATGTCCAGCGCGGCGGCTCGCATCAGGTCGAACGCACGACTGTAGTGGGCCACGTCTTCCGGGCGTTCGAGGTAGAGGCTACTGGTGTGGCTCTCCAGGTACACGACGTCGAGGTCGTCCCGGACGGGAAAGCCGAGGATGCGGAACGGCGCCGGCATTCCCGCGTGGTATTCCGTTACGGATGCGCTCGTTCGGTTGTATGCCCCCCTCGACAAGGAGACGTCGATGTCCCCTGCCCGTCAGCCCGCACCGCAGCCACCGACCGGCCACTCAGGCACACAGGTGAGCCATCGATTTCCGCGTCACCCACGCAGCGTGGGCCGTTCCCGCGACGTGCTGCGCGCGCAGTCGGCGGCCTGGAACATCGACGAGGACGTGTGCGACGCCGCGGTGCTGTTGCTGTCGGAACTCGTCACCAATGCCGTGCGGCACGCCGCACGACCGCCCCGTCGTTCCGGTCCGGGCCTCCCCACGGGCAGACGTGAGCGTGAGGGGGGCTCCCATCAGATGACGGGAAAGTCGAAATAGACATCCGTGTATGGCTCGCTTTTCAGCGTGTAGTGCCACCACTCGTAGGGGTAGCGAGCGAATCCGCAGTTCTCCATGATGGAGCAAAGGCGCTCGCGGTTTTCCGCTTCGACGGGCGTTATTCCGCTTGCTCCGTGATGTGAGATCGGGTCCATGAGGTCGTGGTCGCCGCCCATGCGGGCGTTTTCTCCGGTGGCGAGGTCGTAGAGCGTCAAGTCGACGGTGCTGCCGCGGCTGTGGCCCGACTTGGCGGCCACGTACCCCTTGTCGAAAAGCTCGGATCGGTCGAGATTGGGGTAGTGGCGCTGCTTCGTCCGGCCGTCCTCCGGCTGTTCCGACCAGCGCAGGAAGCAGTCGACGGCGCGTTGCGGACGGTATCCGTCCCAGACGAGCAAGCCGAAGCCGAGGGACGCGGCTTCGGCTTGCGCTTGCCCCAGGGCCGCGCACAAAGCTCTGGTGCCGACTATCCGATTGGCCAGGTAACCGTCCACCGGCTTTCCGGTGAAGTTGTCCCCGGTGGCGTACTTGGCATCCCACCGGATGCCGGGCACCAGCTCGTCCAGATATACGAAGTCGTCGTTCATCGCTTTTCCCGGTGCAGGGTCATGGACACGAGCCGGTCGATCACGTCGGAAAGTGGTAGTCCCGCGGCGGCCATCATCCGGGGATAGCGGCTGTAGGAGGTCATGCCGGGCAAGGTGTTGACTTCGTTGAGTACCACCTGGCCGTCCTTCTTGAGGAACATGTCCACGCGGGCAAGGCCCCGGCAGCCCAGTGCGCGGTAGATGGTCCTGGCGCTCTCCTGGACGAGCTGGCGCGATTCTTCGGAGATGTCGGCGGGAACGACGAACGTCGAGTTCTCCGAGCCCTCCTCGGGTGCGTCCTCCTGGTGGATCCGGAAGAATCCGTGGGAGAGGGCTACGCGGTCCACCTCGCCCACGATCGGGGCGGAGGGTTCCCCCAGGATCGCGCAGCCGACCTCGCTCCCGGCCACGGCCTCTTCGATCAGGACCTTCGAGTCGTACTGTCGTGCGGCGTCCAGCGCACTCGGCAAGTCCTCTTCCCCGGCGACTTTGCTGACGCCGAAAGACGAGCCCGAACGGGCCGGCTTCACGAAGACCGGGTAAGGAAGCCGGCCGGCGTCGACCGCCCCGTTCCCCGATACCACCCGGAAATTCGGCGTGGCGATTCCCGCGCTCCGGGCGACGGTGTAGGTCAGGGATTTGTCCATGCATAGGGCGGAGCTCTGGACATCGCAGCCGACATAGGGGAGGCCGGAGAGCTCCAACAGGCCCTGGATCGCGCCGTCTTCGCCGAGCGTGCCGTGCAGAAGGGGCAACACGAGGTCCAAACGGACCTCTTCGCATCGCCCCCGCTCCAGGACGAGCAGTCCGTGGACGCTTCGGTCGGGTGACAGCACGACCGGACGAGCGCCGCCGTTCTCCCAGTCCGCGCCGGGGGAGTCACAGAGCGTCCAGGCACCGGACCGCGTAATGCCGATCCAGTACGGTTCGTACCTGTCGGTGTCGAGGTTCTTCGCGACCTCCTGGGCGGACTTGACGGAGACGGGGTGCTCTTCGGAAGCGCCCCCGAAGACGACACCGATCTTCAACCTGTTCATGTTTTTCCGCTTTCGAAGTCGAGGCAGTTGACGAGACTGTTCCTGACGGTGTCACTCAGCGCATGGTCGGTGTAATAAGCCGTATGCGGGCTGATGAACACATTCGGCAGCTCTTGCAGTCGCAACAGCGAGCGGTTCTCGATGGGCTTGTTCCGGCGGTCGGCGTAGAAGATTCCTTCTTCGCCGTCGAGGACGTCCAACGCCGCGCCGCCCAATCTGCCGCTCTCCAATGCCGAAAGAAGCGCTTCGGTATCAATGAGCGCCCCGCGTCCGGTATTGACGACGAACGCGCCGTCTTTCATCTGCTCGATACGTCGGCGGTCGAGGAGATGGCGGGTTTCCGCGGTGAGCGGGGTGTGGAGCGTGACGATGTCGCTGCGCCGAAGCAGCTCGTCGATCGGCGCGTGACCGGCGGAACTCTCGGGGCGATTGTCGCAGGTCAGCACGCGGCAGCCGAAGCCTCGCAGCCGGTCGATGACCGCTGTGCCGATACGCCCCGCGCCGACCACTCCGACCGTCAGGTCCCGCAGCTCTTTGCCGCGCGTCTCACTCAGCCGGTAGTCATGGGCGTCGACGCGACGGATGATGGCCTTCGCGTGGCGCACGGCCATCAGCATCAGCATCAGCGTGTAGTCGGCAACACTGTCGGGAGAATACGCCACATTGCCGACGGAGATGCCGACGCTCTCCGCGTAGCCCACGTCGATGTGGTCGTATCCGGCGCTTCGTGTGGAGAGATACTCCACACCGGCGCGGCTCAGCGCGAAGAGCGCGGCCCGGGTGACGTGCGTCTTGTGGCCGACGCTGACGGACCGATTCCCGACTGCCAGGTCGATATTGGCTTCGGATAACGGTTCGTTCGTGATGGTGGGCACCACGCCGTAGCGAGGCGCCATTTCCCGGAAGAGAAGGGCTTCGTCCCGCTCGCATCCGTACACCGTGATTCCCGTTGTCGAGACAGCACGTGAGGACGACGCCGGGGCTCGGGTGCGGCGCACCGCCGCTCGTATCGCTCCGCTGGAACTCATGCCGTCCAGAGAAGAGGGGGCGGCGTTGCCGACGCGTATGCGTTTTTTGATACGCCGACGATATGGGTGTCGCCGGCCGCTGCAAGCGCAGGGTGATGCTCGTTTCTTGACCTTCAAGGACGCGTCCCCGGTCCGCGGAGGATTCCGGTGCGGTGAATGCGGGATACGTCGCCGTGTCGCGTCGCCCTCAGAGCTCCGGGCGATCCGGAAGCGAGACTCGAATGGGTAGGCAACGGTGCTGCCGCGCCTGACGCCCACAGTCGATTCCGCAGGTGAAGCCGACGCGGCCGGCCGGCCACATCCATGCTTTCGCGAGGCGGCGGCCGGCACCATATCGTCGGCGTATCGAAAATCGCATATGCGCCGGCAACACCACGTTCATTTGACTGGACGGCATGAATTCCGGCCAGCCGATCTCCGCCGTCCTCCACCTCGCCGGTCCGCCCCCGCTCGCCGCCATGGCGAGCGGCCGGTTGCCGCCGACGGAGCCGGAGCGCGGGCCACGGCGCGGGCCGACAACGCCGCGGCCGTCGCGTGGCTGCGCGGTCGGCTCACCGCCGGCGACGTGGTGCTCGTCAAGGCCTCCCGCGGGGCGCGCCTGGACGAGGTCGACGCCGCGCCTCGCGTCCGGTGCCCACGACGCGCCGGCAGATCGACCCATGGACGACAGGTAGGAGCAGCGGCTGTGGCTTTTCGGATACGGACCATCACGGCGAGCGATCACGCCGCGTTCAACGCGGCCCGACCCGCGGTGAGTTTCCTGCAGACCCCGGCCTGGGCGTCGGTGAAGAGCGAGTGGGGGTCGGAATCGCTGGGCTGGTTCGACGACCACGATCGACTGGTCGGCGCGGGCTTGGTGCTGTATCGGCGGCTGCCCGGGCTCAAGGCGTCGCTGGCGTACCTGCCCGAAGGGCCGGTGATCGACTGGGCCTCGGACGATCTGGCCGGCTGGCTCCGCCCGTTGGTGGACCACCTGAAACGCTCCGGCGCCTTCGCCATACGCATCGGTTCGACGGCGGTGGCCCGCACCTGGAGTGCCGCGACGATCAAGGCCGCGATCGCCGACCCGGGGATGATCAGGCTCGGCGACGTACCACCGGACACGGTCGGCGACGCCGCCGCTCGGGCACGCGTCCAGCTCCGGCATCTGGGCTGGCGTCCGCCGAAAGCAGAGGGAGCGGGATTCTCCGCCGGGCAGCCGCGCTGGGTTTTCCAGGTCCCCTTGGCCGGCAAGGACGAGGATCAACTACTGAAGGGCATGAACCAGCTCTGGCGGCGCAACATCAAGAAGGCCGGCAAAGCGGGCGTCATCGTGACCCAGGGCGGTGTCGAGGACCTGCCGGACTTCTACCGGGTCTACGTCGAGACCGCGAAACGTGATCACTTCGTCCCGCGGCCGTTCGGCTACTTCCCGGCCATGTTCGAGGCGCTGCTGGCCGAGGACAAGGATCGGATCCGGCTCTACCTCGCCCACCACGAAGGCGACCTCGTCGCCTCCACCATCTGGATCCGGGTCGGAGAACACGCCTGGTACAGCTACGGCGCCTCCGCCACGGCCAAACGGGAGGTACGCGGCTCAAACGCCGTGCAGTGGAAGATGATCACTGACGCGCTGGCTGCCGGATGCACGGTCTACAACCTGCGCGGCATCACCGACACCGTCGACGAGAACGCCCCGCACCTGGGCCTGATCCAGTTCAAGGTCGGCACCGGTGGCGAAGCCGTGGAGTATCTCGGCGAATGGGACCTGCCGCTGAACCGCCTGCTTTACAAGGCATTCGACGTCTACATGTCCCGTCGAGGCTGACGTATACGGGTCCGTCTGCGTGTGCGTCTGCATGTCCCGTCGAGGCTGACGTCTACAGGTCCGTCTGCATGTGTGTCTGCATGTCCCGTCGAGGCTGACGCGTACAGGTCCGTCTACAGGTCCGTCTACAGGTCCCGTCGAGGCTGGGGCGGCCGTTCCCCTGTGGGGTCCGGACGTGCGTCAGGCATGATCGCCCTCTGTTCGTGCGTGCGCCGACGCGGCGGGTAGTCGCACCGTGACGCGGAGCCCGCCGGCGGGGCGGGGGGTGAGGGTGAGGGTTCCGTCGTGTGCCTGGACGATGCTTTTGACGATGGCCAGGCCGAGGCCGACGCCCGCGTGGCCGGTGTGCAGGCGTTCGGTGCCGCGCTGGAACGGCTCGGTGAGTGTCGAGACCCGCTGTGGGGTGAGCTTCTCGCCGGTGTTCTCGACGGTGAGCACGACCGTGTCGGGGCGGGCGCTGGTACGCACCCATACGATGCCCTGTTCCGGCAGGTTGTGGCCGATCGCGTTGTGCAGGAGGTTCGTGGCCATCTGCAGCAGGAGTGCCGGTGAGCCGATGGTGGTGCTCGTGTCGCCGGAGGTTTCGATGGTGACGCCGTGCCTTTCCGCCAGGGGGAGGAGTGTTTCCGTGGCTTCTTCCGTCAGGAGGGACAGGTCGACGGGTTCCCTGGTGAATGAGCGCTGGTTGGCGCGGCTGAGCAGGAGCAAGGCTTCGGTGAGGTCGATGGCTCGGGTGTTGACCAGGCGGAGGCGCTCGACCAGCTCGCAGGTGTCGTGGTGCGGATCGTTGCGGGCCACGTCGAGAAGCGCCTGCGTGACCGCCAGCGGGGTGCGCAGTTCGTGCGAGGCGTTGGCCGCGAATCGCTGCTGTTCGGCGACGTGGGCTTCGAGCCGCGCGAGCATGGTGTCGAAGGAGTCGGCGAGTTCGCGGAACTCGTCTTGGCGGCCCGGCAGGCGGATCCGGTAGGAGAGCGGTCCGTTCGCCACCCTGCGGGTGGCGTCGGTGATGCGAGTCAGCGGGGTGAGCATCCGGCCGGCCAGGATCCACCCGCCCACCAGACCGAACACCAGCAGGAACGCCAGCACGAGGATTCCCGCCGGGGCGAAGACGACCGGGCCGAAATTGGTGGGGTCGAAGACGCGTCGGAAGTCGGACAGCTCGGGGATGCTCGGGCTTTTCGACCTTCCGCGCAGGAGGAACAGCCACACGGCGGCGAGCAGCAGGGCGCCCGCGATCACGAGGAATCCGGCGTAGCTGAGGGTGAGCTTGAGGCGGACGCTGAGCCCTTGACGCCTATCCATGCTGCGCGCCCCGGTCATCGGTGTCCGGGCCCGTGTCGATGCGGTAGCCGACGCCGGCCACGGTGGCGATCAGCCAGGGTTCGCCGAGGCGTTTGCGCAGGGCGGAGACGGTGATGCGCACGGCGTTGGTGAACGGGTCCGCGTGCTGGTCCCAGGCTCGCTCCAGCAGCTCTTCCGCGCTGACGACACCGCCTTCGGCGGCGACGAGGACTTCGAGCACGGCGAACTGTTTCCTGGTGAGCGGGGTGTAGCGGCCCTCGCGGTAGACCTCGCGGCGGAACGGATCCACGCGCAGGCCCGCGATCTCTCGCACCGGTGGCCTGGTGTGGGCGCGCCTGCGGTCGAGGGCTCTGAGCCTGAGCACGAGTTCGCGCATGTCGAAGGGTTTGGTGAGGTAGTCGTCGGCGCCGAGCGCGAACCCGGTGGCCTTGTCGTCGAGCCGGTCGGCGGCGGTCAGCATGAGGATCGGCGTGCCGCTGCCGGAGGCGACGATGTGTGCGGCGATCTCGTCACCGGTCGGTCCGGGGATGTCCCGGTCGAGGACGGCGATGGCGTAGGCGTTGACGCTCAGCAGTTCCAGAGCGGTATCACCGTCACCGGCGATGTCGGCCGCGATCGCTTCCAGGCGCAGCCCATCGCGGATGGCCTCTGCCATGTAGGGCTCGTCCTCGACAACCAACACGCGCATGGCCTGATGCTACGAGCCGGTGCCATATCGCCGGCATATCGAAAACCGGATACGGGCCGACAACTTCACGCCCCCTTGTCTGGAGGCATGAACGAACCACACGCCCACCCGACCGATGGCAGGAACGAACCACACACCCACCCGACCAGTGGCAGGAACAAACCACACACCCACCCGACCGATGGCAGGAACGAACCACACGTCATCCCGCCTCGGCCCCGTGACCGGCTGTTCGCCGTACTCGCGGTGGTGCTCGCCGTGCTTCTGCTGCCCGTCGCGTTCGTCCGCCGTCCCGGCCGCGCCCGTGAACTGGCCTGCCGCTGGGCGCTGGGGTGCCGGTTTCCCGCCGAGGATCTCACCGGGCTCACCGATGGTGCCAGGGCGGCGTTCACCGTCGCACGCACTGAGGCGCTCTGGGGCCACGGGCAGCTCATCGGCCTCACCTCCGGATACCGCGACCCCCTCGTCCAACAGCGGTTGTTCGACAAGGAGGTCCGCCGCAACGCGGCATCGCGGCAAGCCCGCAGGCGCCTGGCCTGTTCCTGCTCCGCCCGGACTCGGAGACGGAGGCGCAGGCGGACCCAGTCGCCGCCACGTCCTGGGCATGGGTTTGGGACTGGGCCTGGCCTGGGCCTGGACGGGAAAGCCGGGAGCTCCGGTCACTCAGCTCCGACCGGGCGCCTGGCCAGCAGAGCGATCGTCGGCCAACGGCCCGCTCCCCGACGGCGACCGACGGTCGGCCGGCGCCTCACCCCGGCCGTTTCGAGCGCCGCGGGCTCCTTCAGCGTCCGCAGCAGGAGCCACCCGAGGGCCGGCAGGACGATCAGCGGCGCGAGGGCGGTCCGCAGTGAGGTGGCGTCCGCGAGGGCGCCGATGAGCGGGCTGGCGATGCCGCCGATGCTGACGGTCAGGCCCAACGTGACGCCACTCGCGGTGCCCACGCGCCGGGGCAGGTAGTCCTGGCCGAGGGTGATGTGCAGGGAGAAGGGCACATACAGGCCGGCCGAGGTGAGGGCGACGCACCCGTACAGGAGCGGTCCGGGGACGAAGACCACCCCGGCCACGGCGAGAACCGTCAAGGCGTAGGACCACTGGACGACCGGGACCCGGCCGTAACGGGCGGCGAGCTTTCCGCCGGCCACGGTGCCCACAGCGCCCCCGAGGTAGAGCACGAACAGCGCTGCCGTACCGGCGACCTCTCCCCCGCCCGTGCGCTCGGGCACGTACAGCGAGACGAACGCGCTGAGACCGACGAAGACGATCGAACGGCAGACGATGGCCCCCGACAGCTTCAGGAAGGAGCCCCAGTCGTCCCGGCCCACCGCTTGGTCTGCGCGGGCGGTCGCCGATTCCGCGGGGGCCTCGATCCCCCGCAGTGCGGCCCCGCACAGCGCCGCACCGGCCAGGGCGGGGACGATCAGCAGGGGCGAGGCGTGCAGGCCGCCGGTGGCGATCACGGCGGCGACCATCAGGGGCGCGAGGGCGAAACCGACATTGCCCCCGAGCGAGAACCAGCCCATCGCCGTATGGCTGCCGCGGCTCGCCTTACGTGCCACGCGGGCGGATTCGGGGTGGTAGGCGGCGACGCCGATCCCGGACACCGCCACGACCGTCAAGGTCAGCTCGTACGAATCGGTGACGCCGGCGAGCGCGACCCCGGCCCCGCCGAGCAGCGTGCTCACCGGCAGCAGCCACGGCATGGCCCACCTGTCGGTCAGCGCCCCGAACAGCGGCTGCACGACGGACGACAGGAGGGACGCGGCCAGGACGATGCCGGAGGCGGCGGCGTAGGTATAGGCGCGCTCGGAGACGAAGAACGGCACCAGGGCCGCCACCGCTCCCTGATAGATGTCCACACAGGCGTGCCCGAGGGACAGCAGCGTGATGGGTCGCCGGGTACGGCGTTGGGGGAGGTGATGTGGTGGTTGGTCGGTTGCCTGGTTGGTTGCCTGGTCGGCTGTCTGGTCGGCTATCTCGTCGGTTGCCTGATCCGTTGACTGGTTCGTTGGTTGGCTCGTGAATTGGTTCGCGGATTGGCTCGTGGATTGGCTTGTTGGTTGGTTCGTTGGCACCGACTCATCGTCGTCACCGTGTGGTCCAGCGTGCTTCCGATAAAGTGCCAATGTATGTCGGAAATCCGCCACACGCCCGAAGCGCCCACCAGCATCAAGTCGCTGGCTCCCGGGGAGCGCATCGACGCCCACCGCCACGACGGCCACCAGATCATTTACGCGGGTTCGGGGGTCGTGGCCGTGACCACCGACGCCGGGACCTGGTTCGCCCCCGGCACCCGGGCCATCTGGGTCCCCGCCGGTTGCGTCCACGCCCACCGTGCCCACGGCCACCTCGCGCTGCACCTGCTCGGCCTGCCGCCCGACACCAATCCCCTCGGCCTCGACACCCCCACCGTCCTCGCCGTAAGCCCCCTGCTCCGCGAACTGTTCCTCGCCTACACCCGCGGCCCCCACGACGAGACTCCCGAGCGGCTGCGCCTGCGCGCCGTCCTCCTCGACCAACTGCGCGCCTCGCCCCAGCAACCCGTCCAGCTCCCGGCGCCCACCGACCCCCGCCTCGCCACCGTCTGCGACTTCCTGCGCCGCGACCCCGCGGACCCGCGCTCCCTGTCCGCCCTGGCGTCCGCGGCGGGCGCCGGCGAGCGCACCGTCAGCCGCCTCTTCCGCCAGGAGCTGGGCATGACCTTTCCCCAGTGGCGTACACAGCTCCGCCTGTACCACGCCCTGCGCCTGCTGGCCGACGACGTACCGGTGACCACGGTCGCCCACCGCTGCGGGTGGGCCTCCACCAGCGCGTTCATCGACGTCTTCCGCCGGGCCTTCGGGTACACGCCGGGTACGCACAACCGGCGCTGCTGAACACGGTGGGGGATGGGTACCGGGATGGTTACGCCCCGGGGTCGGGCTCCGGTTCGGCGTCGGTAAGAGGTCGCGCGACGCCTTGCCGGGTCTTGCCGGGTCTTGCCGGGTCTTGCCGGGCCGGGCGAGTGAGGTCCGAGGCTCAGTTCCTCGTCGGTGCCGGTGTCTTCGGGGGCCCGGCCGGGTGCTCGGGTTCGAGTACGAAGACCGGGATCACGCGGTCGGTCTTCTCCTGGTACTCGGCGTACGGCGGATACGCGGCGACCGCGCGCCGCCACCACTGGGCCTTCTCGTCCCCGGTGAGCTCACGGGCCACCATGCCCCGGCGTTCGGGGCCGTCCTGGAGGTCCACCCGCGGGTCGGCCTTGAGGTTGAAGTACCACTCCGGGTGGCGCGGGAAGCCGGCCTTCGAGGCCACCGCCGCGTACCGCCCCTCGTGTTCCACGCGCATCAGCGGAATCTTGCGAATCTTGCCGCTCTTCGCGCCGCGCATCGTGACGATGACGACCGGCAGGCCCGTGTCCCAGAGCGTGGTGCCCTGGGTGCCGCCCGAACTCTCGTACAGCTCGACCTGTTCGCGGATCCACTGCGCCGGACTCGGCTCGTACTCGCCCTCAAGAGGCATCGCATGCACCCCGTTGCCGTGTACGGATGGTGTCGGGACAGTTCGACGGTCCAAGAATCCGGCAGTCCAACAGTCCGGCACAAGCCTCGTACGAAGTGGCGGACGTGCGACCGCTCCAACTGGGCCGGGCGGTGCGGGCGCGCTCGCCGAGGCGCCCTTCCGGCGAGAGCTTCTCCCGCCTCGCCCAGGTCAGGACTCGACCGGCACACCGCCGATCCCCTTTCCGTTCGGATACTCCCCGAGGGCCTGTACGGCGAGGAAGAGGTCCACCACGTCCTCGGTGCGGCCGAGTTCCCGGCCGGTGAGCTGCTGGAGCCTGGCGAGTCGTTTGCGCAGCGTGTTGACGTGGACGTGCAGGGACGCGGCTGCCGCTCCCCAGGCGAGCCCCGAGTCCAGGAAGGCGCTCAGGCTCCGGAGCAGTTCGCTGCCGTGCGCCCGGTCGTACGCCAGCACCGGGCCCAGCACGGCCTCGGCGAAGTCCTGACGGGTGCCGGCGTCGAGCAGGTCCAGCGCCAGCCGGTACGACCCGGCGTCGGTGAAGGACACCACCCGTGATCCGTGCTGGCGCCGCCACGCCGTCTTCGCCGCTTCCCTGGCCTGGAGGAGGCCGCGGCGGAGTTCCTGGTGGCCGTGAGCGATGCGGCCGATGCCGATCGCCGGGCGTTCTCCCTTCGCCGGCCGTTCTCCCTTCGCCGGCCGTTGTCCTTTCGCCGGCCGTTCTCCTTGTCGTACGCGCGGGGGCCGTTCCAGTGCCGCGGCGAGGTCTTCGGCCAGGGCTTCGGCCAGGGCCTCGGCCAGGGCTCGTACGTCGTCCTCGTCGTCGTCCTCGTCGTCCTCGTCGTCGTTCTTCCGCAGACCCACGATGGCCACCAGGTCCCGGTCACCGCTCGGTACGACCGACGGGAGTCCCCGCGCGAGGAAGAAGCGGGTGACGGTCGTGGGTGTGGCCGTGGCGTGTTCGAGCGGGCCGGTGAGGAGGGAGAGGACGGCCAGCGGGCCTTCCGGGTCGATGCCGAAGGAGCGCAGGCGCGGCGCCAGTTCCTCCGCGCGACGCGGGCCGCCGAGGATCATGTCCAGGACCTCCCCGGCGAATCGCATTTCGAGGGCGGAGAGGGCCCGTTCGTGGGCGAGTTCGACCGTCAGCAGGCGGGCGGCTTGTTCCAGCGCGTCCCACTCCGCCTGCTGGATGCGATCCGGCCTGCGTCCGTAGAGCACGGCGTGATCCGGGCCGCCCGCGCCCTGCTCCCGGATCGGGAACACGGTGGCTTCCGTCCCGTCGGACAGTTTGATCGAACTGGTCGAACGGTCCCGGGTCCTCGCGGTGGCCGCTCCGTCCGACGACGCCCTCTCGGCCACCCGGCGCGCGTCAGCCGCCGGGAGCTCCCAGCGCACTTGCCGCACGACCGCGCCCCAGCCGTCGACCAACGCCACCGGAACCCCTTCCGGCCCCGACAGCGCCGCCAGCACCCCGAGCGCGCCGCGCCCCGCCGACATGGCGTTGGTCAGGGCGTCGCTGCGGCGCAGCGCGTCCAGGAGCTGCCGCTGACGGCGATCCGCCTGGGCCGTGGCGACGAAGTGGGTGACGGCGACGAACGGAACCTCGACCGGCAGCCGGAGCAGCGGGAACCGGGCGGTGCGACAGGCCGCGACGAGTGCGGGCGGGATCTCCGTCCGCGCGGTCCGCAGGCCGAAGACGAGGCCGATCGCCCCCGCCGTGACGAGCGAGCGCACGAACGCGGCGGGTTCGGCCTGAGGCAGCCACAGCCCGTTGGTGAGCACCAGCTCGCCCTGCCGGACGTACGCCTCGGGCTCGGGCAGTTCCGTGACGTGCGCCCAACGGACCTCCGCGTCCAGATCGCCGGTCCCGGCCACCGCCTCCAGCCCCAGCGACGGCCGGCCGAGCAGGTCACGGATGCGCAGCACGGTCACACCTCATCGAGTTTCGGGGGTTTCGGTCGGCCCTCATGCCCTCATGCCCTCATGCCCATCGGGTTTCCGGGTCTTCGGTCGGCCCTCGCCCACCAGGGGCCACGGTGAACTGAATCAACGTCCGTCCCGCCGGACATGTTTCCGGGGCGGGACGGAACGGGAGGGGGCGGGGCGGGATCAGGAACCGCGGTGGAGAGCGGTGGAGAGCGCTGGAGAGCGGTGGAGAAACGCACACCGTCGGCCCCGATCGGTGGTCGGCTGGACACTGTCCGCCCGCCTCCCGGGCTGATCGGATCGCCTTGTGCCTCCTTCGCAGACCACCCCGCCCACGCCTCCTTCCCGAAACACCCCGCGCACGCCTCCTTCCCGGAACACCCCACCCACGCCTCCTTCCCGGACCACCCCGCGCGCCAAGACGGCGCCGACGCTGTTCACCCGGCCCTTGGCGGCCGTGCTGCTGTGCACGTGGAGCGGGTTCGCGGGCTTCTACTTGCTGCTGCCGACGGTGCCCGAGTACGCGGCCGAGGCCGGTGGTCAGCGCGCCGCGGGACTCGTCACCGGCCTCCTGATGTCCGCCACCGTCGCGGTGCAGCCGGTGGTGCCCCGGCTCCTGGCGCGCATCGGCTACCGAGCCGCGCTCGTCGTCGCCATGGCCCTGCTCGGTGGGCCCGTGCCGGTGCTCGTCCTCACCGGCGATCCCGTCGTGGTCGCCATCTGTTCCCTGTTGCGCGGGGCCGGGTTCGGGGTGTTCGTGGTGGCCGGGAGCGCCGCCGTGGCCGAGCTGTCGCCGGAGGACCGGCGTAGCCGGGGAGCCGGCTGGTACGGCGTGGCCACCGGCCTCGGGGGCGCGATCGGTTTGCCCTTCGGCGTCTTGCTGACCCACGAGTTCGGGTACCGGGTGATGTTCGTCGCCGGTGCGGTGGCTCCCGCCTGCGGATTGCTGGCGGCCCTCGGCGTCATCGCTCCCCGCCCGCGACGCGTACGGCGGACGCGCGTCCTGACCGGGCTGCGGCAGCCGGCGCTCCTGCGGCCGTTCGTCCTGCTCACGGCGGGGACCATGGCCGCCGGGACGGTGATGACCTTCCTGCCGCCGGCCGCTCCCCGGGAGCCGGTGTGGCTGTCCCCGGCGGCCCTGCTCGTCTTCCAGCTCGCCCTCACCGGCAGCCGCTGGCTGTCCGGGCGGCTCGGCGACCGCTTCGGGAACCGGATGCTGCTGCCGCCCGCGGCCCTGATCACCGCGATCGGCGCACTCGGCGGCACGGTGACCGGCCATCTCCCCGCCCTGCTCGTGCTGATGCTGGTCTTCGGCCTCGGTTTCGGCGCCCTTCAGAACGCCACGCTCGTCCTGATGCTGCACCGCGCCGGGCGCCCCGGCTTCGCCGTCGCCGGGGCGCAGTGGAACCTGGCCTTCGACGCGGGGCTGGCGCTGAGCGGGTTCTGCGTCGGCACCGTCGTCCAGTACGCGGGGTACCCGGCGGGCTTCGTCGCCGCTGCCGCCGTCCTTCTCCTGGCGGTCTTCGTCGCGCTGGGGGACGTGCGCGCGGGAGGGCGCGATGGTGGCGGGGACGGCCGGGCGTGAACCCACCCCCAGCACGCACCAGCCCCGCTCCCGACTTGTGCGCTCGTCCTCCCCGGCCTACACGTCCGTCCCCGCCCTACGCATCCGTCATCGGCTTGCGCGCCATCAGGAAAGCCTGTTGTGTCCGCTCCGGGAAGGGGCCTTCCGTCTCGGGCTCGCGCAGCGTCCGGGCGCGTACGTCGAAACCGGCCTGGCCCAGCAACTCGGCGATGTGTTCCGGCTGCCGCCGGTGGAAGTCGAGGGAGACGGTGTGGCCGAGCGCCTCCGACAGGTGCAGGACCCCGTCACCGGCCTGGAACGCGAGCAGCAGATGGCCGCCGGGGACGAGCACCCGGCGGAACTCGGCGAAGACCTCCGGCAGCCGTTCCACCGGGACGTGGATGATCGAGTACCAGGCCATGAGGCCACCGAGGGACTCGTCCGGCAGGTCCAGAGCCAGCATCGAGCCGACGTCGAACCGCAGACCCGGGTGCCGCTTCCGGGCCGCCGCGATCATCCCCGGCGACAGATCGACGCCGAACACGGACAGCCCCAGTCCGTGCAGGTGCGCCGTGACACGACCGGTGCCGCACCCCACGTCGGCGACCGGCCCGGCCTCGGACGCCCGCACCGTTTCGGTGAAGGCGGCGAGTATCGCCCGCTCCAGCGGTTTGGTCTCCAGTTCGTCGCGGGTCCACTCGGCGTAGTCGTCGGCTATGGCGTCATATCCGGCACGGGTGGCATGGAGGAAGTCTGTTTCGGTCACGGTGGCGCACCCTATCGCCACTGATCAGACACCGGTCGGAGAAGAGATGATCTGTAGGGGGCCATGCCGACGGCTCACGCCTCCGGTTTATCGAATATGCGTTCGTATTCGTGAGAGGATCACTCCATGCCCCCCTCCATTGAGCTTCACCACACCCGCGACGCGGCTCCCGACCATTGGCCCGACGACCGCACGGTCGCGGTCGCCATGGAGCGCGACGGCGAGTCGGTCACCGGCTCCGTCGCCCTGATCGACCTGGGGGCCGAGGACCCGGATCTCAGGTTCGTCGCACTGCCGGAGGGCACCGGCGAGACCCTGGCACCACTGATGCGGGCGGCGGCACGGGTCGCGCGCGAGGCCGGCGGCACCGTACTGCGGTGGGTCGCGGAGACCGACGGGACGGAGCCGCAGGCCGTGGCGGAACTGGGTGCCCGCCAGGGCGACGAGGTGTACCGCTGGTGGCGGCGCGACCTGCCCGCCGCGCACCTGCCCGCCGCCGGGCCCGCGGTGTCGGAACTGCCCGCCCCGGATGGCACCGCCTTCCGGCTCGGCCTCGACGACGCCCTGTTCGACGTGGAGGTCGACGACCGTACGGCGATCCTCACGCACAACCGCGAACAGGAAGGCACCACCGCCGAGCTCACGGAGCTGACCGCCGCGGTGGTGGGCAAGGTGTCCGCCGAACATCCCGGGGTACGGACGGCCCAGACCCCCACCGACCCGCACGACGACACGTTCCACGCGGCGCTGACCGCCTGCGGCTTCTCGCCGACCGAGCGGCGGGCCGTGGAGTACCACCTGCCGCTCACAGCCCAGGCGTAGGCGAGGGTGGCTGTGCCGTAGCAGCACTTGCAGCAAAGATCACTGAGGCAGATTCGTTTCCCCGGGAGTCGTCGATGGCCGTTCGTCGTGTGGTGCCCAACATCCAGACCGGGGCCGCGCAGGAGAGCCGGGAGTTCTACGGCCTGCTGGGCTTCGAGGAGGTCATGAACCACGGCTGGATCATGACGCTCGCCTCCCCGTCCGGCCCGGCGGCGCAGATCAGCTTCATGTCCGGCGACAAGACCGCCCCGGTCACGCCCGATATGAGTATCGAAGTGGACGACGTGGACGCGGCCTACGCGGCCATGCGGGACAGCGGTGCGGAGATCGTCCACGCCTTGCGGGACGAGGAGTGGGGCGTCCGGCGGTTCTTCGTCCGCGACCCCAACGGGCGGGTGGTCAACGTGCTGGGCCATCGCTGACGGCACCCGTTCCGCCTGCGCGTCACCCGTTGCCCCGTTACCGGTCCGCAGCCGCCTCCGCCTCCGTCTCCGTCTCCACCTCCGTCCCCATCTCCCGCGCGTAGTGCTCCGCGATCTCGTCGCTGGTCGTCAGCCAGACCCCGGGGTGGTTCGCGACGTATTCCAGCGCCTGGTCCAGGTACTTGTGCCGGAAGGGCTGGTTGATGACGAACGGGTGCAGGACGAGCGACATCACCCGGCCGCTGTGCTCCGACTCCGCGTAGAGCTGGTCGAGTTGGTCCTTGACGATCTGGACGAAGTCCGGGCCGCTGAGGCTCTTGCCCACGAACAGGCTGATGTCGTTGACCTCGATGGAATACGGGACGCTCAGCATCCCGGGCACGTTCAGCGGGTACGGCTGGTCGTCGTTGGCCCAGTCCAGGACGTAGCTCAGGCCGAGTTCGGCGAGCAGTTCCGGGGTCCGGAAGGTCTCGGTGAGCGCCGGGCCGAGCCAGCCGCGCGGGCGGTGGCCGGTGGTCCGCTCGATGGTGGCGATGACGTCCTCCAGGTAGGCGCGCTCCTCGTCGGGCGTCATGTCGGCCTGGAAGATCGAGTTGTTCTTGCCGTGCGCGATCCAGGCCCAGTCCCGGTCCCGGCCGGCCTGGATGATCTGCGGGTAGCGGTCGCCGACGTCGGAGTTGAGCATCACGCTCGCGCGCATCCCGTGCCGGTCGAGGCTGTCGATCAGCCGCCAGATGCCGACCCGGGGGCCGTAGTCGCGCCAGCCGTAGTTCAGCGGGTCCGGCGCCAGTCCCGCGGTGCCCGGGAAGATGCTCGTCGAGGGGCGGTCGACCTGGTAGTGCTCGACGTTCAGGCCCACGTAGAAGGCGATGCGGGCGCCGCCCGGCCACTGGATGGGCGCGCGGTCGACGATCGGGCTGTAGTCGAAAAGCTGGTTGTCCATCGTTCCCACCTCGGGACTGCGGTGTGCTGCGTTTTCCTGAGATGCATGCTCGAACCTTCGCATTAGTGTGAAGGTCAAGGCGGACCGTTGTGTGCCGCGTCACATTCATGCCGAGGGAAGCCGCCAAGGAACGCGGCTCTCGCCCCACCCGTCACGCAAACGGCGCCTTCCACGCCGCCGCGGCGACCCGTGCGACCTCCCGCGCGGCACGCCCGCCCCGGTGCGTCCGTATGCAAGGTGGCGCTCACTTTTACGCGGGCAAGTCCGCTAACGACGCGCATGTCACTGATGGAGTGGTTTGGTGCTGAACCTCTTGTATGCGGTCTTTTGGTGCGCGGTGATGGTGGGGCACGTCATCACCACGCGCACATCGGGAGGAGGTGACAACTCATGCGGAAGATCTCGATGCAGGCACAGACGGCTCTCCGGGCCGACCGGCCGAGCACAGGCGGGCAGCGCTACCTGTGGCGCTACCACAGCGCCTGATCCCAACGGTGGGGCCGGGGCCCTGGCCGAGCCCCGGCCCCACCTCGCCCGCCGCGCCTCACTCCTCCTCCGCCGCGCCTCACTCCTCCTCCGTCCCGCTCCTCTCCCGTCCCCCCTCCCCCGTCCGCTCCTTCCTCCCTCTCCGGACCCGCTGGAGTCCCCCATGCGCCTGCGCCGTTCCCGCTCCCTGACCTGTTACTGGCACGACGGCCTCTTCGTCGTCCACCCCTATCCTCACGGCACCCCGACCTCGCTCCACCCGGCGGCGGCGGAGATCCTGGCCGCGTTCGACGACTGGATGACGCCCGCCGAGGCGGCCAAGACCCTCGACCACCTCACCCCCGACACCGTCGACGAAGCGGTGCTCGCCCTCTCCGACAGTGGCGCGCTGCTGGCCGAGGACAGCCAGGAGGCCCGGCGGGACGAGGACATCGCCCGGCACTGGGGCAGTTGGTCCCCCGAGGCGTCCTTCCTCCACTACGCCACGCAGGACGTGTACGAGGAGAAGCCGGAGGAGATCAACACCGGCGAGGCCCTGAAGCTGGACACCGACGAACTCCCGGCCCTCTTCACCAGCTACCCCGACGCCCCGCGGCTCCCCCTCCCCCGCCGTCCCCTCGACCTGAACGCCCCCTACGCACAGGTCCTCTACGACCGCCGTACCGTCCGCGACTTCACCCGTGAGCCCGTCTCCCTGGAGACCCTGGCCACCCTGCTCTCCACGGTCTTCGGCCCGGTGGACTTCATCGACTGCGGCCGGGGCGGACTCTTCCGCCGTACGAGTCCCTCCGGAGGTGCCCGCCAGGAACTCGACGTCTACGTGGGCGCCCTGAACGTCAACGGCGTCGACCCCGGTTGGTACCACTACAACGGCCTCCAGCACTCCCTGGAACTCCTCACCGAGGGGTTCACGCCTGAGGAGGCCGCCAACCTGTGCGCCGACCAGTCCTGGGGCGGCGGCGCCGCGTTCCTCGTCCTCCTCGCCGCCCGGCTGGAGCGGATGAGTGTGAAGTACCCCACGCCGCGCTGCTATCGCGTGTCCCTGCTCAACGCCGGGCACCTGGGCCAGACGTTCGCCCTCACCGCCACCGCCCTCGGCCTCGGGCCCGCCCAGACCGGCGCCTTCAACGACAGCCGCCTGGCCGCCCGCTGCACACTCGACAACACCGGCCAGACCCCCCTCTACGTCCTCGCCGCCGGCCACCCCCACCCCAAACCCGAGGACGCGCCGCCGCCGGCGACGGTGGAGACGTTCCGGGAGACGCGGTTGGAGGGGTGAGGATCGGGGCTCGGGCGCGGGGGCTCGGTAGTTGTGCCTGAGGGATCGGGTGCGGATGGTTTTCCGTAAGTACCTGATCGATCGGTGCGGGTAGTTGCCCGGAGGCATCCGATCGATCGGGGGCGGACGGTCGCCCGGAGGCATCCGATCGATCGGCACCTCGCCGCGAGCGGTCCCCTCACCTGGCGGGAGACACATTGCCGGAGGCGTTGCAGCGGACGGTCCAGGGGGTGCCGGGGCCGACGCCGTTCTCGTGGAAGCGGATGTCGACCGCCGTGGGGGGCCTGCCGCCGGGTACGTCGGCATGGGCGGCGGTGCAGGCGAGCTGGCTGACCGCCACGACCTCGATCTCGCTGATCCGCATCGGCACGTACACATCGACCCGCCCCGTACCGGCGGTGGCGACGAGTTGGCCCCTCATGGGCGGAACCTCGCTGATCAGGCCGCGTTCGCGCTCCGTCTCGGTGGGGCCCTCCATGAGGAGGTCTAGCGCCTGCTGCGGGGTGAGGGCGCGGTCGACGGGACGGGAGACGGCGCGCACACCGTACGGGCCGACGAGATACAGCCGCGCGGAGTGCGCCCGCGCACCCGGCTCCTGGATGCCGGAGGCGGGGCCGCCGGCCCGGATCAGGCCGGTGCCGCCGATGCCGCATCCCGCCGTCGCCCCGATGAGGACGAGCAGCAGGAGGAGGAGGCCAGCTGGGTGGAAGGGGTTCGTCGGGCGGGCTGGGTGGGCGAGGACCGTCGGGCGGGCCGGGTCACGTTGGAGCGTTCCCCGGTGGGGCATTCTCTGTCGGAGCGTTCCCCGGTGGGGCGCTCCCTGCCGGACCGTTCCCGGTCGGACCGTTCCCCCTCGGACCGTTCCGCGAGGCCGGGCTGACGGTGCGTTCATCGCTGCTCCTCGTCCGGTCGGCGCTGGTCGAGCGGCAGGCGGATGGTGAAGACGGCGCCGCCGTGCGGGGCGTTCTCGGCGGTGAGGGTGCCGCGGTGGAGCCGGACGTTCTCGCGGGCGATGGCCAGGCCGAGGCCGCTGCCTTCGGAGCGGGCCCGGGCGGCGTCGGCCTTGTAGAAGCGGTCGAAGACGCGGGGCAGGACGTCCTCGGGGATGCCGGGCCCCTGGTCACGGACCTCGATGACGAGTTCCCCGCCGGGCTCGGCGGCCCCGCGCACCCCGGGCTCGGCGGCCCCGCGTTCGGCTGGCCTGCCCACCCCGCGCGCGCCGCCTTCGTCCGCCCCGGGCCCGTCACCCTCCGCGCCTTCCCGGGCGGTGGTCCGGGCCCGAACACGGACCGGTGCGCCGCCGTGGCGCAAGGCGTTGCCGACCAGGTTGGCGAGGACGACGTCCATCCTCCGCGGGTCGACGCGCACGCGGAGACCGGACGGCACCTCGGTGACCACCTGGTCCGGGCTGTCCCAGCCACGCAATTGCAAGGTCTTGTGGACGGCGGTACGCAGATCGACGTCATCGGGGTGCAGGGCGGCGGCGCCCGCGTCGAAACGGGAGATCTCCATGAGGTCCTCGACCATCCGGGAGAGTTTGCGGGTCTCGTCGCTGATGAGCAGGACGGCATCGGCGGTGTCGGGGGGCAGGGTGCCGGCGTGGGCGTCCTCGTCGAGCACTTCCGTGACGGCGGACATGGCGGCGAGCGGCGTGCGCAGTTCGTGCGAGACATCGGCGGCGAAGCGGCGCGCGTTGGCCTCCAGCCGTCGCAACTCGGTGTCGTTCTCCTCCAGGGAGGTGGCCATGGAGTTGAACGTGCGGGTCAGGTCGGCCAGTTCGTCGTGACCGGTGACGGTCAGGCGGGTGTCGAGCGCGCCGGAGGTGATCCGTTCCGCGGCCGTCCGCAGATTCCGTACGGGCCGGAGCAGCCGGCGGGCGGCCAGCAGCGCCGGGACGACGGCGAGTGCGAGCGCGGGGATGGCACCGGCCTCGGCGGCGGTGACCAGGGCGGAGATGTCGGCCGCGTCCTCCCGCAGCGACACCTCGGCGTAGACGGTGAGCCCGGAGGCGGTGGCGGAGTGGGCTGGGGTGGCGGATGGGGAGGAGCCGGTGTCGCGGGCGGTGCCCTCGCTCGCGTAGGTGACGGGCATGCCGATGGTGAGCCGGGGGGCTCCGTCGTGTTCGGTGCGCTGGTAGACGGTGGCGTTCTGTTCGGTGACGGCCGCGCGCAGCGCGTCGAGGCGGGGGCGGGGGGTGCCGTCCCGCGGATGAGGCGAGGTCACGAAGGGGCCGTCGCGGTAGGCGGCGGCGGTGCGCCACTCGCGCGAACCACCGGCCTGGTCCAGTTGCCGGACGAAGTCCCGCAGGTCCTGGGTGGTGGGCGGGAAAGGCAGGTCGGGGGCGAGCGAGCCGACCTGGGCGCGCAGGTCGTGCACGGCGGTGTTCTGCGTACGGTCGAGAATCCCCTCGCGGGCCTGGCGGAAGGTGAGTGCGGCGGTGATCAGGGCGCTGAACGCCGACACGACCAGGAAGGCGACGATCAGACGGGCCCGCAGGCCACGGGGAAAGAGCGGCCCGGAGGGAAGCCGGAGGCGGCGGCGCGGTGGGGGGATCATGCGGGGGAGGTGGGGGGTGTGGGGCCGGACGCACTCGCCTCGGGACTCCCTGCCCCTGACGGGCCCGCCTCGGGGGACCCCTCTCCCGGCCCACCGGCTCCAGGTCCACCCGCGCCAGGCCCACCCGCGCCAGGCGGCGTCGCCCCCGCTGCTGGCGACGTCGCCGCCGGGACCGGGCCGAAGCGGTAGCCGAAGCCGCGCACCGTCTGGATGTAGACGGGACGGCGCGAGTCGTCCTCGACCTTGGCGCGCAGCCGCATCACGCACGCGTCGACCAGGCGGGCGTCGCCGTAGAAGCTGTGCTCCCAGACCTGTTCCAGAAGTTGCTGGCGGCTGAAGACCTGGCCGGGGGCGCTGCTCAGGAAGAGCAGGAGTTTCAGTTCGGAAGGGGCCAGGACGAGTTCCCGACCGTTCTTGGCGACCATCAGACCGGCCCGGTCGACGGTGAGCGCGCCGTGGGTTTCCCGTCCATCGGACTGCCGGTGGCTGTCGGGCGGGGTCTCCGGCCCGACGACGCGCCGCAGCACCGCCCGCATACGGGCCTCCAGCACTTCTCCCCCGGCCGGTTTGACGATGTAGTCGTCCGCTCCGGCCTCCAGGCCGACGACCATGTCGATATCGTCGCCGCGCGCCGAAAGGATGATGATCGGAACCTGTTGGGATTCGCGGATACGCCGGCACACCTCCAGTCCGCTCATTCCGGGAAGCATCAGGTCGAGCAGGACGAGATCGGGGCGTGCCCGTTCCAAGGACAGCAGGCCGGTCTCGCCGCTTCCGGCGATTTCCACTTCATGGCCACGGCGGCGCAGCGCGAGCGCGACCCCTTTCTGTACGGCGGGATCGTCTTCGATCAGCAGAACTCGTGACATGAGGCTGTGTTCGTCTCCGGTTTTCCGAGCGGCGCCATTCCTCGGACACGGGCAGCGCTTCACGGTCGAGGCTTCGCGGTCGGGTCTTCGCGGGCAGGGCGTAACGGGCAGGCTTTACGGTCAAGGCTTCGCGCGGTCGGGGCTTCGCTGTCGGGATTTCGCGGGCAGGGCATAACGGGCAGGGCTTCCGGCCGGAAGCCTATGGCGGAAGCGCTCCTTGACCATGCTGCGCGAGCTCTATGACGTGGTGTTTCGCGTCGTGTGATGAATCGATGACGGCGGCTCTCCGCGCATCCGGCACGTGTTTGCGTCGAAGCATGAATCACGACGAGCACGACGTGGACGAAGAAAACGACGTGGACGAAGAAAACAACGAGAACAACGCGAAAGCCGCCCGGAACGCCCGCAACCTCACCCACCCGGCCCGCGACGCGGTCCGCAGGGCGGCGCGGGCGGCCGGGAAAGCGGCACGGACCACCGCGAGCACACGGACCGGGCGGCGGACGACGGCCGTGCTCGCGGCTGCGGGCATCGCCCTGACCGCCACGGCGGCGCTCTCGGCGATCAGCGAGAGCCACGCGGAACCGGCCGCCACGGGCAAGACCGCCGGGGCCTCCACTGTGACCGACCCGTCCCTGCCTCCGCCCAAGGTCGACATGGCGATCGTCCGGGAATCCGCAGACGGCGGCAAGAACGTCAATCTGACCATCGACGACGGACCCGACCCGCGCTGGACGCCCAAGGTCCTGGAAATTCTGGAGAAGTACCACGCCAAGGCGGTGTTCTGCATGATCGGCCCGAATGCCGCGGCGCATCCGGACCTCGTGAAGAAGGTGGTAGCCGCCGGCCACCGACTGTGTGACCATTCCATCAGCCATGACACCGCCATGGACAAAAAGCCCCTCGCCTATCAGCGGAAGGAAATCCTGGAGGCGAAACGGATGCTGGACGAGGCGTCGGGCGGTGCCAAGGTCTGGTATTACCGTGCCCCGGGCGGCGCCTTCACCCCGCAGAGCCGGCAGATCGCCGCATCCGAAAGCATGCGCAACCTCGGCTGGAACGTCGATCCCGACGATTACCGACGGCCCGGCACCGACACCATCGTGCGCGCGATAAAGAACCAGCTTCCCAAAGGCCCGACCATTCTCGTGCACGACGGCGGTGGCAATCGCGCCCAGACCGTCGAAGCTCTGGAACAGCTCCTGCCCTGGCTGCGATCACAGGGTTACGGCTTCAGCTTCCCCAAGGCGTAAGCACTCCCGGACGCCCGACCACCCGGACGCCCGGCCACCGGCCACCGGCGGACGCGAGCCGGATCCGGACGGGACGGGACGGGACAGACCTGCCGTGTCCTGCTCCTGTCCTGTCGGGACTGATGGGCGCGGGTGCGGGTGCGGGGGCAGACCGGGACGGGCCAGGGCCGACGGGCGCAGGTGCAGACGCAGGTGCGGGTGCAGACCGGACCGGGCCACGGCCGACGAGCGCAGGTACGGGCCGGACCGGGCCACGGCCGACGCCCCGGACGAGTCGGCTGTGGCGGCGACCCGCCCCGGTTGTGGCGCCCATGGGTTTTACGGCCGTAAAACCCACGGAAGCCGTACCCCGCCCCCACATCCCTACTTCCCCGCACCCCCACGCCGCCCAGCCTCACTCGCCATGCCCACCGCTATGCCGAGGACGATCATGACGGCGTAGCTGTAGACCTCGTAGCCCTCCACGACCAGATACCGCATGAACCCGAAGAGGTGGAACCAACCGACCCACTCCCCCAGCAGGCCACCGATCCCTCCGACGACGAGGATGAAACTGACGAGCCCGAGCAGGCCCCGAACAGGAGATTTCATACTTCGACGCTAGAAGTCGCCGACCCCGCCCCACATCGGCCACCGGCAGCCGATCGCACGACCGAAGTAGCCGGAACACGGGCCGGCGGTCATCCCAAAGTATCGACATGCCGCTCGCGAAGTCCCCGAAGCAGGTGCCGGGCGTTCCCAGGCCCCTCGCCCCGGCGGCCTGACCGTAGATTCGTCGATTATGCGTACGCGCCGCCTTCACCGTATCCACCGAACTCCCCGCGATTGGGCCGCCGACATCGGCCTCTTCCTCTTCGCGGCGTCCTTCGCCGCGATCAGCTCCCAGTCCCTGCCGGTCGCGAACGAGCTCAGCCCGGGGTGGCAGCTCGCCGACCAACTGGCGGGCGGGCTCGCGTGCGCGGCGGTGTTCCTGCGTCGGCGGTGGCCGGTCCCGCTGGCCGTCGTCCTGCTGGTGGGCGGCAGCCAGGCGCACTACCTGACCGGTCCGGCACTGGTCGCCGTCTTCACGGTCGCCGCCACGCGCCCATGGCGCCACACGGCCTGGGTCGCCGCGGTCGCCTTCGCCCCGCTGCCGGTCTTCCTCTACCAGGTGCCGGAGTACGAGGAGAGCCGCGCCGGCCCGGCGATCACGTACTTCGCCCTGCTCGCGGGGGCCGTCGGCTGGGGACTGTTCCGGCGCGCCCACCACCAGTTGATCGCCTCACTGCGGGAGCGGGCCGAGCGGGCGGAGGCCGAGGCGGCGCTGCGCGCGGAACGCGCCCAGCGGCGGGCCCGCGAGGAGATCGCACGGGAGATGCACGACGTGCTCGCGCACCGGTTGTCGCTGCTGAGCGTCCACGCGGGCGCGCTGGAGTTCAATCCGTCGGCCCCGGCGGCCGAGATCGAGCGCGCGGCCGGCGTGATCCGCGACAGCGCGCACCAGGCGCTCCAGGACCTGCGCGAGATCATCGGCGTCCTGCGCGCACCGGTCGACGACGGGCGCCCGCAGCCGACGCTCCGGGACGTGTCCCGGCTCGTCGAGGAGTCGCGAACGGCCGGGATGCGGATCCACTACGAGCCTCCCGCACAGATCACGGCACCCGAGGACGTGGGCCGTACGGCATACCGCATCGTCCAGGAGGGACTGACCAACGCCCGCAAGCACTCCCCCGACGCCCCGGTGCGCGTCACGATCACCGGCGGCCCGGGGCACGGTCTGGACGTGGAGGTACGCAACCCTTTGCCGGGGACGGCGGCCGGTCTCTCGCCGGAGGTGCGCAACCCTTTGCCGGAGGCGCCCGCCCGTTCGCCAGAGGCCCGTAAGCCTTTGCCGGAGACGCGCGGCCTTTCGTCGGAGACGCGCGGCCTTTCGTCGAAGGCGCGCGGCCTGCCCTCGGAGACGCGCGATCCGTCGCCGGACAGCCCGCAAGGCGATCCGTCGCCGGACGGCCCGCAAGCGGGACGGGCGCACCCCGGCACCGAGCCCCCGGCCACCGGTCGCCCGACCCCACCGGACATCCCCGGCGCAGGGCAAGGACTGATCGGCCTCACCGAACGGGCCACGCTGGCCGGCGGACGGCTGGAGCACGGCCGCTCCGGCACCGACTTCCGGCTGACGGCCTGGCTACCCTGGCCCGCGGACCACGAATAACCACCGGCCACGAACAGCCACCGGCCACCCGGGCCTCGCCCACCCAAGCCCCCGCCGTTCCCGTCACCCGCTCCCCACCGTGAGGTCACCCCGCCGATGAACGCTCCCGACCCGATCCGCGTGCTCATCGTCGACGACGATCCGCTCGTACGGGCCGGTCTGCGCCTGATGCTCGGCGGCGCGCCGGACATCGACGTGGTCGCCGAGGCCGCCGACGGCACCGAGGTGCGCCCCCTGGTCGCCGCGCACTCCCCCGATGTCGTCCTCATGGACATCCGGATGCCGGGCATGGACGGGCTCGCCGCCACCGAGGAGCTGCGCCGCAGTCCGGACGCGCCCGAGGTCGTCGTGCTGACCACCTTCAACACCGACGAACACGTGCTGCGTGCCCTGCGGGCGGGCGCGGCCGGATTCGTCCTGAAGGACACGCCGCCACGGGAGTTCGTCACCGCCGTACGGAAGGTCGCGGCCGGCGAACCGGTCCTGTCCCCCGCCGTGACGCAGCAGCTCATCGCCCAGGTCTCGGGCGGCGCGGGTCAGGACGCGCGGGCCGCCCGCGCCCGCGAACGGCTGGCGGTACTCGGCGAACGCGAACGGCAGGTCGCCGTCGCCGTGGGCCAGGGCAAGGCGAACGCGGAGATCGCGGCGGAGCTGTATCTCTCCGTCCCCACGGTCAAGACCCACGTCTCCCGCGTCCTGACGAAGCTGGGCCTCAACAACCGGGTACAGATCGCCCTCTTGGTCCACGACGCAGGCGAGTCGTAACCGGCACCGCCTCTGCCAGCCCTGCCCGCTGTCAGCGGCGCTTACGGTCCAAGGGCCGTCTTATGGTCCAAGGCCGTCTTACGGTCCGAGGGCCGCCCGAAGGCGATCGCCGCACGCCACGGAAGGACCGCACGGGCGCCCCGCATCAACCGCCGCCCGCTCCCCTGCCCTCATCCACTCCCGCGTCAATCCCGCAGCCAGCCAACCCTCGACGCCCCTCGACGCCCCACCACCCCCACCACCCCCCATCGCTCCCTACCCTTCCCCACCGCTCCTCACTTTCCCCAAAATACCCAATCGACCATCCCCCACAGGGAAGGTTAAGGTACTTTCATGAGTGATCGCTTCTACTCCGTGGAACAGGTCGCCGAGCACCTCGGGCTGCACGTACGCACCATCCGCAACTACGTGCGCGACGGGCGGCTCACCGCCGTCCGCATCGGCAAGCAGTACCGGATCGCGCAGGAGGACCTGGAGGCGTTCACCGGCCGCCCCATGCCCGGGCCCTCGGAAGAGGCGGCCGGGCGACGGCAGCACGCCGAGGTGCGGCAGCACAGCGAGGTGTCGAGCATCGTGGAGATCGACGGGATCAGCCGCGAGACGGCCGATCGCCTGACCATCCTCCTGGTGGGCTCGGCAACCAACCATCGCCCGGACGACGATCCGTTGCGGATCGAAACGGCCTACGACGCGGAGCGGAACCGGCTCAAGGTCATCGTCCTGGGCGGCTTGGGCCCCACCGCCCGAGTGCTCGACTACATAGAGGGGGTACTCACGTCATGAACACGATCTACAAATCGGAAGTCGGCGCCAAGGAACTGCGACGGCGCTACCAGGCGGGACTGGACGCCTGGCCGGTCCCCGCCGAGCACATACGGGTGCCGACCCCCGAGGGGGAGACCTTCGTCGTCGTCTCAGGACCCGAGGACGCGCCGCCCGTCCTGTTACTCCACGGTTCGGGGTCGAACACCTCGATGTGGCTGCGCGACGTCGCCTCCTGGGCACAGCACTTCCGCACGTACGCCCTCGACCTCATAGGCGAGCCGGGCCTGAGCGCGCCGTCCCGCCCGCCCCTGGCCTCCGACGCCTATGCGCTGTGGTTGGACGAGGTGCTGGACGACCTCGGAGTCGAAAGCACGTCGGTCGTCGGGATGTCTCTCGGTGGCTGGGTGGGACTGGACTACGCCATCCGCCGACCGGAGCGGGTGACGCGCCTGGCCCTGCTGTGCCCCGGCGGAGTCGGGAGACAGCGGATGGGCGGAGTGGTCAAGGCCCTGCTCCTACGCCCCTTCGGCCGTTGGGGGATGCGCCGCTCCGTAGTGGGCCTCGCGGGCCTGGACCCGGCGCACGGGCCGGACGTCCTGGACCACGTGATGCTGACCTTCGAGCAGTTCAGGCCGCGGACGGAGCGGCTGCCCATATTCCCCGACGAAGTGTTGAGCCGCCTGACCCTGCCCATGATGGTGACGGTCGGAGCCCGCGACGCCATGTTCGACTCCCAGGGCACGGCTCGGCGCATACGCCAGTGCGTCCCGCACGCGACCGTGAACGTCCTGCCCGAGGTCGGACACTCGATCTTCGGCCAGACCGAATCCATCCTGGCGTTCCTCCGCGACGGACACGACGAACTCAACGAACGCGACTGATCTCGCCGACTGCGGTCCGTGGGGCCGAAGAGCCATAGGGCCGAGGGGCCGAAGGGTCTTAGGCCCCATCGGCCTCTCGGGCTGTAGGGCGGAACGGCGCACCCTGCGCCAGCGCACTCTGCATCAGCTCACGGTGTGCCATCGCCCTGCCGCCGTCAGTCCTCCGCCACCTCCGTGTTCTGGCAGGCGACCAAGCGCCACTGGCCGTCCTCCTTGGCCATGA
Source organism: Streptomyces sp. NPDC003077 (assembly GCF_040611095.1). Lineage (NCBI taxonomy): Bacteria > Bacillati > Actinomycetota > Actinomycetes > Kitasatosporales > Streptomycetaceae > Streptomyces > Streptomyces sp. NPDC003077. The sequence goes on along the minus strand of NZ_JBEXNM010000002.1, from coordinate 204,515 downwards.
CGTACAACGGACTCCCCTCGTTGCCGATCTGCTCCCCGTCCAGCGTCAGATACCGCTGCCGCACCTTGACTGCGGCGACATCGGGACGGATGAACAACACGTGCACGACCTCGTACGTGGCCGTGGACCCCTTCATCGCCCCCGGGAGCACCTGCCGGGTGAACGCGGAGATCGCATCGCGGCCGATGAGGCGTTTGCCGTGACCGGTCGTCCAGATCGCGTCGGCCCGGAACAGGCCGACGAACTCGTCACACAGTTCATTCTGCTGGGAGTGTTCGAGCACGGCGACCAACTCCTTGATCGCCGCGGTCTCCACCTCGCGCGTCCGCGCGTCGACAACTGCCGTATCCCTGTCCATTGCCGTATCCATGTCCATGCGGAGCAGCCTGGGACATCAACCACGCTTGAGGTCAACCGCGCAGACGGCAGACCGGTGCACTCGCCCCTCCCGCACCCACCACCTCGCCGTCCTCTCACGACCACCGCACCCGAGCAGCCGAGCAGCCGAGCAGCCGAGCGTGGTCGCTGAGCTGGGCAGGCGGCAACAAACGGCTGTGCCCGCTATCGGACGGCTCGCATGGCCTGCGGACGAGCAGATGCGCTGCCGTGTCCCGCCCGATGCGCACCGTCACAGATCGCTATGGGCCGACACGCTTGCCTCCCCCTCCGATCCCCTCATCGCACGTCCGTACGTTTGTCCCGTGCGGCGGGGGGTACCCCCGGTGGACGTTCGATCTTCCACGCGTCCAGGATTCGATCTCCCACCCGTCCAGGAGGATGAGGATGAGCGACCCTCAGACAGGCGGTCTTCCGCTCGCCGACTTCGACGAACTGCCGGTCGGCGAGTTGGAGCACCGCATTCGGTCCCTGACCTCCGGGGAACTGGAAGAACTGCTCCGGCACGAGCGGGCACACGCCGACCGAGCCGCCGTGGTCCAGCTCCTGACCGCACGGCTCGGTCAGTTGGAACGGGGTGGTACGCCGTCTCCAGGTGGTTCCGAGCCCAGGCCCGCGGGGTCGCAGCCCTCGCGGAGTTCCTCTCCGGTCTCGCCGAGCACTTCCGCGGAACCGATCCACCCGCCCCCGCACGGCCACCCCGGACAACCGGGCAAGCCCAAGGGGAACCAGGCGTGAGCTGAGAGCGGACCGGGGGCGCGGGGGCAGCCCGCTTCTCCGGCGCACTGGAGGTCGCGTCATCCACGAGGACAGCACCAGGCCGGGCGGAACGGGCCACCACCGGCCGGCAACTCGCCGAGACCTCACCCTCGATCGTCGCGCTCCACCTCGGCTTCCGCGATCGCCTCAGCGACGAAACCCGGCGCACGCTCCACACCAGGCCCGGCCTGACCGATCCGGAAGATCTGCGCCCGCGCCCGGCCCGGGACCTCCTCGTCACCACGTTCCACACCCACTCCGCCATGGATCAGTGGGTGAAGCAGCCCGGACCGAAAATCCTCCCCGACCTGCGCTCCCGGCTGCGGTACGCACTCACCGCGGCAGTGCCAGCCACCCCACCTCCACCGGCGCCCCCGCGCCCGATGACGGGCGGGAGTGAACAACGGGCGCCCCCTGGGCGGGACACCACCACGCCGGTACACCAGCCGAGAAAGTCACCATCGGCAGCGTGGGCCTCGGCACGCCTCTCTTACCCGACGCGACAGGCGGCGCGCGTCCCGGTCTTCCTGAGTCACTTCCACTTGCGTCTGGCGTGGGCGCGGTTTGACCTTTTTTACGACGGAAGAGTGCGCCATGTCCGTCGGTTTTACGGCCGTAAAACCGACGGGCATGGCGTCTGGACGGGGACGGTGCGGGCCGGGACGAGGACGCGGTGCCAGCCGGGGCGAGGCCCTGGGAGAGGGCGAGGCGCCTGGGCGGGGAGGATCCGCGGAGGGGAGGCAGGGGGCTGGGGAGGGAAGGCAGGGGGGCCGGGGAGGGAAGGCAGGGGGGCCGGGGAGGGGCTGGGAGTTTTACGGCCGTAAAACTCGGCGGGCTGTTTTTACGGCCGTAAAACGGTCCGGACCGAGACAGCCGTCGTTCTTGCGTGGCCGGAGCGGCGCCGTAAACCCGCACGGGTACGCTCCACCGGGGCGAGGGTCGGCCCCCACACCACCGCCAGCCCCGCCGCTTCGCCACGCGGGCCCGACGTAAGGATTCGTCATCATGAACGCCTCCGCACGGCAGGACGCACTCGACGCGCTCGCCACCCAGGACGCGTTGACCGGTCTGGACTTCACGGGGGTGGACCTGCGTACGGCGCTGGCTCGCCGCGGGTCCCGGCTGGTGTTGCGGGACTGCGTGATCAGCCGCGCGGACCTGCGCGATGCCGACCTGACCGGGGCCACCTTCGAGAACTGCACCGCCGTGGGCGCAGACCTCTCACGGGCCGTGCTGGCGGAAGCACGTTTCGTCGGCGGCTCGTTCGCCACCGCCGACTTCCGCGAGGCCGACCTGGGCGATGCCGCGTTCACCGATACCGACCTGGCCAACGCCTGCCTCAGCCGGGCCATGCTGGACGACGTCACCTTCACCGGTTGCCGGATGACCGGGGCCGACCTGTCCGCGTTGCAGGGCTTGGCGGTCACCCTCACGTTCAGCGGCTGCTCGATGCAGCTCGTGGACCTGCACGGTACGGCGCTGCGCGGCATCCGCGTCAGCCGTTGCGACCTGACCGAGGCGAACCTGGCCCGTACCGACCTGAGAGACGCGGTCTTCGAGGACTGCCGTCTGCGGGAAGTCCACTTCCAGGACACCCGCCTGTCCGGGGCGGACCTTCGCGGCGCCGACCTCGGCGAGATCACCGAGCGCGTGATCCCCCTACTGCGCGGCGCGATCATCTCGCCGGAGCAGGCCGCGGATGTCTGCTCCGCGCTCGGTCTTCAGGTGGCCGAGACGATCGCCCGGGGCGTCGGCTGACATCGCCGGCTGACATCGCCGGTTGAGTTCGTCGGCTGAGCGTTCGCCGGCTGAACTCGTCGCCGGGATTGGCACCGGAGTCGGCACCAGGCTCGGCACCGAGTTCGTCACTGACTTCGGCGGTGCTCTGGAGCAACTCCGCCAGTGCGGGGGAACGCGGCGGGAACGCCGCCCTGTTCTCCGGAGGTGGCGTTCAAGGCGATGCACGACCGGATACCCCGCGAGCAAGAGACGAGCAAGAGAACGGAGCAGGTGGTCCCGGCGTGCTCGGCGCCAGGCCGGAAAGCGCCTACGGACACGGCCTCTCCTTTGCCACGAAGGGCATGTGCCGATTGCATGTGTGCTGCCGTACGGCATCTCACAGGGAGGGCGTGGCTGTGCCAAGACCCAAGGTTCATACGGCCAGACGGAGAACGTTCACCGCGCGGGGCGGGATAAGGGGCGCGGCGGCGCTGTTCGGCGTCGCCGCATTCCTCGTTTCGGCGGTTCCTGCCGGGGCGGCGGCTGCCGCGGCGCCACCCGGCGGCGTGGAGCGGGCCTCCACCGGGCACGGCACCGTGTCCGGCCGGGAGCAGACCGCCGGTGGGGACGCCGACGTGCTGCTGACCGGGACCCATACGACCGGCGGAGACGGCGCGCCCGGCGCGGGAGGCGGCTGGTGGACCGTGTCGGTGGCCGCCCAGGACGGCTCGCGGCCGGACACGGTGTGGGCCGGGCGCCTGGACGGCACCGGCGAGAAGCAGCGGATCAGTCCCGACGACGGACGCGACCACGTGCATCCGGTCACCGACGGGAAGACCGTGGTGTGGTCGGCCTACCAGGGCAGGTGGTGCTACCTCCTGGCGCGGCCACTCGACGGCGGGCCGGTACAGGAGCTGGTCTCCAGCCAGGGCATCGGCTGTGCTTTCACCTCGCTGGGCGTCGAGGGAAAGACCGTGACCTACACGGACGTCGGCTACAAGAGCCGCACCACGCGCGCGGTGTACCTGCGGATGGGGGAGACCGGACCGATCGGCATCCCTCCCTCCGGGAACGGAAACCCGCGAGGGCTGTCGACGGGCAGTCCGTCCCTGAGCAACGGCAGGATCGCGTTCAACGACTGCCAGTACAAGGCCGACACCGGCACCACCTGCCGGATCGCGGTCCTGGAGGTCGCGACGGGCCAACGCACCGTGGTGTCCGGCGCGATGTTCCCCGGGTCGTCCGCCCTCACCTCCCAGTACGTCTACTGGCTGGAGGCGAAGGACGGAGGAGCCGGGCCGAAGGTGCTGCACCGGGCGAACCTGGACGGTTCGGACCCCATCGTCATCGACCCGGGCTCGGGCAAGGACGCGCTGCTCCTTGACCGCATGACCGTCTCGGAGGACGCGGTGACCGTCGCCGCCCGGACCGCCGACGGCGGCACGGGCCCCGAGACCGCGGCCAAGTTGTGGCAGTTCTCGCCGGACGGCACGCGCCGGGAGCGGGTCTCCTGCAACAGCGGCGACCAGCTCTTTCCCGCCTCCGCGGGCGGCCAACAGGTGGTGTGGATCGACACGACCACCGGCTCGACCGACCTCGTGACGCGCACACAGCCGGCCGGCACCTGCGAGTGACCGACTGACCTGCCCTGCCCTGTCCACGATCGGCGAACAATCGGCCGTCTCCCACGCCCCCGGCGGCAGCGCCGGGGGCGTCCTGGGCCTGCCCGTGACCGGTCCGCTCAACCAGTGCGGCGGCGCGGACGCAACGTTGACGAACAGCCTGCCCCTTCCGCAGGACGTCCGCTCCGTAGCCGACCCATTCCGCCTCCGGCCCGCCCGCCCCACTCCATCCCGCCCCACCCCACTGATGAACGAACCGGCCCGCTTGCCCGCTTGCCCGCCTGCCACAGATAGTCACTGACCAGGGGGTACGACACAGGTTCACCCCCTGACGGGCACAACACGCGACGTTCAGAAGCCGCCCGCTCGCCCCAACGAATGCCCGGTTCGCAGCGGATGCGGATGCGGATGCGGATGCGGGTGCGGATGCCGACGCGGACGCGGACGCGGACGCGCCCACGTTCGTAGCATGCCGCTGCTACCGGATCGCCGCCCTACGCCCCCGCCGCCGCACGCCCCGCCCGACCCGCGAGCGCTTGCAGGTAGGCCACCAGTTCCGGCGGATCGTGCACCTCGAACTCGCAGCCGAGCACGAGCAGCCGAGACGCCATCCATTCCAGGGTGTCCGCGCTTCCGTGCAGGCGGCAGCTTGACCCGTCGATCGGCTGGACCTGTTCCGGAGGGGTGTTCAGCCCGGCGATCACCTGCTCGGCGGGGAGGTGGACCGTGGCCCGTACTTCGTACGTGGGGGCCAGCGCGTACATCTTGCGGGCGACGAAGGACGCCGCGTCCGAGTCGGGCGGTTCACGGGGCGGGACGCGTACGCCGGTGGGCGATGTGCCCCACCGCTCAGGGCTGGCCGGCGGGCTGACGGTGCCGCGCCCCAGGACGAACCGAGCAGCAGAGGAAGCGCATCGGGTCCTGTCCGGGTGCTCACATCGAGGGCGGTGGCCCGCAGTGGCCTTGGTGGGCGCCCGTCGGGGCACGGCATTTCACGGCGCCTCGCTGTGCGGGCACCAGACGCCGCGAGCTGATCGGACGCCCGTTATGTCCGGAACCGGAACCTTCAGACGGAGATGATCTCCCAGCGTTGCCACGGCTGGTTCATGCACTCCCGCATGAACAGGACGCTGCCGTTGGAGTCGAGGCAGCGTGTGGAGTACTGCGTCTTCAGCATCATGACGTTCTCGACGATCTCACGTCCCTCCCAGCGTTGCGCCGCGCCGCCGTTGCAGTACTTCGAGTAGGCCTCCCAGTTGTTGTTGTCCATGCACAGGCCTGTGCCGAGGTTTTTGAAGTTCCAGTGGGTGCCCACCGGGATCTGGTGGAACTTCTGACTCGGGTTGCTGGAGTCGCAGGGTCTCAGGACGAGGTTGTCGGGCCTTCCGTCGCCGCCTTCGTCGAGCACACACGTGCCGCGCTGCACGTTCTTGATCATGACTATGCGTCCGGCAGGGAGTTCCCCGGCTCCGGACTCTTCGGCCATGGCCGGCGCCGATATGGCAGCAAGGGCCCCCACCGCTGCCATGATGCTCACCAAACGTCGCATTTCGCGTTCCTTTCCTCTGAGTTGATTGGCCACCGCCCCGGGGGCGCGGCATTCCTCACGGCATCGGGAAACCGGCTTGCGGGGGAGGTGGACGGGCCGTTTGCGACTGGTCGCAACGGTCTTCCTGTCCGGCATTCGGACATCCGTCTCCACGCTCGCGCGTCCAAGGGCTCGTACGACACTCAGACGAGGCAACCGGATGAATCGAGCGCTGAAGGCTGCTGGTACGGACCTGAGCGCCAGGGTGGGGGCTGGGCTCGGTGACGAAAAACGTCAAGCTGAAGGGGGCCGGGTGTCCGCCCCACTCCGTCGGCTCTGCGTCACGAGATCGGCGACCACCGGTCCTCACGGACGGTGGCACGCCGGAGGGCTGGGTAAACGCCCACTTCGTCGGCCCGGATGCGGAATACCCCGGGCCCTCGGTCGATCGATTGGTCTCCTTGCAGAGATCACAAGAGGGGACGCTGATGGCCGAGCTGATGACGCTCCGGCGAGACGCGAACGGGCGGGATGTCGAGCTTCCCGGTTCGACGGTGGCGCTGGAGGTGGAGCTGCAGCGGCGGGTCGAGGCTGGTTTGGAGCAGATGCTCGGCATCCGGTTCGTGGCGTCGGAGTACGCGACCGGTCCGTGGCACCGGGGCGGATCGACACGCTGGGGCTGGACGAGAACGGCAGCCCGGTGGTGATCGAGTTCAAGAAGGGCTCCGACAGTGAGGTCCTGTCGCAGGCCGTCTCGTATCTGTCCGCTCGGCGGAGTCGTCCTACACCAGCCAGTCGGTCTCCCCCGCCGCGTCCGCCCGGGACTGGGCGGCTTGGAGTATCCGCTCGGAGGTGCCGCCCAGGGCCTACCGGCGAAAACGGGTTGCGGCGTGTGGCAGGTGCCGTACCGCTCGGATGCCGCCAGGCCGTTCCGGTGCGGAACTTCCACATGATCCCGTTGAGCACGATTCGGTCGTCCAACTGCTCCCGCCCACGAAAGGACTCGGGCAGCAGCGGACAGAGGAATTCCCCTACCGCATCGGACAGTACATGCCGAACATGCCGACGTATCACCCGACGTGATCCACCACCCAAAATCAATTGAAGCTGTGGCCTGGGACCACATCACGCGAAGTTCGCATCGGGGTGACATATCGTCCGGATCGCGTTGTGAGCGTGCCGTCGGGATACGCGCAGGTCGCATGCCACCCGAAAGGCGTGCTCGGATTGTCCTGGCTCGTTGGGGTGCTGAGACTGAAGCTGCATACGCGCCCCCGCCGCGCTGTCGCCCCGGGCGCGCGACCAAACCGATGACGGAGTGATGCCCCATGCACGCATCCCTGGCCCTCGCCGCAGCCGCCCTCGTGGGGGCCTCCATTGCCCCGGCCGCCCACGGGAGCGCGGAACCGCCTCGATCCCCGGCTGAACGCGCGGGTTCTGCGCCGCAGGCGTACCAGAGTCGGCTGAACCTGGTGGGGACTGACCTGTGCTTGCAGGCGAGTTCCGCTGGCGGCGCGACAGTGGAGAAGTGCGACAAGAGTGAAAGAGATCAGTGGATGACCCCGGTCAGGCTGTCCGCTCCTCCCAACACCGGGTGGATTCTCCTCAAGTCGGTCAACAGGGCAACCTGTCTGCAAGCTCTGGGAAACAACAGCACGAAATTCACGACGTGCAGCAAGAGTGACTCCTCTCAGGTATGGCGCAGCCAAGCCGGCGGGAAGTTCAAGGTGAGCAAACCGGACAGGTGGCTCACTGCCGACAGGCAGGCAGGGGCTGCCGCCGTTGTGGGCAGTACGCAGACGGAATGGCACTACATCGACTGAGAGGCCGCCGCATTCTCCCGATGTTTCATCCCGGAATTGGCATTTGATCCTGTGATGCCGCCTCGCGCCAGGAGACGGTGGTCTCGCCGGTGAGACGGCGGCTCATGAGGTCGACCATCGCGAGCTGGATCATGGCTTCGGAGCGGTGCGGGTGGGTTTCGCAGTCGCGGGCCAGGCGGCGGTGGAACATCGGCCACCCCAGCGTCCGCTCGACGCACCACCGGCGGGGCAGCGGGACAAACCCCCTGGTGGCGGTCTCGCGGCGGACGATTTCCATGTCGATGCCCAGGATGGCGGCGTGCTCGACGAGGCGCTGGCGGTAGCCGCCGTCCACCCACACCTTGCGCAGGCGTGGGCGGGCGGCGGAGACCCGGTCGAGCAGGCGGGTGCCGACGGCGGAGCCCTGCACGCCGGCGTCGGTGACCAGCACCGCCGGCAGGAGGCCGACCGTGTCGACCGCGACGCTGCGCTTGCGGTCCACGATCTTCTTGCCCGCCTCGATGCCCGGTCCGCAGGCCGGGACGCTGGTGGCGGTCTTGACACCCTGAGAGTCGATCACGCATACGGACGGCTCCGCGTCCCGCCCTTCCTGCTGCCGTAACAGCCGCCGCAGCACTCTGGTGAGCTGGGCGAATACCCCGTCCTTTTGCCACTTGGCGAAGCAGCCGTAGCAGGTCCCCCAGGGTGGGAAGTCGTGCGACAGGTAGCGCCACCGCACCCCCGGTGCGGTCCACGTACAAGATCGCGTCCATGATCTCGCGCAGGTCGCGTCCGGGTGGGCGGCCGATCTCCGGGGCGTGTCGGCGCCGCCGGGCCCGCCAGGCGCTCAGCGCCGGTTCGATCGACTCCCAGCGGGCGTCGTGGCCCGAGGAACACCGCTGTCAGATCGTGCGCTAAGGATTCGTCGGCACTGGTGGGTGGCTGACGGGACACCGGTGGTCGGACGGCCGCGGAGTCGTCCCCCAGATAACGCCCTGTTATCTGGGGGAGCTTGATCCGTCACCTGCGGTGACGTTCTCCGGGCCGTAGGCGAAGCGGTCCTGCTATCCGTGGCAAGGGGGAGCGGCGCCCGCCGTCGTGCAAGTGCCGGCCGGGAAGGCGGTGACCGTCCGCCCGGCGGCGGACGCCTTCCTCGTCTCGCTCGGCGCCCCGCCAGCCCTCGGCTTCCCGCATCTCCTCGGCGTGCGTACGGGCCGTACCGTCCCGTCCCGGTCGCCGTACAGCTTCAGACACGAGGCGTCCTCGATGTCCAGCTGCCCGGCCAGGTACTCGGCCACCTCCGCCGGCACCTGCCGCGGGTCCGGCACGAACCGGCCCAGGAACCGCACGCTCGTCAGCTGGACCGCGAACCCGAGCCGGTTGTGCGCACGCCTCTTGGCCTGCACCGCCTCCCGGTCCGCGTCATCCAGGAAGCAGTACCGCTCCAGCTCCGCCGCGAGGGCACCTCGTGAAACGACCCGTACCGGGCCGCCTGCTCGTCCGTCAGGAACTCGACCGCCACAACAGCTCTCCGAAGATTGACAACAACGACCCTCGAAGGCTCCGCCGCTCAATCACCCCAGGTCAAAGCACCAAACCACCCAGCGAACCCTTAGCGGACGACCTGACACGGATGTTCCCCAGCCCCCGTCTCTGCCTCGCCCATGCCCGGTCCGGCTTGTCCGGTGCGTGTGCCCGGCTTGCGGCCCGCTACTCCTGTGGTGCGGGCGGTGCGCCTACCCCGTCACCGTCCGAAGCCGATTACCTCCCCGCCGAACACGCAAAAAACTATGTCGGCCGCAGTAGAAATCGGGTGGCGGCGGGGTTATGCTTTCTCTCGTAACCCAGAGAGACCGCAAGGTCCGGCAGAGACGAACTGCCGGGCAGCAGGACCCGCACATGCAGCACGCAGGACGGTGCGGCGGTGGAGTCCCGAAGCCATAGCTGGTGCAGGACGGCGACGGGGCTGACGGCCGCACCGGGTGGCCCGCAGTAACAGGGGCCGCCGCAGCAGTACCCCGGTGAAGGCGTCGGCTGCAGGCGCGCGCACCGGGAAACAAGGCAGCAGGTTCCACGCCAGAGCAGGACGGGCAACGGGCCGGCAGCCGGAAGGCGGCGCTGCCACAGGCCGCTGAGCAGTTCGCATCATCAGCAGTACGCAGCAAAGCAGTTGATCACCGAGGGAAGAACGGAGGAGCGGTCGCCATCAGGATCGCCCGGGCGCACGTCTGAGGCCCGGGTACCGCAGGACATCGATAGTGAGGTGGTCTCCGGTCAAGCAACCGCGATCCCCGCAGCCCTGGCAGCCTTTCGGCCGGGCCCGCGGACACAGAAGGCCGGCGCATGACCAAGGCCGGCAGATGGTGTAGCAGTTCCTTCGGGGCCCGGGTGCCAGTAGGCATCCGGGCCCCTCGACGCGTTCCATGAAAGAGGTTCAATGACAGCAGACAACTCGTACGACCGGCTCGACGACGAGGACTACCCCGCCTACACCATAGGGCGGGCCGCCGAAATACTCGGCACCACCCAGGGATTTCTCCGCGCCATCGGCGAAGCCCGCCTGGTCACCCCGCTCCGCTCCGCCGGCGGCCACCGCCGCTACTCCCGTTACCAGCTGCGCATCGCCGCCCGCGCCCGTGAGCTCGTCGACCAGGGCACTCCCATCGAGGCCGCCTGCCGCATCATCATCCTCGAAGACCAGCTCGAAGAAGCCCGGCGGATCAACGCCGAGTACCGCCGCGCCGCCGAACGGCCGGACCCGCCGACCGCGACCTGAGACGGACGGGGGCAGGAACTCCCCCGAGAGATCCGCGGCCCCCATCCGCGCACGCCGTCCGGAACGCGCAGGGTTCGGGACGCATCGGCCTCGCCTCCCAGCGCCTGGGACCGGGAACGGCCTCCGGCCACGGGCGCCGCGCCCGGACAAGCCGCCGTCCCCCACAATCCGCGGCGACAGGACCCGACGAAACCTGATGGGTTCGGACGCCGGCTGAGCAACCTGATCCTTCACCTCACCGATCACGGCCGCCGAGCGATGCGGTCTCTGCCTGGATCAGACACTCGGCACCGCCATCGCGAAGCCGCTGGGCTCACTGGCGGCGTTCCACCGTTTGTGGGCGCGTGACCAGTTGCGGAGTCCCGGAGGTGTGGTCGACCCAGATCACCTGTCGGCCGCCAGGGGTGGCGACCCCGGCCTGTTCGCCGGGGTTGCAGGAGACCTGGCGCCGGGTGCCGTCGGTGGGGAACTGCCGGAGCTTGTCCGGGCTCGGGTCGGCGGGATCGGCCGCTGTCCGGGCGGAAACGGTCACCGCGTCCTCGGAGGCCGCCAGGCCGTCGGCCCACAGCGCCTCGGGGCCGTTCCCAGGGCTGAGGTCCACCACGTTCGCCCCGTCCAAGTCCGCGCGGCGGACCGCGAGCGGTGCGCTGTCGTGGTCCTCCTGCACCAGCCAGTAGACGTGTTTGCTGGTGATCGCGGTCGACAGGTCGCTCCCGGGAGGGCTGAGCTGCCCCGCCCTCGTGAACGTGCCGGTGGCGGTGTCGAAGAGCTCGGCACCGTAGGCCAGACCGGGCCCGGACCGGTAGTACATACAGGAGCGCCAACAGCCGGGCGGGAGTGGCGGTCATGGGCCCGTGATGTCCCGCAATATAGGCCGGGAACTGTCCTATACGGCCGTTATCGTCGTCCTCAGCCGGTCCAGCCGCAGGGGCACGGCTCGCGAGCGCGCCGCACCCGGAGAGCGCCGCACCCCGAGAGCGCCACACCCGGAGAACGCTGAGGAGACGAATCCGCCATGACCGAAGCCAGGATGCCGGGAACCGCGAAGTCGGAAACCGTCACGACCGAAACCGCCAAGTCCGAGACCACCAGGGCCGAAACAGCCAAGTCCCAGACCACCAGGACCGGAACCGCCATGACCCAGACCATCCAGACCACCCAGACCCCCCGGACCGAAACCGCCATGACCGAGCCCGCCATCCGCCCCTTCCGCATCGACATCCCCCAGGCCGACCTGGACGACCTCGGCAACCGGCTGGCCGCCACCCGCTGGTCCCGGCAGCTCCCCGGGGAGGGCTGGTCCCGCGGCGTCCCCGTCGACTACCTCAAGGAACTGCTCACCTACTGGCGCGAGGGCTACGACTGGCGTCGGCAGGAGGCGAAACTGAACGAGTTCCCGCAGTTCATGACCGAGATCGACAACCACGACGTCCATTTCCTGCACATACGCTCCGCCGAGCCCGAAGCCCTCCCGCTGCTCCTCACCCACGGCTGGCCGAACTCCTTCCTGGAGTTCGTCGACCTGATCCCTCGGCTGACCGACCCGCGGGCGCACGGCGGCGAACCGTCCCAGGCGTTCCACGTCGTCATCCCCTCCGTGCCCGGCTTCGGCTTCTCCGAGCCGCCGCGCGGAACCGGCTGGAACATCGCTCGCGTGGCGGGCATGTGGGCCGAGCTGATGCGCCGCCTCGGCTACGACCGGTACGGCGTCCAGGGTGGCGACCTCGGCGCGTACATCGCCCCCGAAGTGGCCAAGGCCGCCCCCGAACACGTCGTCGGCGTCTACGTCATCGGCGGCCTCGGCTTCCCGACCGAGGCGGACGTGCCGACCATGACGGACGAAGAACGCGCGGCCTACGCACATCTCCAGGAGCAGGACTGGATGAACGGCGTCGACCACCACGCGCTCCTGCGCGCCGCGCCGCAGACCTTCGCCTACGGGTGGCAGGACTCCCCGGTCGCCGCCCTGGCCTGGATGACGCAGAAGTTCAAGGAGTTCACCACCGCGGACGCGCTTCCGGACGAGCTGATCGACCGGGACGCCATCCTCACGAACGTGACGCTGTACTGGCTCACCGACACGTTCGGCACGTCGTCCTGGCCCATGTACGACAGCACGGGTTTCGGCTGGCCGGAGGGCCAGAAGGCGGTGCCGACGGGCGTCTACAGCGGGACGCCCGGCTTCCGGCGCCTCGCCGAGCGGGACAACACCATCGTCCACTGGCCGCTGGACAACCCGGCCGGGCACCACTTCGTGGCGATGGAATTGCCGGACGCCTTCGCGGCCGACCTGCGGGTCTTCTTCGGGAAGGTCCGCTGACGCCGGGGCTGGGGGCCGGGGGCCGGGAGCCGAGTGCCGGGCGCGGCTGTCCGGCCGCCACTCGGGCTCGTCCGCTGACGCCGGGGCTGGTGCCGGGTGGGGCTGTCCGACTGCCGCTCGGGCTCGTCCGCTGACGCCGGGGCTGGAGGCGGGGGCCGGGAGCCGGGTGCCGGGCGCGGCTGTCCGGCCGCCACTCGGGCTCGCCGATGGAGGAGGCCGACCGCAGACGGGTACTCGTTGCCGCGCCAACGGACCGATCAGCCGATGGCCAGCGGGAGTCTCCCAGCCAGCTCTCCCAGTGCGGCCCTCTGCGATCCGTCCGGGGCACGCCGTCCGGTGCCGATCAACAGCGCGTCCCGGTCCGAGAACGACGGCGGGAACGCCGCCCCCGCGATCTCCTCCAGCATCTCGCGCGACCGGGCGAGCGCTTCGGCGGGCGGTTCCGCCGCGTCTGTGAGGTACGCGATCAGGTCGAGGTGGTGCAGCGTCCATTCCAGGACGTACGCGGAGAGGTAGTCACCCGTGGTGAGCACCACGTCGCGGGTGCTGACCCGGACCTCGGGATCCGCGAGTTCGGCGGCGCGACCGGCTGCCGATCCGACATCGTCCAAGTGGAACTTGAGCAGCCACGGCTGTTCGTACGCGGCGGCCAGCCGAACGATCAGCGCGTCGAGCGGATCGTCACCGGTCGGGGGCTCGACGATGTCCCAGTAGGTCACCGCGTCCCGGTTCGGTTCCGCTTCGGTGGGGGTGACGAGGGTGATCAGGACGTCCTGAGCGTCGATGATCAGGTGGCACACCAGGTCCCGCACGAGCCACCCGGCGCAGCCGGACGGCCGCGCGAAATCCTCGTCCGGAAGTTCGGCCACCGCCGTGCGCAGCGCCGTCCAAGAGTGCGAAAAGAGGTCCACGGCCGCAAGCTAGCAACGCCCGGCTCTTACTGCGACCGAATTCGACCGGCACCCGAACGTGGGCCTCATCCGGCGGATCTCGGGCTCCCCTGCCGAACGCAGGCTCCCTGCGGATCTCGGTCTCCCCCGGTCGGACGCAGGCTCCCCGGCGGCTCTCGGGATCCCCGGTCGAACTCGGACTCCCCCCGGCGGACCCGCTCCTCGACCCGGCACACGTCAGACCAAGACTCCTCCGGCGAACGCGGCACCCCTCCCCGAGAGACGAACCGGGCCAAGTCGGCGCCCGCCCCAGGCCGGCCCCACCGGACGCGCCGTAATCTGGACGGACCAGCGAGTCCTCACCCGCCGACGCCCCGAAGCGGAGCCGCCCATGAGCACACCACGGGACCTGCTGATCACGGCCCTGGACGTGGCGCCCAGTCGCCCGCTGGAGCAAGGCGAGCTGTCCCTCGCACTGGCCGGAGCCGAGCTGATCGACCTCCTGTCCGCCCAGGCCATCGCTCTGGACGGTGATCACATCGTGCCCGGCTCCCGGCCCGCCCCCGGAGACCGCCTGCTGGACGAGGCCGCGTCGTCGGTCGTGCGACGAGTGCCGTACGAGTCGGTGGAGGATTGGCTGTGGCGCAGGGGACGAGGGCTGTCCTCCGCCTATCTGGCCGCGCTGGAGAGCGAAGGGCAACTCGTCCGTCGGCGCCGCCGCTTGAAGCTCTCCGGTGCCGGTCCCTTCGCCCTCGCCGATTCGCCCGATCGCCGCCGGGCGGCGGACCGCCGGGCATCGGGTGAGCCCGTCCTCGCCGCCCTCGCGTCGTCCGTCGGCATCCACGAGGAGCGGACGGACGAGCATGAGCCTCCAAGCGGGGACGAGTCTCCGAACGTGGATGACGACGGGGTGGCGACGGTGCTGGCCGCCGTCAACGACGCACTGCTGGAACTGGAAGCCGTTCGGCAACGGCGAGCCGTCGAAGAAGCCGCGTTCGACAACATTTGGCGCGGTGGCTGACGGCGATATGCCCGCTCCCGTCGCATTCGTAGCCGTCCCGTGGTCGGTGCGTCGGTTGGTCTGTCGGTCGGTCGTGAACGCGAGGGCATATCTCGGGGCAATCAGACCGCACCAGCGGAGCGACCGGAGCGGGGACCGCCTCCGCCAGTGACGCTCCCGGGACGTTCGGCGGTCTTCTTCTCCGTCGCAGCAGGTCATGCCACCGGTCGAAGCGCCGAAGTGCCGAGGCGTCGAAGAGCGTCGAGATGCCACCCGATGCCACCTGTCACCTGCCACCTGCCACCACACCAAGGCCGTGGTGATCGAGCTCGCCGACGAACACCATGCGCGTCTCGTCATCCAGGTGATCGCAGCACCGAAGGCGACCGTCGCCCTCATCGAGGCGAACCTCGCGACGCACTGAGCTCGCCTCTTACGCAAGCCGAGCCTGCCTCTTACGTGCACGGGTCCACTACCACGCCACGCGGCGCGGCGGCACGGCGGCCCGGCAGCGCAGTGCGTCGCAAGCTCCGCGACCAACGCGGCTCGCGGTTCAACTGGCATGAGGGCAGCCCCAGTTGGCCTCCTGCGGCTGCCCGGATGGTGTACCGAGCCGCGCGCCAGCAGGCTGGATCCCCTGCTGCCACAGCCGCGTACACGAGGAGGGGTTCATCATGTCGAAGCGCTCTCACCGTCGGTCTCACCGTCGCTCCCACCGCCGGTCTCACCGTCGTCGGATCACGGCGGCGGCCTCGTTGGCCGCCGCCACCCTGGCCCTGGCGGGCACGCTGCCCGCGTCCGCCACGCAGACCCGGGCCGCCGCCGGTCCGGTGCAGCGCGGGCTGGAGCGGCTGGTGCACGAGGACGGCTACCCGGCCGCGCTGGCCGCCGTCACCGGCCGCGACGGGCGCGTCCGCAATTCCGCCGCGGGCGTCGCCGACCTGCGGACCGGGGCGAAGGCGCCGGTCGACGGGCGGGTGCGGGCCGCGAGCGTCACCAAGTCCTTCACCGCCACCGTCGTCCTGCAACTCGTCGGCGAGGGCAAGGTCGGGCTGGACGCCCCGGTCGAGACCTACCTGCCGGGGCTGCTGCGCGGCGACGGCATCGACGGCCGTCGCATCACGGTGCGCCAGTTGCTCCAGCACACCAGCGGGCTGCCGGACTACACCCAGTACCTGGACGACCTCGTCAGCAACCGCCACCGCTACTACCAGCCCCGTACGCTGCTCGACCTCGCGCTCCGGCACAAGGCGGAGTTCCCGCCCGGCACGGCCCGGCGGTACAGCAACACCGACTACGTGGTGGCCGGGCTGCTCATCGAGCAGGTCACCGGGCGTCCGGTGAGCGAGCAGATCACCCACCGGGTGCTCGACCGCGTCGGGCTGCGGCACACCTACTTCCCGGCCGTGGGCGACCAGACCATACGGGGCGCCCACCCGCGCGGCTACGTCTCGTTGAAGCCCGGCGCGCCGCTGCTGGACGTCACCGAGATGGACCCGTCCGCGGCCTGGGCCGCCGGCGCCCTGATCACCACCCCGAGCGACCTGAACCGTTTCTTCGGCGCCCTGCTCGGCGGCAAGCTGCTCAAGCCCACGCAGCTCGCCCAGATGCGGACGACCATGGCGATACCGGGCGACGCCGGGTACCCGAAGGGCACCCGGTTCGGACTGGGCCTGGTCAGCCGGCCGATGAGCTGCGGCGGCCTGATGTGGGGGCACGACGGCGACTTCATCGGCTACGCGACCTACCCGTCCGCGACGGACGACGGCCGCGCCGCCACCATCGCCGTCAGCGCCGACCCGGGCCCCACCCAACAGGGCCGCCACAACGCCGAACGCCTGCTGGACACCGCCCTGTGCGAGTGACCCTCCGGCAGGAGCCCGTCATGCGGGTCTGGGCGTATCCCATGTCGCCGTCGGCCTCCTGACCGGCACCGAGGCCCGCCCGCTGTCACCGGGCACTCCTCCGGGGGTCCCGGTCAGCGGGGCGCGTAATGGATCGACGGGAGGGGCCAGGGCCAGTCGGTCCGCAGCCAGGCGCTCACCGCGTCGTACAGAGGCTTGTCGAATTCGGCGCGGTCGGCGCGTACCCAGGAGCGGACCGTGGTGACGTGCTCCTGGGTACGCGAGGGATAGATATACACGCAGCCGATCACCTCGCCGTCGTCACCGTCCGCTCCCTCGGCACCATCCTCGCCGTCCTCGCTGTCCTCACCGTCCTCGCCGCCTTCGAGGACGGTGTAGGTGAACCCGGCCCGTGTGTCGAAGTCGCTCCGGTGCCGCTCCAGGTCGGCGAGGTTCGCCTCCAACGACATCCCCTCCACCGGAGGCCAGCCCCGCCCCACAAAGCCCGGCGTCGCCCGTATGTGCTCGATGCTGGAGGACCAGGCCGCGTGATCGGCTTCGTTGTGCCGGGGTCCCAACGGCTCCAGACGGAACGGTCCGAGGGTCGCGCGCTGCGGGACGGGGAAGTCGTCAGGGACGAACGCGTGTGCGGGCATGCGTCGATGCTAGGCAATCGTCGCCGCTCGCACACCGATGGTGCACAGGGAAAGGGCTCCCTATGTCCGCGTCGGCGGTGCCTTAAGGCGTGTCGGTCCCGGCCCCGGGTCGTCCAGGGTCAGGCCCGACAGCGCGCGCCATCCGGGCCCCGGCTCCCGCACGTGGACGTAAGCGGCCTGTGGGGCGGGCGGTCGGCAGTCCGCTGCCGAGGCGTTCGCGCACGCACCCCGGGCCAGTTGGAGCGTCTCGCCCAAGAGGGTGCCGTGCCTACTCGCCGAGCCCTTCTGCGGCGGCCGAATGTCGTCGCCTCGACGCAGAACTCAGCAACGAGCTCAGCGAAGGGCTCGGCAACGAACTCAGCGAAGGCTCTCGGCGGCATGCTCCGCCTTCGCGAGGATCTCCTCCGTATCCAGTGCCACGAGGCGGTCATCCCGCTTGAGTTCGACGCCGTCGACGAAGACGTGGGTGACGTTGGTGGGCTGGGCGTTGAGGACGAGCTGGCTGATCCAGTCGTGGCGTGGGGCGAAGTTCACCGTGTGCGGGTCCACGACGATGACGTCGGCGCGTTTGCCGGGCGTCAGGCTTCCGATCCGGTCGGCCATGCCGATGGCCTGCGCGCCGCCCAGGGTCGCCATGCGCAGCACGTCGGTGATGCCCGGGTAGACGTCGGCCCGCCGGTGAACGGCGCGCTGGAGCCCCATCGCGGTCTTCATGAGCGCGAAGTAGTCCGAGGTGTCGTTGGCGGCGCCGTCCAGTCCCAGGCCGACCTTCATGCCGTGGCGGTGCAGGTCCGGAAGGCGCATGACGCCCGAGCCCAGGCGCATGTTGCTGAGCGGGCAGTACGCCGCGCGCACGTCCCGTTCGGCCAAGAGGGAGATCTCCGCGTCGGTGAGGTGAATCGCGTGATTGGCCAGGACGTCCGGCCCCAGGGCTCCGGCCGCGCGCAGCGCGCGGATCGGCTCGCCCTGCCGTTGGCTGATGTGCTCCAACAGGTGCAGGTTGTACATCACGCCCAGTTCGCGGGCCGTGGCGTAGCCGACTCGCAGATCCCGCAGCAGAAACATGGCGGCGGAGCCTGCCACGTGGAGCGAGGCTCGTGGTGTGGGGAGCACCAGCTCGCGGTGCACCCGGGCGGGAATCCGGACGTCCCGGCCGTGTGGTGAGACCGCGAAGACGAAGCGGAGCCCGGAGCGCTCCAGGGCGGCGAAGTGCCGCGCGTACACGGCGTACGGCAGGGGAGGCACCCAGTCGACCACCGTGGTCACCCCGGAGCGCAGGACGTCGGCGCAGGACAGCAGGACGAGCCAGTAGATGCCCGCGGGCGTGAGCCTGCTGACCACGTAGTGGTGACAGTTTCGGAACCAGCCGTTGAGGTCCTGGTCGGCGCAGCCGCCGCGGAACCCCGACTGCCACAGATGGTTGTGCACGTCGACGAATCCGGGCAGCACCAGTTTCCCGGCGGCCCCGAGTACCCGGGCGTCGGCGGGCCGGGGGAGCCGGTGCCCGACGGCATGCACACGGCCGCCGCGCAGCAGGACATCGGCGTCGCGCACCGCGCCCAGCGGTCCCCGGCCGAGCGTCGGGTCCATGGTGAGCACGACGGCGGCGCCCCGGATCAGTACGTCCCGCACGGACGGTCGGGGAGCGGGGGCTTCGCGGGTCTGTTGCCCGCTCGTGAGAAACGGGGTCGTGGCCAGGGCGGTCAGCACAGCGCGTCGGCTCGTCGCGTTCACCGCTATCTCCTATTACGCGTTGGCCGGCGAGCGGAGCGCGCATCGCCTTTTCGGGTCGGCGGCGCCTATATCCCAGCCGTGGGCGTGAACGCCCGCCCGCCGAAAGGACGCGGGGGCCCGTGGGTACCGGCCCTGCGGGATCCTGTCTTCCGGCGGGCATCACCCATCGGACATCGCCGAGCGACTGCCGGTCCTGCCCCCATCACCACCGGCCGCGCCGCGCGGCAGCGCTGCTCCGGCCTGCTCGCCACCGATCACGCCCGGCCTACCAGCGGCCTGCGGGGCAGCGGCCCGGCCTGCCCCGGACGCGCCACGGGGGCATCGCTCGACGATGTGCCGGAACAGCGGGACAGGCAGTGGCGGCACGCGCGCAGGCAGTGGCAGCACGCGCAGGCAGTGGCAGCACGCGCGCCGGGTTCGGCATCGCGCCGATGGCCTTGCCTGGCCATCGAGGAGTGATCACAGGGCCTCTCCTTCATGCCGGACGCGCGCGTACAGGAAAAGGTGCGTTTCCTCGGTACCCGTGAGGCCGTTGCCCGGCCGGGCGTCGAGTTCCTCGACCAGCAAGCCGGTCTGCTCGGCGCGGCGCCGCAGGTCCTGGCGGGTGCACCGGGGCGGGTGGTAGGTGCCCAGGAGTCCCTGGACGGGTGCGTCGCCGGGGCGTTCGGCGACGCCGACGATGACCGTTCCGCCGGGCCGGGTGAGGGTGGAGAGGCGGGCCAGGGCCGAGAGGAACACCGGCTCGGGATGGTTCATCAGGCAGAAGAAGCTGAGCACGGCGTCGAACGTGCCGAGTTCGGAGGTCCGCTCGCTGAGCAGGTCCATCGCAAGGAAGCGGGCTCGGGGCACGTTCGCGCGCGCCATGGTCAGCATCGCCTCCGACACGTCGATCCCGGTGACGTCCAGCCCGGCCGCGCACAATTGCTCGCAGGTAGGCTGTCCGGTGCCGCAGCCCGCGTCCAGTGCCCGGGCTCCGCGCGGTAGGCGCGTCAGCAGTCGCTCGACGGCGGCGATCTGGGATTGCTGGTGGGCGGGTGCCTCTTCGGCATACCGTGCGGCGACTTGATCGGCCACCCATGCGGCTTCCCGGCCGTAGGGTGTCATTTCCTCGTATGTCACAAGGCATCGCCCTTTCTCGGATGTGTCATACCTGCATGGTTTTCCCGTCAGCCGGGCTTTTAAGGGGCTCCTCGACGGAGTTTTTCTGCGCGGGCGCACAACCCGGAGAAATTGCAGATAAAAGGAACCCACGCAGAACATTCACATCGCTCGAACGGGTGAAGCGAACACGATGAAGGTCGACGCGAGCCATTCCCGGGAACCCTCTCAGGAGTAACGCGCTCGGCGTGCCAGGGACGAGCCGACAGGCCAGAGCCGATCTCTCCGAATTCATGGCAGAAAACGAACCGGGCGCTTTCCTTGCCTTTTCCTGACGGTCAGGAGGTCGGGCATGAGTGTGCCCAACACTGCTGTCATCTTCCGCACACGGCCTTTCAGCGAACGATGCGATCGCACCCGGCAGCGCGGCGATCACGCGCTGCTCGGTGTGAGTACGAACAACAGCTACTTCACCATCCAACGGCTCACGGAGCTGGTGCACTGGGCGCAGAAATGTTTCCGCGCCGTCGACATCATCTGCGCCGACCTGCACATCGACACCGTGCTGGTGGCCGAGGGCGCAGACGCCCAGAGCGCCGGCCGGCGCGCGCGCAGACGCGTCAGAGACGTGCGTCGCAGGATCGAAAGGGCTCTTGACGCGGCGCTACCGGACGAGCCACGGCCCGGCTTCCACCTGCTGTCGGACTTCCAGCAGCACCCCGTCTACCAGCGCTTGCGAGCCGACATCGACCAAGCCCTGCGCGAAGACCGGGAGTTCGCGGACGCCTGCGACGACATGGTCCGCGGACACCTCCTCGGCCGCCCGGGAGCAAAGAGCGGTACCGGTTCCGGGAGCGCGGGCGGCGGTCCGGGGGAAGCGGCGGAGCTGGGGCGGGTCCGGGCCGGTCTGCAGTATCTCGGTGGCGAACTGCCTTTCTTCGTGGACACCCCGAGCATTCTCAAGGTGCCCTCGTCGGTTTCCTGTTACCACAAGTTCACGCCCATCCTCGGACCACTGGTCCGGCGGAATTCCGGTCTACGGGCCGCAGCAAATCAGGCGTTCCTGGAAGTGACACCCGTTGGCACTCCGGACGATCCATCGGACACCGACCGCCCCGGAAACGGAAACACCGATCCCCGCGCATGCGGCCGTCCTGCCGGTCCCGTGCCGCAAAGCGACCCCATCACCGGACCGGGAATCCATGAGGACAACCGATCAAAGAAAAGAGACTGATATGAGCGGACCACCCTCGTCACCCCATTCGCCGCCGGCATTCGAGACACCCCCGGCAACCGGGAGCACGGGCCGGGCACCGGAAGCGAATGGGCCGAAGGCGGCCTGCCCAGTTGCCCAGAGCGCTGCTCCTCCGGAGGAGCGCACCGCGCCTCATGCCGACGTGGACGTGGCCTTTCCCCTGTCCCGGCGCGGTGACGTCGTTCCCGGCGAATGCGCCTGGCT
This sequence comes from Streptomyces sp. NPDC003077, assembly GCF_040611095.1. NCBI lineage: Bacteria > Bacillati > Actinomycetota > Actinomycetes > Kitasatosporales > Streptomycetaceae > Streptomyces > Streptomyces sp. NPDC003077. The sequence continues at coordinate 182,912 of NZ_JBEXNM010000002.1, read as the reverse complement.
GCGCGAGCACCGTCCGATCGCCCGGGTGCGCACGCTGACCGGCGACCCGGCATGGCTGGTGTCCACCTACGAGCTGGCCACCCGCGTCCTGCGCGACGAGACCTTCAGCCTGTCCGCCACCGCCCTCCCCAACGCGCGCAACCAGTACGCGCCCACGTTCCCCCTCCAGGTCCGCAACAACATGGCGCGCATCAGCGACAGGGGAGCGCGCGACGCCGTGATGCGGGCGCTGTCGCCGCCCGTGATCAAGAAAGCCACGGGCGGCTTCCGCCACAAGGCCGACGCGCTGATCGACGAGATGCTGGCCGAGGGACCGCCCATCGACCTCAAAGCCCGGTTCACCGATCCCTACACCGCGTCCGTGATGTGCGCCGTTCTGGGGCTGCCCGACGACGACTGGCGCCGGCTGATGAGCGGCCTGGACATCGGCATCATGACCGCACCCCGCCCCTTCCAAGGGGCCCAGGCCAACTGGGACAAAGGAATGTCCTACATGGCCAAGCGCCTGCGGGCACCCGGCGCCACCGACGCGCCCGGCCTGCTCGGCACGCTGGCCCGCCTGCGCGCCGAGCACGGCGGCGAGGAAGACGCGGACACCGACGAGTACCTGACCATGACGCTGCACACCCTGTTCGAGGCGGGAGCGGTCAGCACGTCCGCCTTCCTGTCGTTGGCAATCGTGCTGTTGCTGCGTGACAGCGAGGAGCGGCGGTGGCTGGGCGATCACCCCGAGGCCATCGGACCGGCGGTGGAGGAACTGCTGCGCTACAACCTGTCCATCGGTGACGCCCTGTCCCGCATCGCCACCCAGGACACCGAACTGGGCGGTGTGCCCATCGCCACGGGCGACCTTGTCCTCGTCCTCATCGAAGGCGCCAACCACGACCCGGCCGTCTTCCCCGACCCCGACCGGCTGGACCTGACCCGGACACCCAACCCGCACCTGGCGTTCGGGGACGGGCGCCACTACTGCCCGGCCACCGCGCTGGCCCGCGCCCACGCCGCCACCGCGCTCACCACCCTGCTCGCGCGCCTGCCCGACCTGCGGCTCGCCATCCCCGCCGACGAGATCAACTGGCGCTCCGGCTGGATCAAGCGCACGCCCGAACGCCTGCCGGTCCTGTGGTGACATGGCCCAGCCACAGCCGACACGCCCTGCCACAGGGAGAGCACCGTTCCTGGACCTGCTGCGTTCACGGGCGGCGGTGCGCCGGTACACGGACGAACCGGTGGACGACGCCCTGGTGGAGGAACTGCTGGGCGTCATGCCGGCAGCGCCCACGGCCGCCAACAAGCAGGCATGGGGCTTCGTGGCCGTCCAAGACCCGTACACCCTGCGCTGCCTGCGCGCCTTCGCGCCCGGCATCATCGGCCGGCCACCGCTCGTGGTGGCGGCCTGCTTCGACCGCGACCGCGCCGTCCGCGAGGGCAGCGGCCCCCAGGAGGTCGGACTGCTGTGCGTGGCCATGGCCGTACAGAACCTGCTCCTGGCCGCGCACGCGACCGGCCTGGGCGGCTGCCCCGTCAGCAGCTTCTCCGGCACCGCCGTACGGCGCCTGCTGGCGCTGCCGCACCACCTCGAACCCGTCTTCCTCGTACCGGTCGGCCACCCGGCGGACCCGGTACGCCCCTCCCCCCGACGCGACCGCGACGAGGTGATCCGCCATGACACCTGGGCACCCCCCGCCGAGAACACCCCCGGACCTCACCGATGACATCGTCCTGCTGGCCGCCTTCCTCCTCAGCAGCGGCCAGGGCCTGCTGAGCGAGCCCCCGTCCTACGGCGCGGCCCGCTGCGCCGACGGCGCCCGCCGCGCCCTGGAACTGCTCGACGCCTACGGGGACCCGGATCCGGCCGTGCTGCGGGTCCGCGAGCAGTTGGAACGCGCGATGTGCGGCTCCATGGCCGACGTGGACCTGCCGACCCTGCTCCAGACGACGACCGAGCAGGTGTTGGACGTGATCGTGGCCCGGCGGATGAGTCGTCCTCAATCAACCTCCTGACGCCCATTGGCCGTGGTCGGCTTGGTTGGGCTGTCGTGCGCGAGCCTCTTGCTCGGGGTGGCTTGCACGGGGTGTGGTTCCCGGATTGCGCGGGATGTGGTTCCCGGGCTGGCGGCTTACGGCCTGGTGGCTTGCGGCCTGGTGGCTTGCGGCGCCTTGTGTAGGTGCATCGCCTCTCGTGCCCCTCGGGAAAGCAGGAGCCGCAGCCCAGGCCGCGCGGGCGTGGCCTGGGCTGCCGAACGGCCGAACGGCCGAGACCCGGCGATCAGATGTCGAGGAAGCGGACGTCCTTGGCGTTGCGCTGGATGAAGTGGCGGCGGGCTTCAACGTCCTCGCCCATCAGGACGGAGAACAGGGCGTCGGCCACGGCCGCGTCATCGAGGGTGACCTGGCCGAGCACGCGGTGGTCGACGTCCATCGTCGTCACGCGCAGTTCCTCGGCGTTCATCTCGCCCAGGCCCTTGAACCGCTGGACGGAGTCATCTCTGACCCGGCGGCCGTCCTGCCGGCCGCGAGCCAGCAACTGTTCGCGTTCGCGGTCGGAATAGGCGTACTCCACGTGGTCCCGACCCCACTTGATCTTGTAGAGCGGGGGGCGGGAGAGGTAGACGTGGCCGTGTTCGATCAGGGGGCGCAGGAAGCGGAAGAGGAAGGTCAGCAGCAGGGTGTTGATGTGCTGGCCGTCGACGTCGGCGTCCGCCATCAGGATGATCTTGTGGTAGCGGAGCTTGGCGATGTCGAAGTCCTCGTGGACGCCGGTGCCGAACGCGGAGACCATCGCCTGGATCTCCTGGTTGTGCAGAATCTTGTCGATGCGGGCCTTCTCGACGTTGAGGATCTTGCCGCGGATGGGCAGGATCGCCTGGCACCGCGGGTCGCGGCCGGACTTGGCCGAGCCGCCCGCCGAGTCGCCCTCGACGATGAAGATCTCGCTCTTCGCCGGGTCGTCGGACTGGCAGTCGGACAGCTTGCCCGGCAGGGCCGCCGTCTCCAGCAGGCCCTTGCGGCGGGTCAGTTCACGTGCCCTGCGGGCCGCCAGCCGGGCGGTGGCCGCCTGGGTCGCCTTGCGGACGATGTCGGCCGCCTCGCTGGGGTTGCTGTCGAACCAGTCCGTCAGGTGCTCGTGCACGACCCTCTGCACGAACGTCCGCGCCTCGGTGTTGCCCAGCTTGGTCTTGGTCTGGCCCTCGAACTGCGGCTCGCCCAGCTTGACGGAGACGATCGCCGTCAGGCCCTCGCGGATGTCCTCGCCCGTGAGGTTGCCCTCCTTCTCGCGCAACAGCTTCTTCTCGCGCGCGTACCGGTTGACGACCGTGGTCAGCGCCGTACGGAAGCCCTCCTCGTGGGTGCCGCCCTCGTGGGTGTGGATGGTGTTGGCGTAGGAGTAGACACTGTCTGCGAACTGGCTGTTCCACTGCATCGCGACCTCCACCGACAGCAACCGCTCGGTGTCCTCGGCGGCGATGGAGACGACGGAGGGGTGGACCGGCTCCCCCTTGCGGGTGTTGAGGTAGGCGACGAAGTCGGTGATACCGCCGTCGTAACGGTAGGAGACCGTCTTCGCGGCCTGCTCCCCGGCGGCGTCCGGCCCCGCCTCGTCGGCCGCGGCCGTCGCGCGGGCCGACGCACGCTCGTCGGTCAGCGTCAGGGTCAACCCCCGGTTGAGGAAGGCCACCTCCTGGAACCGCCGGGCCAGCGTCTCGAAGGAGTACTCGGTGGTCTCGAAGATGCCACCGTCCGCCCAGAACGTCAGGGACGTGCCCGTCCGCGAGGTGGCCTCGTGGCGGGCCAGTGGCGCGGTCGGCGCCCCGTCCTTGTAGTCCTGGGTCCAGCGGTGGCCATCGGTCCAGATCTCCGCCGACAGCCGCGTCGACAGGGCGTTGACCACCGACAGGCCCACACCGTGCAGACCACCGGAGACGGCGTACCCGCCACCCCCGAACTTGCCGCCCGCGTGCAGCACCGTCAGCACCACCTCGACGGCCGGTCTCTTCTCCACCGGGTGCGTTCCCACCGGGATGCCGCGCCCGTTGTCGACCACCCGCACACCGCCGTCGGCCAGGATCGTCACGTCGATCCGGTCGGCCACCCCGGCCAGCGCCTCGTCGACGGAGTTGTCCACGATCTCCTGCACCAGGTGGTGCAGCCCCCGCTCCCCCGTGGAGCCGATGTACATACCGGGCCGCTTGCGGACGGCGTCGAGCCCGTCCAGGACGGTGATCGCGTGGGCGTCGTACGCGGCGGAGCCGGGAGAGCCGGGTAAGCCGGGAGAGCCGGCGGCGTCCGCGGGGCCCGCGGGGCCCTCAGGGCCGTTCTGCCCCGCGTCGAAGATGTCGGGGGCGGCGTGAGTGCCGGAAGTAGTCAAAACGCTCTCTTTTCGGGCACGGCAAACCGCGCTACCGCACCACGGCGCGGAAGCGGTCGGATCGCTGAACGGAACACGGAAGCGGGCAGGCGAAACAGGTCCCCAAAGCCCGCGAGCTCCATCACCGGGGAGGCGACAAGAACCCCCTCAGGATACCGAGATCCCCGCACGAACCTGGAGCGAGAAGACCCCCACACGCCTCTCTCGCGCCCGCTCAACCCGACAGGCAATCCCCCCTGCCCGGCAAGCGAGAAAACGCCGGAGAGTGGCGCACGGCGGCTTGTAGGTGTGCTCACGTTCCGGGCTACAGGGGCTTTCTCGAACGTGAGCTCCGCAGTTCCCCGGGCGGGCGGCAACCGGACGTCCGCACTGGGACGATGCCCTCTTCGTCCACGCCATCTTGCTGCGCTCGACACCCGGTCGGTCACCCTGAGGAAGTCGACCAACTGTGGGGCGGGCGCTCTTCTTCGGTGCCATGACCACCGCGCCGTGGTTGAGGCCGGGCAGAACGCGATGGTCCGCCCGGGGCAGCACCTCGGTCAGGGCACGGGCAGCACGCTGGAAGGCGGCCGGGCTCTTCCCCCGGTCAGCACCCTGGTGGGTGCCGTCGCGCCCGCCCACTCCGCCGCGTCGCGCGGCTTGCCCTGCTGGGTGTCTGAGTGTCACCCATGATCGCGATGTCATAGGGCAGGGTGCGGGCCAACTTGGTGAGCCCGGCCCACGCTTTCGGCATGAGCTTCATGAGGAGCACGGCGATCCCGGGCATACCTTGCTTCGAAGGCTGTGCTGCTGTCTGCTGCTGCCTAACTGCTGACATGAGAACTGCCGGCCCATGTGACTTCTCCGGAACGGAAAACGCATCGGCGACCAGGTGTGAAGCAGGACACACCGCGGAATCCGAGCGGGCGGCTCGCCCCGGGCAACGTTGCGGACGCAGTCGCGGGTGGGGGTCGAACACATCAGGAACCATGAAGCATGCGCCCAGACGACTGGCACCTCACCGAAGACATCGACGAGTTCCTCGCCCGAGCCGGAGACTTCCTGCGCTCCCGTCCCACCCTGCACACCATGCCGCTGACGGTGACCGAGAAGCTGCGAACGCGCAGAGCGGACGCGCGCGGCACCGAAGTCCCCGTACTCGGCCGACTGGAGCGCGAGGGCGAGGTCCGCGCCACCTTCTACCAGCGCACCCCCACCAGCCCCCTGAGCCTCACCCCCCTCACCCGCGAGCAGGCCGACATCCTCGCCGCCCGCCTGGCCGACCTCGGGCACCTCGTCCCCGGCGCCAGCGGGGACCACGACACCGCTACCGCTTTCGCCGAGGCATGGCAGCGGCGCACGGGCGCGGCCCCGACGCTGAACAAGCGCATCCGGCTCCACCGTCTCGGCACACTCGTCCCACCGGAGCCACTCCCCGAGGGCCGGGCGCGTATGGCGGGCGAGCGGGACCACGAGCAACTCGTCCGCTGGTGCGGCGAATTCGTCGACACGGTCGGAGAAGTCCCCGCCGTGGACAACGACTCCTGGGCCGGCTCGCGCTTCGCCGACCGGCACTTCACATTCTGGGAGACCCCGGACGGCATTCCCGTCTCCATGGCTGCCGCGACGTCGATGGTCGCCGGCATGGTGCGGGTGGACCCCGTCTACACCCCGGCCCATCTCCGGGGTCATGGCTACGCGGGCGCCGTGACAGCCGAGGTGAGCAGAGCCGCACTGGTCGCGGGCGCGACGGACGTCGTGCTCTTCACGGACCCGGCCAACCCCACCAGCAACGCCCTCTACCGGCGCATCGGATACGTCCCGGTTACCGAGTGGGCCGGGTACGGCTTCTCCTACTACTACGACGCGCCGGAAGCTCGTCCTTTATGACGCGCCAGAGGCTCGTCCTTCAACCCTCGGACGTCGAGATGAGCCACGAAGACGTCAGACCGAGCCAGGAAGACAGCAGGGCGAGCCGTGAAGACGTCAGGACGAGCCACGAACCGATTCGCTGACCAGGGACCAGGGCGTTCACCGGGCGCTGAGGCGATCATCGTCTCAGCGAGCGCCCCGCCCGTCGACGTCTCACCGCACACACCCAACGTGGCCCCCACGACGCCGACAACACGCGTGCCCCTGTCCTCCAGAGAGACGACCCGTGCAGTGCTCCCCCCTCGCCCGCGACACAACCGTCACAACCGACACAACCGACACTCAACGTTCAGCGGGCCGGGGAAGGGCCTGAGAGATCCCCTTGACGGTGCTGGAATCCGTAGCCCCGCGCCCGGTGACCGCCCACAGCACGAGCCCGAGGCAGCTGAACGCGGCGCCCAATACGCAAACGGCCCCCCAGCCGGCCGCCGTATAGAGAGAGGTCGCAGCGATGGCGCCGGTTGCGCTCCCGATCGAGTAGAAGACCATGTACCCGCCGATCAGCCGACTGCCCGCGTCCGGGTGCAACGCGTAGATGACCGTCTGGTTGGTGACGTGGACCGCCTGCACGGCGAGGTCGAGCAGGATCACCCCGACGACCAGCGCCCAAAGCGAGTTACGGGTGAAGGCCAGGGGCAACCACGAGGCGGCGAGCAGTGCCAGGGCGATGCCGGTGGTCCGCCGGGAGAGGCCGCGGTCGTTCAGGCGGCCCGCCACGGTCGCGGCCAGCGCGCCGGCGACACCGATCAGTCCCAGCGCCCCGATCGCGCTGTGGGGCAGGAAGTACGGCGCCTCGCTCAGCGGCAGTGCGACGCTGCTCCACAGGGTGCTGAAGGCGGCGAAGATCAGCAGGCCGAACAGGGCCCGGACCCGCAGCAGTCGTTCCCGTGCGAACAGGGTGATCGTGGAGCGCAGGAGCTGCCCGTAACGCAGGTTCGTCGGCGGGGCGTCGGTGTGGCGCGGCAGCACTCGGTACAGGACCAGGGCGAGCAGAGCGGTGAGCGCCGCCGAGGCCAGGTAGACGGAGCGCCAGCCCGCGAGATCGGCCATGAGGCCGGAGACGGTGCGGGCGAGCAGGATGCCGATGACCACACCACTGGTGACCAGCCCGACGACCCGACCGCGCCCGGCGGGCGGAGCCAGTGACGCCGCGAAGGCCACCAGCGTCTGCGTGACGACCGCGAGCAGCCCCACCGCGGCCACACCCGCGAGCAGGAGCACCGCCGCCCGGGCAACCGCCACCACGACCAGCGCCACCACCAGAAGCGACAACTGGGCAACGATGAGCCGTCTGCGATGGGCCACGTCACCCAACGGCACGAGGAAGAAGAGCCCCAGCCCGTATCCGACGTGCGTCAGGGTGACCACGCTGCCGACGAGCGCCGGGCTCATAGCGAGGTCATGACCCATCGTCACCAGGAGCGGCTGGGAGAAGTAGACATTGGCTACCGCGGCCCCGCAGGCGACGGCGAACAGCATGACGACGCCACGGGACAGAACGAACCCGGAACCTCCCCCGCTCCCGACCGCGACACGCGCCGCCACGGCCGCACCACCCACACCCTCACCACCCACACCCTCACCACCCACACCCTCACCATGCACAACCTCATTGCCCACAGCCTCACCGCTCACAGCCTCACCGTTGCCGAGCATCGGCACCCCTCCGCGCATCTGGCTTCCACTTGCCTGGTTCCAACTGACCTGGTTTCAACTTGCAACCAGCGGCGACGTTAACCCCCTTGGTAGCATGTTGCAACCACCACGCGAGAGCGACAGAGCGACAGAGCGGCAGAACGAAAGAGGAACGCCATGGTGACCAGGACCCGCTTCGACGACAGCGAGTGCCCCGTCGCCCGGTCGGTGGACGCGATCGGCGACTGGTGGTCCCTGCTGATCGTGCGGGACGCCTTCGACGGAAGCCGGCGCTTCGGCGAGTTCCAGCGCAGCCTGGGCGTGGCGAAGAACATCCTCACCGCGCGGCTGCGCACCCTGGTCGCCGGCGGCGTCCTGGAATCCGTCCCCGCCTCGGACGGCAGCGCCTACCGCGAATACGTACTGACTCCCAAGGGCAAGGCGCTCTTCCCCGTCATCGTGGCCCTACGGCAGTGGGGCGAACAGCACTTCTTCGCCCCCGACGAACCCCACTCCCAGTTGGTCGACCGCCGGCAGGGACATCGTCTGCGCACCCTGGAAGTGCTGTCCGCGGACGGACGACGACTGGACCCCGACGACACCACCGTCCACAAGCTCTCCACCCAATGACCCGAGCCGGAGACCCGATGGCGAGACGCCGCCTTGCCTGCACCCCGGGCCTGCGGCGAAGGCACCGACCACAGCCGGTCCGGCCTCGGGTGCGGCAGCGTTGTCAGTGCCGTCGGGCATGATCGGCACGTCGGCTTTTCCACAGGGACGGGGCACTATGCCGATCACAAACCAGCGAATAGCAGAGCACGCGTTCCTGCGGCAGCTTTCCGCGGACTCATACTTTCCCGATCACGTCGTCGACAAGGGCCGGGCGATCCTGCTGCGGCTGTGCGAACGGATCGAGGCCGAGCGGCCGTCGGGCCTGGCGGCTCTGTACGCACTCACCCAGGCCGCGACGGAAGAGTTCAACCTCTTGGAAGCAGAGTTCGAAGCAGCCGGGAGTGAGATCGAGACGGTCGCGCGGGAGCAGATCGCCGAGGACTTCTGGTTCGTCGCCTCCGCCTACGGGTTCGCGGACGCGGACGTCGAGGAGCTGATAGCCACTCGGCACTGGTGAGCAATGTCCGGAAGCAGATTCCGGCCACTGCTCCAAGCCATTCGTTGAGGGAACGAGATCAGCACAGCCGCCTCGTAGCGAGCGGCCGACTTACTGCGGCCAATCACCTCACCGCCCGGCCGTGATCAGCACGGACAGCGGCTTCTGCCCCTGCTCGACGGCGAGGTGCGTCCCGGTGATCTGCCCGCCCCGGGACCGTCCGAGACCATGGTCAGCCGACTCGATGACTCACCGACTCGATGACTCACCGACTCGACGGCAATGCGGCCAGGTGCTCCTTCCGGGGCTCTTACGGGATTCCATGCCGCGAAGCATCCCAGCACCGCCCAGCCGACTCGTGCGCGAAGCCGACCTCCCCGGGATCAAGCCGTGCCGGGCAGGCAGGGCCTTCCCCCACCGCCCCCCTCCGGACGCCGAACGCGGGCCGAACGCGGGCTGAACGCGGCAGCAGATGGTGCGGTGGGTGGCGGACACGGGTGCTCCTGTGATGGCGCGCCGCGAGGTAATGCGTTTGCCGACGATGGCTGTGACCAGCGAACATCCAGCTCATGGCACTCCTGGACATGATGGCCGAGGTCGGACTCACGGGAGGTATCGGTGTGCTGCGCTGCGGCGCGTCCTTGACCGATGTCTTCGCGGCACTCGGCCCGGCGGAGGATCTCGGTGGGATCGACGAGCCCCGACACGGATCACACAGGTTCTGTTACGGCGATGTCGAATTCATCACCTGCCGCTGTCGGCTCGTTTCGACCATGGGCATATCGACCTGGCACGACGCCCCTTTGGAGCTTCCGGCCCCGGGATCGAACACGGTCGTCGCCTTCCCGTCCCACATGACATACCAGCAGATAACCTCCGCTCTGGACGCGATCGAGTGCCGCTGGTGGCTCGACACCCGAGTCCCGGACACCCAACGGACCGTGCTGACCGAACCATCCGCCGACTCATGGGCAAGCTTCACCTTCTCGACCACTGACGGCTGCGACGGCCCCGTACTCGACGATCCGAGGCTCTACAAGGTCAATGCCTGGGACGTCAGCCACGAGTGCCCGGCCGTTCCTGTGAGCCTGCCGCAGGACGGCTGAGGGCTGGATGTCTGTCTGCCCCTGCCGGTTACCGGCTTCCGCGTCCCATGTCATGCGCGACTTCGCACAGCGCTCGTCCCCCTGCGACAGCGGCCGTCACCAGCCAAGGCGGTCTCTTCCGGTGGTGAGCTGACCGTATGCCGACGGCACAGCGCGCCCCGGAACCGACCCTACGGCCCGGCTGACCCCGCGTCGGCCTCCGCACGAGCCGCTGACCGGGTGCGGGAACGTCTCCGTACGAACGGGCTCATACCCCATCAGTCGTCGTCCTCATCCCCTCCATCCATCCGGCGGAATTCCTCATACACAGCCGTCCCTGGCCCCGCCACATGCACCTCGAAGTCCGCCCAGTCGGAGTCGTGGAATTCGCGAAAGAACAAGTTGGCGATGCTGTCGTTCATTTCGACGCTGGCCACGTGCAGGGCCGGGACGCGGAACGGCTTCTCACGCGGCCAGGGCTCATCTCCCGCGTCGTCCACATGGATGTCGATGCCGAGCAGCGGCAGCTCGTCGGAGGCGAAGGTCTCCGCGTCGGCTAGATAAAGGTGGTCGTACGCCAGGTCGTGACCGGCATCCGGGGCGGCGGCGAGCACCGTCTCGGGCAGCAGGCCCCGGTACTTCTCCTTGTCGATCGGGATGACGTACGAGATGGCCTGGTCGTAGTCGCAAACGTCCTGCGAGCCCTCCTCGAAGGTGACGGGTGTCTCCAGGGCCCGCAGCAGACGAGCCCAGCCGGCAAGATCGGTGAAGTCGGTCCGGACAACGGGAACGGCGTCCGTGCGGGGCAGCCGTATCGTTCGTCGATTGTGTGTCATGTCGTGGACCCTAGTGCCGGGCACTGACAGGACGAGGACGCGCGCGGCTGAAGAAAACGGCCTACGGCCACAAGACCGAGCACCTGTCAGAGGCTCGCCCCAAGGACCGCGACGCCACGCACGGGAACAAGAAGCCCAGTGGCCGAGCAATACCGGTTCACCGAAAGACTTCCGTCACCAACGGATGCCAACCGGCTCAGCAGATGCCGATCAACGAAACCGGGCCCACGGGGATCGGGCCCATGGGTGCCAAGCATCCGAGAGAGCCGGCCGTTCGGCAACCACCCCTTCGAAAACCTGCCCCTCGTCGACCAGGCCACGAAACACCCTCACGCCGCCACCAGCCCCTCCCCCGACCCCGCCTCGCACGCCCCTCCCCCCGCCTCGGACGCCACCTCGCTCGTCCCGGCCGGGCGTCCGAGTCGGCTGAAGGCGTAGGCGGCGGAGAGCATGGTCATGTGGTGGTGCCAGCCGGGGAAGGAACGGCCCTCGAAGTCGACGAGCCCGAAGTCCTCCTCCAGTTCCTGCACGCTGCGCGCCGTACGGGAGGGCAACCGCACCATGGCGAGCAGCGTTTCCATGCGCGTCTGCGTCATGTTCGTCAGCCACAGCTTGGCAGGGCCCCGGCCCCCCACGGGTCGGACGGCGAACAGCCGGTACGTACGGTTCAACAGCGGGCCCGCGGCAGGTATCTCGGGCAGCCTGACGGAACTCGTCAGCACCATAGCGGCCCTACCCCGCCCCGAAGGCGGCGTCACCGTCTCGATGCGTACGAGGCCGCCGGCCCGGGTCTCGAACAGGCTGCGGGCATCCACCATCACGCCCGGCTCCGCCGCCCCGTACGGCCTCCCGAACGGTGACTCCGCACTCAGGTGACGGCCCGCCATGATCCGCAGCCGACCCGGCACCCCGACGATGAACTCCCGCTTGCGCACGGACAGCCCGCGCACCAGCGCGCCCGCACCGGACTCACCGCTCAGGTCGGCCACCACCGGCAGCGACGCGACACGGGCGCCACCGATCCGCGCATCCGCCAGGTCCAGAACGTGCTGGTCGATCCCGCGAGGCCCCACGTGCTCCGGGATACGGGTGCGCGTCCGGCGCTCGGGGTCCTTGGCCCAGGCCCCGGGCAGCAACAACCGCCAGTCGACGGGCACCGCCTCGTCAGCCGCCGCCAGGAACGCCCCGATCCCCACCTGACAGCTCACCGAACGCCCCGTGGCCCGGACGAAGCGACGGTGCACCCCGCAAGAGTGCTCCCCCCGCTTGCGCAGTACGGCGAGGTCCACCACCAGTGCCTGCGGTGCGAGCCGCGGCTCGGCCCACCGGGCCAGCTCCTCGCGGACCGGCGTCCACTCCCACGGGCTGGCGTTGATGAACTGGTGCAGCGACTGCGACGCCGTGGGCGAATCCGAGACCGCGGCGGCGAGCCGCCGAACCGACTTCTTGCCCGGCGTACTGAGCAGACTCTGCAGGTAGACGTGCGCCCAGCGACGCTGGTCCGTCCGCGGCAGCGGCTCGAAGATCCGTTCCGCGAACGCGGGCACCGATGTCCGTGAGCGCGTCACAGCATGCGTGACCATCGCGAGTTCCCTCCCTGTGCCCGTCGACGGCTGACGAGCACGGTGAAAAGAATAGCGAACGCCCTCTTTTTTTTGTGACCGAAGAGAGTGTCCTATGCCACTTCGCCAAGTCGGGACGAGAGGTGACGTGGACGACCAAGGCACAGCAACGAGACCCCGGTGACGAGAACCCATGGCGAAGACGTGACAACGAGGACGTGACAACGAAGACGAGGCAACGGAGGACGAGGACACGACAGAGACGGAGACGGAGACGGAGACAGAGGCGGAAACGAGAACGATGGGGCTCCGACGAGCCATACGACGGCCTTCCGCGCTCCCAGCACAGCGAGTTGGGCTCTCGTCATCACGCGCCCGCTCCCCCGCACCCCCGGCACCTGCGACAGGATCCAGCCAGAAACCGTTGCATCTTCACCAACTTCGTATTGCTGTCCGTGTCGCAAGCAGAGCAGGCTGGGCCCCTTAGACAGGCAGACGACGAGACAGACGGACGACCACATACGGGACCAGTGCGGGAACGGAACGGTGCGCCGGTGGGGGAGCACCGCGCCCATGCGTCCGTCGGCACGTGCCTATTCGGAGACAGCATGGTGAAGCAGGAGAGGGCGGTGCGGACGCGGGCCGCCCTCGTGCGGGCGGCAGCCGCGCAGTTCGACCGCGATGGTTACGACGGCACGTCCCTCGCACGGATCAGCAAGGCGGCCGGCATCTCCGTGGGCGCGCTGACCTTCCACTTCTCGACCAAGGCCGAACTCGCCGACGCGGTGCAGGAAGCCGGCCACTCCGTCACCCGGCAGGCTTTGGAACGGGTGACCGCCGCCCCCGCCCCGGCCTTGCGGACGGTGGTCGACCTGACGTTGGAACTGACCCGGTTGCTGGAGGAAGAGACCCTCGTCCGCTCCGCCGTACGGCTCGCCCGGGAGCGGCTCGGCACCCGGTCCTGGTCGGAACTGTGGCTCCCGATGGTCAGCCGACTGCTCGACGAGGCACACGAAACCGGCCAACTTCACGGTGACGCACGGCCGTCAGACGTCACGATGCTGGTCGAGCATCTGACGAGCGGGGCCGAAGCGTACCTACGCGACCGGTTGGGAGCAGGAACCCGGTCCGAGAGCGCCGCGGCCCAACTGGAGAGAGTCTGGCGACTGGCGTTGGCGGGAGTCTCGGCTCCAGGAGCGACCGTAGGGGCACACTTACCACCGGCCCGGCGCACGGACGGGGCAGCGGGAGCGACGATCGAAGACACCGCAGCCCTGTCGTGAACGAGGGAAGACCGAGTTTTACGGCCGTAAAACCCGCCTCGTCCCTGTGCCCACTGACCACGTCTCGTCCCTGTGACCACGTCCGCGGCCCGTCAACGACGGTCGGCAGCGCGCCATCCAAACCGCTGCCGACTTTTACGGCCGTAAAACTCAACTGGGCACCCCGGCACCTCGGCTCCCCGGCACCCCGGCAGGCACCCAAGGCAGACAGCAGCCACTCCACCCGATCACCTGTGTGGCCACCCGCCCACGTATCAGGCAGCCACCCGGCCACGCACAGGTAGCCGGGTGCAGCGACGGCGTCAACCACAGCGGTCCGCAGACGAGCCCCAGAGTTTTGCGGCCGTAAAACTCCCAACGGGCCCCTTCCGCCTTCCGCCTTCCGCCTTCCGCCCGAGCAACCGCCCCGGGACCGACGAGCCGCCCCAGGACCGACGAGCCACCCCACAGACGCGATCGAGTTTTACGGCCGTAAAACTCCCCAGCCCCTCAAAGCTCCACCACGGCCCAATGGCCCTCCCCGCAGAGCAAGTTTTACGGCCGTAAAACCCACCCTCGCTCCGCAGCCTGAGTCAGACCCCGAGCGGTGCCCGAGCCTTCACTCCCCACCCCGATTCCCCCGGACCAAGATCAAAATTTTTACGGCCGTAAAACCCCACACCCCAGACCTCAGCCAATCCCCACCCAGCCTCAGCCCTTCAGCCCCTCACGTCCGGCCCCCGCCCAAGAACCCCCGATACCAATCGGCCGCATCCTTCAGCCGTTCCAACGGCCCCGGCCCCGGCGGGCAGTCAGCAGCGACCCAGGCATCCGTGCTCTCGTACCAGTGGTCCTGCGCGAGCAGAGAAAACTGACGCTCACTCACTCCGCAGTCGCTCTCCTTCAGCCGCCGCAGACACTCGTCCCACGGCAGCGCATCGGTCACCGCCGGCAGTACGCCATGCTGGGAGAGGGTCGCCAGCAACTCCCCAGTACGGACGGGCTGCGGGTGGCTGGCATGGAAGATGGCAGGGTCCCCGCCGCCGGGCCCCGCGTACGCGTCCCCCACACCGAGCAGCGTGATCAGCCGCGCCAGGTCCTCGACGGCCACCATGGACAGCAATCCCCGACCGCCGTCCCACAGGGCAGGCACCGCGTGGACAAGTCTGGCCAAGGCGGGGATGACCCAGCGATCACCGGCACCCAGTACCAATCCCGGCCGGAGCACGGTGGCTCCGGCGGCCAGCGCGTAGGTCTCGCCCGCCAGGCGGGTGCGGCTGGCGGGCGAGACCGGAACGGGTTCGACGCCGTTCACCGGGATGCCGTGATGCGGCCCGGGTCCGTAGACCGCAGCCGTGGACAGGTGCACGATCCGTCCCGTCCCCGCCCGTACGGCCTCCTCCATCAGGGCAGCGGTGCCGCGGACATTGACCGCGGCGCAGTGGTCATCGTCCGGGCCGAGTGCGGCGGCCAGGTGCAGCAACACGTCCGCCCCTTCGCACACGCCGCGCAGACTGGCCGGATCGGCGAGGTCAGCCGGCACCCAAGCGTCCGCCAGCCCGGCCGCCGCGCCCTGCGGCGGACGACGCCCGACCGCCAGAATCTCGATACCGCCCCCACCGATGGACACTCCACCGGCGGACACTCCACCGGCGGACACTCCACCAACGGATGCTCCGCCAACGGAATCCCCACCAACGAGTTCCCCACCAACGGACGCTTCGCGGCCCCGGGCCAGCCGACGCAGCACAGCCGAGCCGATAAACCCCGTCGCCCCCGTCAGCACGACCCGGCGACGACCATCGGACTTGCGGCCCCTCACGCGGCGCTGCCCCGCGCACCTCGGCGGTAGTGCAACCGCGCCGCCGTCTGCGGGGTGGCGACCGCCGGGATCAGGTAGCGCCACAAGGCGGCGATGCGCTCGGGCAGGTCCGCCCGTTTGGTCGAGACGTTGGAGAAGAGCTGGGTCCCGGTGTAGGCACCGACGAGCACCTGGGCGAACTCACGTTCCTCCACCCCCTCCTGCAACTCGCCCCGTCCACGCGCCGCCACCAGCTGGGCGTAGAACTGCTCCACCCACCCCTCGTACGCCGTGGCGTCCTGCATCCCGAACTCCCCCTGCTCCACGGCAAGCCGGACGCTCGCCCGGAACATGACGTTGTTCTGCAGCTCGTCGGCGATGTGGAAGGTGACGTCGATCAGCCGCTGCAGCCCGTCCTCGCCCGGCGGGAGGTGGACGAAGTCCTGCTGCGCGGCCATGACGGCCTGCGCCAGCCCCTGCTTCGACTTGAAGTGGAAGTACATGCCTCCCTGGGTCACACCGGCCCGATTCATGATCTTGCTGATGCTGGACCCGTTGAATCCGGTCTCGTCGAACACTTGGGCAGCCGCGTAGAGGATCGCTTCACGCGTCTTCACCGCCCGCTCCTGCTTCGGCTCAGCCACAGCGGCCACCCCACTCTCTGTCTCGACAAACAAAACGGACAACCTTTATTTTACAAACAGCCCCGCCGCCGGGCAGGCCGCAGGGCCCGCGTTCGCACGCCCAGGGGAGAGGCATGCTCGTCACCACAGAACGTCCTGCCATATCGCGACCCGCGCTGACCACCACGGTCGCGAAAGAATACGTCCACCGGGCGGCCCTTTCGGAGGTGTTCCTGACCGGTTGGTACCGCACGGGTGACGACGAGTTCGTCGTCACCGCCCAGTGGCCACGAAGCCACAGCTTCTACGCGACCGAGCACGGCCTGCACGACCCTCTTCTGCTGTGCGAGACGGTCCGCCAGACCTTCCCGCTGCTGAGCCACGCCGCTTACGACGTCCCGTTCGGCCACCAGCTCAGTTGGTCGCACTTCCGGTACTCGGTCAGTCCGCAGGCCATGCGCGTGGCGAACACTCCTGCCGAGATCGAGCTGCACGTCCGCTGCTCCGACATCCGCTACCGCCGCGACGTGCTCGCCTCCATGTCCATGCGCATCGAAGCCGTCCGGAACGGCTCGCAGCTCGCGGTGGCCGACACGCACTTCGGCTGCCACACACCGAAGGTGTACGAACGCCTGCGAGCGGGAGGCCGGGGGAACGTGGCCCAGATGTTCGCGAGCGCCCCCGCCCCCACGGCCCCCGTCCCCCACTCCCTGGTCGGACGCGACCGGCACAAGGACGTCGTCCTCACCCCGACCCAGGACGAACACCGCTGGCAACTGCGCGTCGACCCCACCCACCCCGTGCTCTTCGACCACCCCGTCGATCACGTCCCCGGCATGCTCCTGCTGGAATCCGTACGCCAAGCAGCCCACGCGCTGACACCCACCACGGGCCTCGCGATACCCACCGCGATGGACGTCACCTTCAACCGGTACGTCGAATTCGACGCGCCCTGCTGGATCGAAGCCGAGCCGGCGCCCCCGTCCCCGGAGGGGGACGACTCACCCCGCAGCGTACGAATCAACGCCGTCCAAAGCGGCACATCAGCCTTCACCGCGACGACCGAGCTGACAGAGGTACCGGCTCCCTGAGGCGACTTCTCGCGGGTGCCTTGCGGAGCTTACGGGCCCGGGCCTTCTCGACCGGCTCAGGGCAGGGCAAGCAGGCTTTCCCAGGGGACTTGGTGCGTGCGACCACAACAGCACGAACGGATTGAAGCCGACCGGAGAAGCAGATCCGGTCGGCCTTCCCTCTATTCCACTGTTCCACGCCCTCGAAAGAGCAGGCGCCTCCGCCTCCCGTGCCGCGTCTCCGGAACTGGGACCCGCTACGAGATCATGCGAGGTTCCGTGAGGAGGCTTCTCTCAGAACGATCCTCCGGCGATTCCGCCCGGACGCTCCCAGAGAGCTTCCCTGAGACGGCTTCTCTCCGAGCGTCTCTCCGCCGACTCCACAAGAACTTCTCGGAGAGCGCTTCTCTCAGAATCCTTCTCTCACAAGCCGTACGCAGCACCCCGCGGTACCGGGCGGCGTACGCCCGGCAGGACCGGGAGGCATGCGTCACAGGTAGTACGGTCGCGGCATAAGTGCTACGGCGACTCTCCCCGGCACAGCATTCGTCCCGGCCGAGCCGGCGAAGGTCTCCGGCGCCGGATGAATGGTCGACGACACTGACGGCACACATCGCATCTGGTTCGACCACCAGCTCGGCTGAACGGCACAGACTCTGGTCCGAAGCCGCCCGAGCCCCGTGGGTGGAAGGACAAGCTCAGAGGTTCGTGAGCAGGTCATCGAGCGGGACCGGTACCTGGTCCGGTCCAAGAGCCTCGACGAGAAGGCTGCCGTAGCGGATCTTGCGCCCCTTCTTCGTGCCGAGGAATCGCCGCAACTGCTGCTGCCGGGACCGACCGTGCTGTGCGGGCTGATGCAGGAAAGTCTGCCAAGCCCGGGAATCGCCCTCGGCCCGAACGATCTCTTCGACCCTTGCCGTGCCCAGCGCGCGAATGAGTTCGTCCTCCAGGTCCGTCACGCACACGAAGAAGTCCCGGCGGGATACCCGTGCCCGCTTCAGGCCGCGCTCGAAGAAGCGTTGCTCGCCTTCGTCGCACAGCCCTGCCAGGCGCAGGCCAAGGCCGGGCGGGCCTAGGAGACCGGCATAGCGGCCGATGCTCATCGCCCCGCCCATCTGCATGACGCAGATCCCCTCGGCGGTCAGGTCCCGGCCACGCCGTGCGGCCAGTGCCTCAACGGCCGCGAGGTCACTGGGCCCCTCCAGCAGCACCACGGTCCGCACCCCCAGTCGCACGACCAGATCGCTCGCCGACCCGCCGGATCCACCGGCCGCCCACCCACTGACCGCTTCCCGGAATGCCCGTAAGTCCGCCATGGAGCGAGTCTGCACCTCCACCGACGACGCGGCACGCGGATATTCGCTCACCCCACTCGACATGCCCCGCACCCTCATCACCTGCGCAGCCATCACCTTGATAGCTCGGCTACCGGCCACCACCAAGCCCTACGAGCCGCCAAACATCCGTCATCGAATGACGACGCTCCGCCGGACCGCACACGCCTGGGGCAAGGCACCCCGTGTGCCTGGACCCCCAGCATCCATGCTGTCGGCGGATCGTCACCGGGCGAACCTGACGCCCGAGTTTTACGGCCGTAAAACTCGGCCCTGGCCGACCGCACCGCGTGGCAAGGACCCCGGGAGTTTTACGGCCGTAAAACTTTCGATCTTGCTGGCCCGCCCTAGAAGCCCCCACGACGGCCGACAACACTGGCCGGCCGGAACGGGCGCCGCCACCAGGTGCTCGCCTGGTTCCTTCCTCAGCCGCTGGCACGTTGCACCCACAACGTCGCACGGGAACCTCGTCGACGAGGCAATCGACGAACGGTTTCCCAGCCGGGCCCAGCACGACACGACACGATGCCGGTCGACGACATCGCTCGCCGGGCCGCCCCCAGAGCACTCGCAGAGCTGACTCATGGCGAGCGAGCCCGTGCCCTGGCGCAAGGGCCCGGACAGCACGCGGCCACACCGCTCACCCGTCGCATGACGACACGGCCAAAGGCCTCCGCGCCTTGGACGGCACCGCGACCCCGTCCGCGCCACAGTTCTGCTCGCGCCACAGTTCTGCTCGCGGCCTGGAGTTGGTGCGAGCCGACGCAGAGGGGCGTGGCGCCCAGCTCGGCGTCGTACTGCTCCGCGTCTGGCAGAGGCAGGTCTTCCCAATCTCCCCGCCCTTGCCGCCGTTCCGCAGCCTGCCCGCCTTAGCCAAGGGCAGCCGACCGGGAAGCTACGACATCGGCCCGAGCACCCGCGTCCACCTCCATACCCACCTACCCGAGCGCTCGCCGGACCCCGGCCGCCCCTCCCGCCGACCACCCGCGTCGGCCCTCCCCTTATGGAGACCCGGCGGTCTCCATAAACCCGGCACCCATCCACACTCTCGTCGCGGCCGACGCAGTCACGGTCACCTTGTCGAGCAGGGCGATACCGACCACGTTCCCGTCCGCCCACAGCGCACCCCGTCCGCAGTCGGCTGGGAGCTCTCGAACGGGCAGCCTGCCCTCAATGCCTACGGCTCTCCGCAGAACGTCCACTGACAGGAGAGCCGATCGAGGAAGCCCGGCGGTCTCGGACCACCGCTCGACCGCGACCCCGGAGTTTTACGGCCGTAAAACCGCGATCATGAACCCAAGTGCGAGCGTCCCAACCGATCCAGTTTTACGGCCGTAAAACTTTCGATCTTGCTCGGCACTCCCACCCGCCTCCGCCCCCAACCCCGTCACCCGAGGCATGAGCACAGCTCCCAAGACAGCGCCGGGGGCCGCACTCACAGTTCGCCCCTCCCCTTCGGCATAGCCACTCGTACGACGACGCCTTCCCATGAGCCGGAACGACGGCCTACACCTACAGGGAAGCCGAGTCCGGTGATTGCACAGTTCTCTGCATCACCTGCCGTCTGCCGCATGGCACACACCGTGCCGCCGCAGCACCCGTCCCCCGCCAGCACCAGGGCTCCGACCACAGCCGTCCCTCATCGTCGCCGGCGCTGAACCGGACGAGGATGTCGAGCGCTCTCTGTCTGAGGCCACGGGCACCCGCGCCCCCTGTTCGCAGCCGGTCGACGGCCTGTGAGGCCGAGCGAACAGCCGAGGCCGCTTCCAGCACGCCCCTGTCACCGTCCGGCGCGAACGCTTCCATCGATGTGTGGGCTCCCGACTCGTAGAGGAAGCCGTCGGAGCACCGGGTCAGTCATCTTGAGCAGCAGCGGGGAACCTCAGTAGCTCCCGTTCTCCGCTCCCCCACCACACAGCCGAGTTTTACGGCCGTAAAACACCCAGGCGGTGAGCCGCAGCACCAACGCCCCCAACGAAGGCTGGTTTTACGGCCGTAAAACCAGCCGCCCGTCCCCGGCTTCCTTCGCCGTCCCACGGTGAGAAGAGGAGCCAGGAACTGCCAGCCCCACTCCCCCAGGGCCCGCTCTCCCCACATCCCGGATCACTGATGCTCTGTCGCCCGCCGGTTAAGCCTGGCGACGGTGCGGGGTGAGGCTCCGGTCCCAGCTGGCTCCCTTCGTCCCATTCGTTGATCCGGTAGTCGATCGCTGTGGTCGTCCATCGGGGTGTCAGGTCTTGAAGCCGGAGAGGCTCATGGGAAGTCACCCGGTGGGTCCATCTGGCCGACGAGCATGAGCATGGCCCGCGAAACCCGAAGAACGACCGATGCGTGTTCGCGCTTGGACAGACGCCCTGGTCCTGCCGGCAGTGGCCGACCAGAACGCGCTGGTCTCCTGCCAACCTGGCGAATCCCACTCGGCCGGACTCCGCACGGGCGACCCGCGCATCGGCAGCCTCCCCGCCCACGACCAGAAGCACAAACGAAACCGCCGCAGGAGCGCCCCGCTCCCCAGCTCCAGACTCTGCCCCTCAACCGACCAGCTCGCGCCGCTCCATAGGTGAACCCGTCTCTTGCTGACCCCAGTGAGACTTCGCTCCGACCTTCTCCGAGTGTCGGCGAGTCAGTCTTCACCTGGCGGCGAGGGCTTGCCTCCTCGCGCCCACGGACTGCGCCGCCCCCTCCCCCACGATCCCGCCGAGCCCGCGAGCAGCAGGAACCCGTCCCAGAAGAAGAACCCCAGCCAGCGCCCCTAGCGCCAAGCACGAGCACGAGCACCAAGCCTCACCACCAGCTGCGCCGGGCCACGGCCAGTTTTACGGCCGTAAAACTGCCCGCACCTGCCCCCTGCGACCCGCACCAAGATCCAAAGTTTTACGGCCGTAAAACCCCGCCCTGCCGAAACCCTGGCCATCGGAGTCATGATCACGAGTTTTACGGCCGTAAAACTGGCCGCCCATGCCCAGCCCCGCGCCTCGTCCCCACACCCGCCCTTCGTCCCAACCGCACTCCCACACCCCCTCCGAGAAGAGGGCCCAACCGAGGCCAACCAGAAGCAGCCAAGGAGAGTCGGCGCGAGGAGCCGCTCAAGCCCCCGAGCAAGATCAACAGTTTTACGGCCGTAAAACCGCCGGCCGACGACTCCTGACGGTCCGCCGGGAGCACAGACGCAGCGCAACCGAACCTCGGCGAGGCCACGCCGGATCCCTGACGAACCCCCACCGAGGCACCAGTTTTACGGCCGTAAAACCACATCGATCTCACACGTGGCCAAACACCCCGTGTTCATCTGCGATGATGCCTCCGTCCGAAGTACCGGATCACACGGGAAGCACTCGGAGAAGCACGTGCCCTACATCACTGTTGTCCTGAATCAGAAGGGCGGCATCGGGAAGTCGATGATTGTCGTTCAGCTGGCCGCGGTCTACGCGGAGATGCTGGCGAACGGCGGTACCAAGGAACCCTCCGTCGCGGTCGTCTCCATCGACCCGCAGGGAACCAGCATCGAATGGACCGAGAAGATCGAGAAGGCCGGAAGGCCGGTTCCCTTCCGCACCCTCGACGCCAGCAACAACATCGCCAACCTTCGCAAGTTGCGACGCGCCAAGGCAGACATCATCCTCATCGACACCCCCGGCTTCCTGCCGCTCACCGACGACGGGGAGAGCATCGACCCCCTCGGTGACGGGCCGGTGGGTGACGCGCTGCGCGCCGTACTCGACATCGCCGACGACGTCATCGTTCCGCTGGAGCCCGACCCCGCCGGCTTCAAGCCCACCCGGACGACCATCGAGAAGGTCATCAAGCCGCGCGGCCTGCCGTACGGCGTGGTCATCAGCAACTGGGAGCCCCGGGACGGCAAGGTCGACCTCGAACGCACCCAGAACATGGTCACCAAGCAAGGCTGGAGCCTGTTCAACGCGAACATCCGGCACTTCCGGATGCACGCCCGCGCGCTGGCCGAAGGCCGGGTCTGCACCCAGTACATGTCCAACCACACCGCCACCAAGGCCAAGCAGGACTTCCTCTCCCTGGCGCTTGAGCACCAGCTCCGGCGACAGCAGAACAAGGAAGGTGCCCTGTAATGGCGAGCAGCCGCACCGCCTTCGACGACTTCTTCGATGACGAGGACGAGGACGAAGGCGTCGTAGACACCAAGGCCGACGGCCGCCTGCTGCGTGTCCCCCTGTCCCGGATCGCGCCGAACCTCGTCAACCCGCGTCGCCACTTCGGCACCGACGCCGAGCTGGAGGACTTCGGCAGGAGCCTGAAGCGCCGGCAGATCCAGGCCCTCCCGGTGGTGACCCGCAAGGCGTACCTGAAGCTGTGGCCGGAGCACGAGCGCCAGGTCGGCTCCGTCGACGTGGTCATCGTCAGCGGCGAGCGGCGCTACCGCGGTGGCCTCGCCATTGGCCTCTCGGCGCTCGACTGCGTCATCAACGATGACCTCGCCGCCAACCGCAAGACCTTCATGGACGCGGTGGTCTCGGAGAACATCGACCGTTCCAACTTCGACCCGATCGAGGAAGCCGAGGCGGTCGAGTCGCTGGTCGAGGTCTTCGGCACCGCGCGTGCCGTGGCGCAGCACTACGAGCGGGTGGACGGTTGGGTGTCGCAGCGCCGCATCCTCCTGGAGCTGGCGCCCGCGCTGCAGGACCTCGTACGCAACCGGGCCATGCCGCTCGAAGCGGCACGTCGGCTCGGCAAGCTGGTCAAGGACTACGGCTGGCGCGAGGAACGCCAGTTGGAGTGGTGGGCCGACGAGCAGCAGCAGCGTCAGGCGAATGCCGAACTGCGCCGGGCGGCCAAGAAGGCCGCTCGCGAGGCAGCGCCGCTCACGGAAGGCCACAGCGGCGGCGAGTCCTCGGGTTCGGCGGATCCGTCGCTCGCTCGACGACTCGCTTCGGACCCGCCGAGCGACCTCACCAAGATCGAAAGTTTTACGGCCGTAAAACTCGCCGCCGGTGAGGCCGAGCAGGGTGCGCACAGTGGGAGCGTCGGACGCAACGCCAATAACGGAGCAGGCGGCAGCGCGCACGAGGCAAACGGTTCGGGCCTGAACGCTCGTCCCGAGCAGGCGGCGCGAACCCACCGGTCCGGCTCGGACCGCGCGGCCCGGCCGGATCGATCAGAACCGTCCCGCCTCGAACGTTCCGTCAGCGATCTGCTGGGAGGGGCGACCGATGGGACGGGCGACGGCCTCAACGATTCCGTCAGCGACACCGGCGGTGGGCTGTCGGACGTCGTGACGGCCGATGCGATGCCATGGGCAGACCCGCATGCCGTGGTGCGCATCGCCAAGGAATGGATGACCGCGGAGGACTTCCAGGTCGCGGCCAAGCTGTGGCAGCAGCAGGCCGAGAGCGATTGATCTCTCCCGGCCTCCGCTGAGGAACTGACCTGCCCAAGCGGCCCTGTCTCTTCCCCTTCCTATGGGGAAGAGACAGGGCCGCTGTCATAGGGGCTCCCGTCAATGGCTGACGAAGACGCGGACATCCGCCGCATCCGTTTCCTCTCCGTGCTGCTCCATACCGCTCCCTATGCCTCGGAAGCAAGATCAGGGCAGGGGCAGGCATCAAGCGAGGAGCGCGCCCGCCCCATGAGCGCGCGGCTCACGCCGCGAGGCAGCCGCGACCCTGCGTCGGCGGACCACGAAAAGTTCTCTCAGAACGATTCTCCGGTCGAGGGGGAAGTCGTCGCCGATGCGAAGCCGTGGGCAGAAGCCCTCTCAGGCAACGCAGGCAGCGCGCCCATGTCGGGAGCATACGTACCGGAATACGGTACTTGTCCAGACACATGTCCGGACGACACCCGGCCAACGGGAGAGCATCCCCATAGCCCGGATGATCTCTCACAGATAGGCGCCAACATCCACCCGAAGGAAGTAATTCAATACTCCCGCGTGGACGCCGAAGAGCAACTCCACGGCGCGTACCAGGAGGCGAGGCCACACGCAGCCGAGACCCACGGAAAGCGCGGGAACATCACCCGACGGGCTACCACCTCGCAAGCAAGCGCTATGCGTCCGCTGACGCCCACTTCGCCGCGCGCGCCTGTGCTGCCAGCAAGGCCGCACGGCCGGCTTCGTCCTCGCCGAGCCCCTGTTCGGTGGCCTCGGTCCGGGCGCGGTCGGCCTCCTGCCTGACGTCGGCGGCGGCTTGGTGGGCTGCCGCGATCTTCCTCCGTCCGTGGAGGTCGGCCCCGGCCGCGTCCATGGCGGCGATCACCGCCTGGCCGATCTCGTATGCCAGGTTGCAGGGTCGGCACCGGCCACCGGCGTCGAGGTCCGAGGTGCGCGACCGGCAGTCCGCACAGCGGGGTTCGTCCTTGTCGGAACGCCAATCGTCCGGCCTGCGCCGCTCACCCGGGGCGAACCGCCCGGCAGGCGCTTGGCCGGGAGACCGCTCCTGGCCCCTGGGTGCGGGAATCCCCGGGGCCACGGCGTCCGGCACGACTTCGGGAGAAACGCCGGGTGTGAGAGTCGGCCAAGCGCCAGGGACGGCCGCGCCGTCCGCCCTGGTTGCTCCAAATGTCCCGTTCCCGCATGACGCACAGCCATCGATGCACGACACACAGCTACGAAAAACCGCTGTGTGGCCGTCAGAGGCCCTGGCAGCCCCCAGGACGTCGTGACCCCCGGCAGAGCCCTCCGAGGCGCCTGGAGCGCCGCCAGCGGCCTTGGAGGCCCGCTCCTGTCGGCGCTCGACCCATGCGGCTCGACATTCGGCGCAGGTTTCCCCCGACGCCCACAACACGCCGCTTTCGCATTTCGGGTCGTGGCATCCCCACCGCGGCGCCGCGACCTTGAGCAGCCAGCCCCCGATGCTGCGGATCTCGCTGAGGTTGGCCGCTGCGAAGCGGCTCTCCAGGCGCTGGCGCAGCCGCTCGGGCTCGGTTCCCTGGTTGATCTGGCTGGACAGGACCCGGGCGAACCTGCGCTGGACGTAGGTCGTGGTCCTGGCCAGTAGCCAGCGCACTGGCTCGGTGATCCACGACATGCGCTTGCTGAACGTCAGCGGGGGGCCGCCGTAGGGGATCTTCGGCTCGGTAACGGCCTTGTCCGCGTGCGGAGTTGGGCTGGGGGTGTTCTTGCCGCCCGCGCGGAGCGCGAGATCGGATGCGCCGAAGTCGGCGGTGCGGTCGGAAGCTGTGGGAGGGTTTTCCACAGGCGCGCGGCCGAAATCGAGGTTTTCCACAGCTGCCTCGCGCGCTACTACCTGTAGTTCGCCTACGGCGGGTACAACCCCCCCATCATCGTTGTTGTTCTCCTGTCGGTCAGTACAGCGGTCTTCCATATACGCGAGGGATCCGTCCACAGATCCGCAACCCGATCCGTCAGAAGAAGGCAAGAGGTCCCCGTTGCCCGCCTGGTCCCGCGGGGCGGCATCTTCCGGCTCGGCAGGCGCCGTGTCGTGCGACGGCGGCTCGGGTGGCGTGGACGTGGGCGCAGCCGCCGTCGGTGCGGGGGCCTGGGCCGTGGTCGTGGTCGTGGCGGGACCGGTCGTGGTCTCGCCGGCCTTGCAGCGCTTCGTTCCGCGACGCTTCTTGGGGCGCGGGGTGAGGATCCGAGGGGTGCCGTCGGCGGCGGGCAGCGGCTGGCGGTAGACCTCGTACTCGTTGCGTCCCTGGTATCCGACGCGCCGGTGCACCTTCACCAGGCCCATGTCCTCCAGCTCGCCGATGACCGACCGCACCGTGCCCGTGTCGACCGCCTTGCCCGGGCGGCGGCCCTGGCGGGGACGGCTCAGGATCTCGCCGATCTGCCGCTCCGTCACCGGGATGCGCCGTGTGGTGGCGTAGGCGAGGACGGCCCAGACCCGGAGCTGGCGCGGTTCCAGCTTCTCGGAGAGTTCGACCGGCACCCAGATGAAGGGCTCACGGCGGGTCACGGGGCGGACCCGCCGCAGGGCGGTGGTCCCGCGTCCGCCGGGCAGTGTCCGCCGGACGGTGTGCATTTCGACGATGCCGTCATAGGGATCGGCCTCGCACAGGACCCGCAGCCCGCGCTCGACGGTCGATTTGCTCTGGTTGATGAAGCGGGCGATCACCGCGACGCCCGCGGTGCAGCCCTCCGCCCGCCATCCGAGCGCGGCGGTCTTTACATAGACTGACAAGGCAGCGTCAACCGTTGTCCTGGAGTTCACAAGGCGCCACGGCACCCGCACCTGTCCGAAGCGAGCGCTGCTCCGGGGCGGTGAGACGTGGCCGGCGGTCCGGCTCGTCTCACCGCCGGGGGCCTGCAACACAGTGGGCAAGGTTCCTCCCCAGGACTCGGTCGCTTCCGGGTCGGTCACACTTCGCCCCTACAGGGGATGCGGGTTTCGAAGAAAATCGAAACCTCACTGTGCAGCAAAGTGGAATTAATCGGAAGCCGTTTTCTGACGCCCCATGGCATCCGCGTAAAAGGCTCCGCTGAGGGAGACCACGGCCGAAGATACACCCTTTTTGCGGGGGCGTCTTACCAGGTCAGAGGGGTGGCGTGCCGATCGGCGAGCTAAAACGTTTCCTCAAATTTTGAGCCGAAAAATGCGCGTTCTGCCGTCACTTCTCGTTTCTGTTTTGCGTGCGAAAAACGCGAGACGGCGCGCAAAGCACACATCGCTTTGGAAGCTGCGACGAACGTTGTGCAGATCGATGTGAGACTCAAACCGCAACCCGAACCGAGACGCGGAGCGCACGCACGACGCGACGCGCGGACACTCGTCGACGAAGCGAACGACGAGTCAAAACGAGGAACGGTTTGAACGCTCGGATGTCCATCGGGCCGTCAGAACCCGCGGCCAAACCGGCGACGTGTCGGCGCGGAGCCCTGCGACACACGTGAACTACCCGGTCGATAAGTCAACGACTGATAAGTTGACGGACATGAGTAGCACTTACAACGAGCCGAGCACCGAGAAGCTCGTCGCCAACGTGATGCCCGAGATGCGCCGCGACCTCAAAATCAGAGCGGCCGAACGGGGGATCAACGTCTCCGACGCCGTCATCCACGCTCTGTCGCTCTGGTACGAGAACCACAAGGTCCCGCACGTGGAGGTCAAGGGGGCCAAGTCCTGGGCCTGCTACGTCCCGGTCGGCGGGATCTCCCGCTTCGAGGCCGAGTGTACGGCCCGGGGCATCACCAAGGTGCAGGGAATTGCCCAAGTCATCACGAACTGGCTGCACCACCACCCGTCGCCCGCGGAACGGCTGGTGGCCCAGCCGGTCAAGCGCATCCTGGTGGGCAACCAGAAGGGCGGCGTCGGCAAGACGTTCATCGCGGCCGGGCTGGCCCAGGCGTTCGCCGAGGCGGGACTGCGGGTCCTGCTCGTCGACTACGACCCCCAGGGTCACCTGTCCGCACGCCTCCAGGTGGCGGATCTGCCGACGGGAGGGGACAGTCTCCTCACGCACATGCTCGGCAAGGCCACCCAGCACCTGCGCCGCTCGATCATCGCGCTCGAAGAAGTACGTCTCGACGGGGACGACCGGCCGGCCGCCACGCTCTTCGACGGCAGGCTGCACATACTGCCCGCCCACGAGGACGCGTTCCTCATGGACGCCGAGCTGGCGACGATGCGTGCGGGGCGGGACACCTGCCTGCGCCGTGCGCTGGAACCCATCGAGAACGACTACCACGTGATCGTGCTCGACGGACCGCCCAACCTCGGGCTCGGAATGGACCTCGCCATCGACTACGTCCAGCGACGCCCCGGCGAGCTGGTGGAGCACTCCGGGATCCTCATCCCGGTCTGGTCGGACAAGTCGTCGTTCCGCGCGTACAACCTGCTCAACCGGCAGATCCAGACGACCTGCGCGAACATGCAGATCGAGGTCGACCAGCTCGGTTTCATCGTCAACGCCTACGACTCCCGCAAGGGGACGGTGACCAGGGGCTTCTACGACGAGTGGAACACGCTGACGTCGCCGAGCGTGCTCGCCGAGCTGAAGGACTCGATCGAGGGTCGCGAGTCCTCCGACTACGAGATCCCGCTCTTCCAGTACGCGCCTGACTGCGTGCAGGCCGAGTCGATGCGCAAGCTCGCGAAGGAACTCGCCGCATGAGCAAGTACCGACCGGCGACCCTTCCGAAGGGCAACAGCGAAAGCCGTCCCGACGAAGCCATCCCTCCGGTCCGGACGCGTGCGGAGATCCGGAAGGAATGGGAGGAACGGCAGCGCGCCGAGCGCGCGGCCAGTCGGGAGGCCGTCGCGAAGAGCACGGAACCGGCCGACGGGCCCGATACGGTCGCCGCAGCTGAGACGGCTTCCGTACCGGTGGCTTCCGCGTCGGCTGCGGCCTCCGTGCCTTCGCCGGCAGCCGCTCCCGCCGGAGCGGCTGCCGCGGTCGCGGAACCGGAATCCGACGTGCACGAGACGGCGAAGGAAACCGGCGTCCCCGAGGCGGCGGAGGCCGCGCCGCGCGCGGCGGAACCGCAGGCGGCGCCCGTCGAAACCGGGCCTGAAGCGCCTCTGGACGACGGTACGGGTGACCGCCACCTCGACCTGACCGCTGAGGACGAGGGCCTGGTCAGCCTGCCGCCGAATCGCAACGAGCACGGCTTCGTCCCGATGCCCACGTTCAGCGAGCCGACGACCGAGGACCCGCGGGAGAGGCTGGAGCACTACGCGCGCGGCGTCGTGGCGGCGGAGTACGCGTCGCGCGCCAACGTCCAGCGGGCGAAGCAGCAGAAGATCATCGTGCAGGGTCAGTACCTGCTCGCCATGAAGCGTGAGCAGCTCTGGCACGTCCTCGGTCTTCCGGGCTTCGACGCGCTGGTCAAACAGCGCTTCAACTACGGGAAGAACTACGCCAACAAAATCATCCGCGCCATGCCGGTGGTGAAGGCCCTGGAGTCCGTCACCAGCATGGAACTCGCGGAGAAACACCTCCGCCCCCTCGCTCCCGTCCAGGAGAAGCACGGGGACGAAGCCGTCCGAGCCACGTGGGACGAGGCGCTGAGGAAGGGAAAGATCACCGAGAAATCCCTCCGCGAGGCCGCGTACTTCCTCGGCTACGGCGAACCCGTCGAGCAGAAGGCCAATGTGGTGGGCGGCCGGAGACGCGAGGGCTCGACCGTCTCGTCTCCACGGATCCGCACCGTCGAGGAGGCCTTCGGCGAGATCCGCTCGCTGATGCAGACCGACAGCGCCCAGGCGAGAAAGGAGGCCCTGAAGCTCTGGAAGCTGGCCGAACAGCTTCGGGAAGAGCTGGGCATCGAGGTGAGACCCGAGTCCTTGGAGGACTGAATGGGTCTGCGTCCTGAACGGGACGACATCGCAACTACGCGGTGTCGTCCCGTTTTTGGTGGGCGGGTACCCGGGGTACCCGGGGGTGGTGCGGTGGGGTGGGTACCCGGGGTACCTCGGGTACCCGGGTGGGTTGGGTGAGGTGGGTACCTCGGGTACCCGGGTGGGTTGGGCGAGGTGGGTACCCCGGGTACCCGCGGTGTCCGGGGTACCCGGACGGGCCGGGCGGGGCGGGTACCCGGGGTACCCGCGAGGCGTGAGTGGGTGGGTACCCGGGGTACCCGCGAGGCGTGAGTGGGTGGGTACCCGGGGTACCCGGGGGTGATGGAGTGGGTGGGTACCCCGGGTACCCGGGGTGTGGCTGGGTGATGGTGGGTACCCCGGGTACCCGGAACGGCGGGTACCCGGACTGCCCCGGGGTGGGATGGCGGGACGGGTGGGTACCCGGGGTACCCGGGGCTTGGGTTCTCGGCGAGGCAGGTACCCGGGGTGCCCGGCAGGTCGCGGAGGTGGGTACCCCGGGTACCCTCCCCGCCGGACGGGAGGCTTAGGGCGGGTACCCCGGGTACCCGGGCCTGAGCTGGAGGGGGTGGGTACCCCGGGTACCCGCCACCGAAGGGGAAGGGGTAGTGACGGCTGCTCGGTGGGTGAGGCCCGTGGGTACCCGGGGTACCCGGCCGGTCCTTGGGTACCCGGGGCCCGCCATGAGTGGGTACCCCGGGTACCCGCCGGTTGGGTGCTCAGCCGGGTACCCGGGGTACCCATCTGTCCAGCACCGAGAGCGGGTACCCGGGGTACCCGGCTAGCCAGGGCCGGGAACAGGAGCCTCTGTGGTCATGTGACTGGGGTGGGTACCCCGGGTACCCGGGGGCGCCTGGGTACCCGGGATGGGCAGGTACCCGGGGTACCCGGCTGATGTGAGGGCCTGGTGGAGCCCGCTGATCCCGAGGTGGGTACCCCGGGTACCCGGCGTACCCCCAGGACTCGCTCTGGCGTTCTACGTATGGACATTCGATTCTTCTGGAGACGGCCTTCCTTCGGATAACCCGTCGCTCCCAACGCTGACCGACGTGGTGCCGCGTCAGGAATTGACAGGCGCGGCAGGCCTCGGACCGCTGATCTTCGACCTCTGTCCCTGACGGTGTGTGGTCGCCTTCGCCAGGTGCGTCGGCGCGTTCGCGCGTAATGGCTGCCAACCGGTGTTCAGCGAAGACGAAGTACGAAGTCAATTTCGTTGCCGCGTCGAGCGATTCGCTTTCCATTGTTCTGTGCGCGGGGCGGCTTTCGCTCCGTTGGTGTGGCCGCACGGAATCGACTGGCGCGACGAAGGGACTGTGGTGGCCGCCGACGACCCATGCACTCGGTCGGCTGGTCCGGTTCCCCTGATGCCGGAAGCGGGGAGGGCGGCGATGTGATTCATGACGTTCCCATTGCTTTCGGGGACGCTCGGCTTGGTGGGAGGAGGGCCCTGGGGGAGGGGGCAGCGTGGCCGGCCTGCTGTGAGGATTAGGCTGATATATCTATATAAATGGTGGAGTGGTGGGCTGCCGGCGTTCGACGGTACGGACGTGGGGGAGCGGGGAGCGTTCTTGACCTCAAGGCTTGTTGAGGTTGCACGATCTTGTTCGGGGCTGCGATGCCTCTGGAACCCCCGTGCAAGGAGAGCAAAAGATGAGCACCGACTCCGGCTTCTACTCGTTCATCGACTACACCGTCGACGGCCCCGAGACGCAGACCGAGCTTGTGAACGCCTTCGCCGAAATCCAAGAACAGTGGGTGCGCTTCTACCCCGGCTACAGGTCGGCCCGTTTCCACGTCAGCACGGACGGGACCCGCGTCTACAACATCGTTCACTGGGCGAGCGAGGCCGATTACCGCAACTTTGTCGAGACGTCCGATACCGAGGACCGCATGGCCGCCATTCAGGCGGCGTTGGACGGGCTCACCGGCAAGGCGACGCCTCGTATGAGCGGCAGCCCGACCTACACGGTCGTGCGGGAGATCGGCCCCGGACCGCAGGGGACCACCGCCGCCTGACCTGGTGGTCTCTCGCCCCGGCTCAGCGCGGGCAGTGTGTGATCGGGCAGAAGGACCGCAGGATGATCCGTTGTCTCTGCCGTTGGGGGCCGCTGCCCTGGTCTGCCGGATCGATGAGCAGGAGTGCGTACGAGAGTTTGTCGGCGCCTGAGAAGTAGCGGACGAGGACGCGGACAAGGCCGCTCTGGTGATTCTGGTAGAGGTATTCGAGCTGGGCGCCCTCATTTACGTACGGGCCGATCAGCTCCGCTCGGACGCGCCGGAAGCCGGGTTGCTTCCGTAGGGAGACCTCGGCTGCCTTCAACGAATCGTATGGAGTGCGGTGCCCCCCCGGCGAGAAGATCTGGATGATGCTCTTTCCGTCGGGGGAGGTGTAGAAGACGCTGCCGTCTTTCGTGCTGCGATTCCAGCCCACCGGTACGTCCAGCCGGTAACCGGCCGGGTCTCGCATTCGCTGGTAACCGTCCGGCGGACGGGCTCCTGACGGGAGGTGGGGGGCGGCCGATTCCCCGGCCGGGCGGCGATCGGCCGGGCCGTCACCCACCAGGAACATTGCCGTCGTTCCCGTCATCAGCGCACACAACAAGGCGAATCCCATGGCGATCCCGCGCAGGGTGGCGAACGGAGATCGCCGCCCGGCGGCAGAGGCAGGTGACGGGGCCCGAGCCGTCCGCAACCACTCGTCATACCCTGCGTGTTCCTTGTATTCCTGGTATCCCTCGTATTCCTCATCTGCCGCAGAGGCTGGGTAAGGCCTCCAGACCCTGCCCCTGCCCTTGTTCCGGGCCCTGCGCCTGGTCTCCGTCCTGGCTCGGGTGGTGGGCATGCCGCCGTTCCGGACAGCGTCCGTACGGACGGCATTGCTGGAAGCACTGGTCACGTCCTCCTCACCACCGGCGCTCCGTGTCCCTGCCGCCCGAGGCCGCGGTGGGACGTCCATGAGCGACGCCAGATACCGCCGGTGGAAGGGGTATGCGTGCCGGTCGTACGGTTCGGCTGGTGGCCGGCGTTCGACCAGGTCCGAGGCGAGCAGCGAATTCCGGTAGCGCCGGAGCAGCGAATCCTTCACCCGCTGCCCTCCCCCCACTGCTCGTTCACGCCTCCCGAGCCGAAAGCCGCCCCGGGTGTCGCCGTCCGTTCGTTTCCGGCCGCAATGTCTCCGACCGCCGCACGGCCGCGGCGCGACCCGGTGGCGGTGGCATCGTCAGCGGAGCCCCGGACGCTTTTGGCCGCACCGAGTTGCCGGAGCAACGCGGGAGCGGAGGCGCCGACCGCGACCGCGGCGTACACGCCGGTGATCTGCGAGTGGAACAGCCACCCGGCACCCGCGCCCAGGAGCAGTCGCGTCACCGCGGCCAGCAGGTCCGACGGCAGGTCGATGTACCGGCGCAGTGACGGCAACCGGCCTCTGCCGCGTGCGAGCACCCGGTGGCGTACGGCCTGCCAGGTCGAGATCCGTCCGTAGAAGACGACCGCCTCCACGATGGCGCCGCCCATCGCCCCGTACGCGACGGCTGCCGACCAGTCCAAAGCCGCTCCTTACGTAAGGCAACGGGTCTCGCGTGAACTGAATCCATGGTTCCAGAGGGAGCGGATCGGCAACGGAATGTACGCGTGCCCACACAAGTCGTTCACATGGCCTGGGCTGGGTTGCGGATTGTCATAACGGATCCGGTGGCGATGCTGAACAGCCCGAAGTCTCGCTCGCCGAATGTCTCGTTCGCCGAACGGCTCGTTTGCCGAACGGCTCGTACGGTATTGCACTGGAAACCCTCGGGCTCGGGGTGGGCGTAAGAGGCCGTAGGAGGAAGACAAGGGGAGGACGTGTGATCGGCGGAGAGAGGATGGCGGGCCTTGTCGAAGGGCTTGCGTCTGTGGCTGCCAGGGACAGGGAGGAGGCGTGTGAGACGGTCACGGATTGGCTCAGGTCGTTCTCCGCGTCGGAGGTGAGCCTGCTGACGGTACTGCTGGCGTCCCGAATAGTGGTCGAGCGGGACCGTGATTGCCGGGAAAGTGAATTCCACGCGCTGTGCGAACTCTTGGACAGCGGTCTTGTCGATCCGGCAGACCTCTCCGCGCTGAGCCAATTCGACAGCAGTTCGCTGTGGAGTGATGAGAGGGAGTATTACGAATACCTCACCGGATACGCGGCGGATGCCGGTGGAACATACCGGGGAGGAGAGCCCCGCGTGAGGCTGCCAGGAGGAGACGGAGGCTGCGTGGGGGGACAGGCACCGGGCACGGAATGAGCCGCGGAGGGTGGGAGCGGGCGGTGGCGGCTACTCCGGTGCGGACAGCTCGTCCAAGTGGGCGAGCAGCACAGTGGTGCAGGTTTGGGCGCTGACGACTTCGGGGTGGAGTACGGCGCTGAGACCGAGGCCGTCCAGGAGGGCGGTCAGGCGCTCGGTCTCGATGTCGAGGTCTCTGCCGGGGCGCAGGGTGCCGCTGTCGTCGAGCCGGGTGAGGACGCGGCGCACCAACCTCCGGGCGCCGGTGGTGGTTTCGTGCGACAGCTCCCGGAACGCGGGGTTGGTGCGGGCGGCGGCGTTGAAGTCGAGGAAGACGGTGACCTCCGCGCGGCGGCGGTCGTCGAGCGGGAGCAACTCGGCCAGGAGGTCGGCGGCGAGGCGGAGCCGTTCCGCGCGGGGATGCCGGCCGAGGTCGCCGATGTGTTCGACGTGCTGGAGCAGTCGGCCGCTGAGGCGGTCGAGCATCGACTGCATGGCGAAGTCCATCAGTTCCTGCTGGCTGGAGAAGTAGTGGCGCAGGGATCCGATGTTGAGTCCGGCTTCGTCGGCGACCGCGCGCAGTGAGGTGCGTTGCAGGCCGTCCCGTACGACGACGCGGAAGAGGGCGTCGACGACCTGGCGGCGGCGGGCGTCCGGATCCACGAGCTTCGGCATGGCTTCTTTCTATCACGGCTGTGATACATTCTATTTATCACGCATGTGATAGAAAAATCGTTGAGCGGCGAAGCTCGGAGGTCTTCGTGGAGACGTACCTCAACTTCATGCTGGTCAGGTTTGGGTTGATAGCGGGCGGCCTGGTGGTGCTGGCCCTGGTGGTCTTCGCCGTGGCGCTGGTTCTCAAGCGCCGGGGCAAGCTCGACCAGGCGCGCCGTTACGCGGAACCAGCCGCACGAGCGGCCCTGCGCGCCACCGCTCGGTTCCTGGAGGACGGGCGGTCCCGTGGAGGGCGGGGGAGGGGGCGGTGATGAACGGCCACGCGTCGGCGTCGGCCGATCTGGTCGACCACCTGCTGAGGGACTACGCGATCAAAGGCGTCATCGTCGTCGTTGCCCTGTGCGTCCTCGCGGCAGGGATGACGCTGATCTGGCGCCGGGCGGGTCGGAGGGAACGGGGAGGGGACGGGGGGAGGGGGACGGTCGGCAGGGGGAGTTCCTCGGGTGGCTCTGGCTCGGGTGGCTCAGGTAATTCGGGTAGCTCCCGTGACGGTGACCGGCTGGGGGCGGCCGACGGCTGACTCGTCGACATCATGCCTTTAGGTGCCTGGGTGCCTGGGTGCCTGGGTGCCCGAATGTCCCGATGTCCCGATCGACGGTGCGGCCCAGACCGAAAGCCGGGCCGCGCCGTGGCCCGCCGTTCCCGTAGCAGTGATCAGCCGGCGACCGCGACATCTTCGAGGGTGGAAGGTGCCTGTCGGCCCGACGCCGTGGTGATCACGTCGTCCAGGACGTCGCGGGAGCGGATCAGGTCGTTGATCATCCGGTTGATGCGGTCGCGTTCCGTCGTGAGCTCGGCGACCAGGCGTGGCGTGGCGATGTCGGAGGGACCGCCGTCCGCGTCCCGCATGCAGGGAAGGAGCTGTGCGATCTTCTTGCTGCACAGCCCGGCGGCGAAGAGTTCCTGGACGCGGATGACCCGGTCGACCGCGCTGTCGGGGAAGTCGCGGTGGCCGCCCACCGTGCGTTCGGCCGTCAGCAGCCCCTGTTTTTCGTAGTAGCGCAGTGAGCGCTCGCTGACGCCCGTGCGCCGAGCCAGTTCACCGATCCGCATGATGACCACCATCCCGTCCGCCCTACTGGGCTTGAATCTGACACTGATGTCAACTTCTACCGTACGAGCATGACGAACACACGAGTTGACTCCAACCACGACGAGCCCACCGGGCCTTCCGGTCACATCACCCCCTCCGCACCCACCAGCCTCTTCGATGCCGTCCGCCTCGGTGATCTGCGGCTGCCGAACCGTCTGGTGATGGCGCCGATGACCCGCACCCGGGCCGGGGACGACGGCGTCCCGTCACCGATCATGGCCACTTACTACGCGCAACGGGCCTCGGCGGGTCTGATCATCGCCGAGGCGTCCACGCCGAACGCCGTCGGGCAGACGTACCCCAACATCCCCGCTCTCTACGGCGAGGAGCACGTGGCGGGCTGGCGGCGCGTCACCGACGCGGTGCGGACGGCGGGCGGCCGGATGTTCGTGCAGCTCCAGCACGGCGGTCGCATCGGGCACCCCGACAACAGCGGACTGGCGCCGGTCGCACCATCGCCGATCCCGCTCCCCGACACGATCTTCACGCCCAAGGGCCACCAACCCGCCGTCGTCCCAAGGGAGATGAGCCAAGACGACATCCGTGCGACCGTGGCCGACTTCGCCACCGCCGCGCGCAACGCCATCGACGCGGGGTTCGCCGGTGTGGAGGTGCACGGCGCCAACGGCTACCTCATCCACCAGTTCATGGGGCAGGGCACCAACCACCGAACCGACGCCTACGGTGGCTCGGCCGCAGGCCGTACCCGGTTCGCGCGGGAGGTCGTCCAGGCCGTCGCCGACGCGATCGGTGCCGAGCGGGTGGGCCTGCGGATCTC
This sequence comes from Streptomyces sp. NPDC003077, assembly GCF_040611095.1. Classification (NCBI taxonomy): domain Bacteria; kingdom Bacillati; phylum Actinomycetota; class Actinomycetes; order Kitasatosporales; family Streptomycetaceae; genus Streptomyces; species Streptomyces sp. NPDC003077. Next base: position 146,217 of record NZ_JBEXNM010000002.1, on the reverse strand, counting down.
TCCGGGACTCGCGGTCAACGGGATGGCCGAGGGCGACACCGAGGAGATCTACCGGGAGCTGATCGGCGCCCTGGCTCCCCTTGGGCTGGCGTATCTGCACGTCGTCTACGCCGATCCGGACCGTCCCCTCTTCCAGGAAATCCGGCGGAACTGGCCCGGCACGCTCATCGCCAACCCCGTGCTGCCCCGCGACCAGATCCCCGCCGACGGCGGCCGGCACGAGGCCGAGCGGCTGCTGGCCGCGGGTGCCGACCTGATCGCACTGGGCCGCCCGTTCCTGGCCAACCCCGACCTGGTGGAACGGCTGCGCCGCGGCGCGCCGGTCAACCCTGTACTCGGCAGGGACCTGATGTATACGGGGGGCGAAACCGGTTACCTCGACTATCCGACGTTGGGGGAGGAGGGGAGCCGGACGGTGGAAGTGGCGACGGTCGCGCGTTGAGGGGGCGAGGGGTGGGGGATGCCAGATCTGGCCAGAACGGATCCGGATCAGGCCAGATCGGGCACGGATCGACCAGCCTCGGTGACGGAATCGAGGCTGAATCGGGGAGGGATCGGGGCTGGATTGGGGCCCGGGTCGAGGTCGGACCGGGAGCGGATCGGGGGGCGGATCGGGATTGGACCGGGGTCGAATCGAAGTCCGTCAGCCGTTGTCGGTCATCAGCCGTTCCCCGGTGTGCCGAACTCCTCGATCAACACGGGGTACTGCTCCCCGCCATGCCCGGCGGCGATCGCGCGATCGGCCATCGCCTTGATCAGCTTGGGGAGTTCGGCATTGATCCCAGCCGCCTCGCTTTCCTCGATCATGTGTTCCATGGTCCGCACCTCGGTTTCCAGGGCCGACACCTCGGCCGGGAATGAGCCGCTGTCGATCTGTTGGGCGTAACCAGGCAGCCATTCGGCGACTCCGGCCGCGATCTGCCGGGCGAACGGCGCATAGGTCGCGGCGTCGACACCGGCCATTCCGAGCAGGGCGGTGCCTTGCAGCCAGGCGTTCAGGACGCTCCACATCATGGTGAGGCCGGCCACGTCGTACAGGGACGCCAGCCCGTGGTCCGCGCCCAGGTGGGTGACGGTGCCGAGCGCGCCGAGTGTCGACTCGTGAGCCTCGAAGACCGGCCGCGGCCCGCTGTGCAGAATCACCGCCTCGGCCGTGCCGATCGTCGGCGGGATGGCCATGACGGCCCCGTCCAGGTAATGGGCGCCGCGCTCTTCGGCCCATCGGGCGGCGTCCCTGGCCTGAGCCGAATCGCCCGAGGACAGGTTGATCAGCGTTGTGTCGGCGAGCTGGACCTCGTTCGCGCCGAGCAGTTCGTACATGGCCTGGTAGTCGGTGACGCAGACGATCGTCAGGGAGCCCGCCTTGAGCGCGTCGCCCACGGTCGGTGCCAGGCGTGCACCTTCGGCCACCAGGTGGTCGGCCTTGGAAGCCGTACGGTTCCAGACAGTTGTAGGGTGCCCGGCCCTCAAGAACGCGCCGGCGAGCGCCTGGCCCATGAGACCGAGGCCGATGACGGTCACAGGTGTGTCGGTTCTGTTCATGGCAGCATCGTCAACGTTGATACCGGTGTGAAGGTCAAGCGAGGTTTCGATGCTGATCGGGGAACTGAGTCGTCGGACGGGCGTCCACACCCACCAGTTGCGTTATTACGAGGCCCAGGGCCTGCTGGAAGCGGACCGTGGCGCGAACGGTTACCGCGAGTACGGCGAGAGTGCCGTACTGCGGGTGAAACAGATACGCCATCTGCTCGGCGCTGGTTTATCTTCCGAGGACATCGCATACCTGCTGCCGTGTGCGGTGGGAGAGATACCGGAGCTGATCGGGTGTCCCGATCTGCTGGCCGCGATGCGCTCACGGTTGCAACGGCTGAACGATCAGATCGAGAAGCTCGCTCGATCCCGCGACGCTCTCACCACCTACATCGACGCTGCCGAGCGCATGGGCCGTCAGCGTTATCCCCTCTTCGACGGCGCCGGTCCAGAGCCCGCCCCTGTGTGAGCGGCTGGGTGTTGGGGACGAGTGGGGAGAGGTCAACCATGAGTACGTCGATCCGGATCGACGTTCCCGAGGCGCTGGCCGCGTCCCATAGTGGGCCCGGTGCGGCCGGGCGCGATTGGGTCGCAGCCTTGCCCGGGCTGGCGGCGGGCTTTCTGGAGCGTTGGGCGCTGAGGCTGGACGGTCCGGCGCGGCACGGGATGGCCGGGCTCATCCTGCCGGTGGTCCGGGAGGACGGGACACCTGCCGCGCTCAAGTTCCAGCCGCCCAGCGAGGAGTTCGCCGCCGCGCCGATCGGGTTGCGTGCCTGGAACGGCAACGGTGCGGTCCGCCTGCTGGACCACGACCCGGGTACCGGAACCCTGCTGCTGGAGCGCCTGGAGGCGACCCGGTCGCTGTCCTCCGTAGGTGACGACGCCACCGCGATGAGCATCCTCGCCGGTCTGCTGGCACGCCTGGTCGCGGTGCCCGCGCCACCCGGCCTGCGGCACCTCGCCGACATCGCCGCCGCCATGCTTGACGAGGTGCCGCACGCCGTGCCGGGGCTGCGCGAACCGTCCGAGCGACGGCTCATACGCACCTGCGCGTCCGCCGTGGCCGAGTTGGTGGGCGAGCCGGGTGACCGGCTGCTGCACTGGGACCTGCACTATGACAACGTCCTCGCCGGTCACCGCGAACCCTGGCTGGCCATCGATCCCGAACCGCTTGCCGGCGACCCCGGCTTCGACCTTTGGCCCGCTCTCGACAGCCGATGGGACGCGGTCGTGGCGACCGGTGATGTGACGCGCGCCGTGCTGTTCCGCTTCGACCTGCTCACGGAGGCCCTCGGCCTGGACCGGAAACGGGCCACCGGTTGGACGCTCGGTCGCGTGCTACAGAACGCCTTGTGGGACATCGAGGACGGCAAGACCGTGCTGGAGGCACCGCAAGTGGCCATCGCCACGGCCTTGCTGCGGCATCGAGCGGGGTAGCGGGGTAGCGGGGTAGCGGGAGTGTGCTCGGGAGTTTTACGGCCGTAAAACTCGTCGCCCGGGTGGTGGCGAGGGGCGTTCCATGATCAGGAGTTTTACGGCCGTAAAAACTGAGCGCCTGGTTTGTGTGTGTTTGTGGAGGTTTGGGGTGAGGGTTGGTCGCTGGTGACGGCTCCAACGGCCTCGCATGGCCCTACGGCCCCGCACGGCCGCACGGCCCCGCACGGTCCCACGGCTCCGCACGGCCGCACGGTCCCACGGCTCCGCACGGCCCCACGGCCTCCTTTGGCGTCTCATCGGAAGGCGGCGGTGTTCTCCGATCTGCATCACGCGCGTGCAAGTGGTTCAGCAGGGCGTTTCCCATGTCCTCGGTCGTGTCGTGCCGGTCACGGGGATCATCGTCGTCCATTCCCGTTGTCGTCGTTGCGTGATGACATCGATCCTGTGGTGGGGATCAAGGGGTGATGGGGGGACGGGGGTGATGGGGGTGCCTGATCAGGTGAGTGTCCAGAGGACCTGCGCCAGTTCTTCCGGGTCGTGGATGGCGGACAGGTCGAGGGGTGTTTCCTCGAAAACGTCGAAGTCGTGGAGGAAGGTGAAGCACAGCATGTCCCGGGCGAAGTTCTCGGACGGTTCCCAGGAAGCGCCTTCGAGCAGGGCGGAGAGGAGTTCCCGGTCGGCCCGGAAGGCGTTGAGGTGCAATTGGACGAGGCTGTACCGGGGGTCGCCGGCGTAGACGTCGGTGAAGTCCACCAGGCCGGTGACCCGGGGGTTCCGGACGTCCACGAAGATGTTGGTGCCGTGCAGGTCACCGTGGACGAAGCGGATTTCCTGGTCGGAGAGCAGGACGTCCACGTCGGGCAGGAAGGCGTTCAGCCGGTCGAGGAGCCGGGGCGAGAGGTGGCCCCATGCGCGGTGGTCCTCGATGGTGGCCGCACGCCGTTCCTTGAGCAGCCGGGGGAAGATCGGTGAATCGCGTCGCAGTGCCGTGGATCCCGTCAGTGGTACGGCGTTCATCCGGCGGATGAGCCGGCCCAGGTCTCGTGCCAGGGACAGCAGCGTCGGCCGGTCCGCCGTGTTCATGGCCTCGCGCCAGGGCATCCCGGGCACCTTCTCCACCACCAGGAACGGCCACGGCCACGCCTCGGTCCCCGGGCGCAGCTCGCCACGGCCGAGGACGCGTGGGATCGGCAGCCGCGTGCCGCGTAGTACCTCGTACGCCTCGGATTCGGCGGCGAGGTTGTCGGGGCCGCACCAGTGCTCCCCGTACAACTTGACCACCGGACCGGGGTCACCGACCAGCACCGGGTTGGTGCTCTCGCCGGGCACCCGTAGCTCCCGGGGAGCGGGCAGGCCCAGCCCGTCCAGTGCGCGGCGGGCCAGGGGTTCCCAGAACTTTTGGTCGTTGCGGAGTTCGGCGTAGGAAGCGTCGGAGTCGATGTGGTCGAGACGGGACAGCGGGTCGTGGCCGTCGTAGGGGGCGTGGGGGTCGCTTGTCACGAGGCAGCCTCGGGGTGTGGGCGGGTGGGCGGCGGTTCAGCGGAGGGTGCGGGCTCCTCCAAGGTCCTGATCCGTCGCGTTCGCCGCGTGGTGGTGGTTTTGATGGTTTCGATCATGCCTCGTCGTGGGCGGGATTGGTTCCGGTTCCGGTCACGTTTTGTTATGGGCGGCGCTGGGGTGGATCGCGCTTGCGCTGCGAGTGATCGGGTTTGGGTCGTGTTTACGGTGTGGGTGGTCCGGTTCGGGCCATGATTCGTCGAGTGTGGCGGGAACTTGTCTGCCTGTGCTCGTACTTGCGTAGGCAGTGATCCATTTCATCGAGAATGGTGCTGCCCGTGCCGGGTTACGTACCGTAACCTGACCGGCGCTGATCGGACCGACCACCCGATCAGGGACGAGTAGGGGGAAAGGCGCGCCATGACCGACACGACCGACACGGCCAACACGGCCAACACGACCGTCGCCACGGGGACTTCCGAGAAGCAGGAGAAAGCAGTCAGTGAAGGCACGTGGGCCATACCGCTGCTGCTCGTCATTCCTGTGGTCCTCATCAGGACCCTTACCGATCTCTCCACCTTCTGGCGCGCTGCCGCCTGGGTCGCATGGAGCTTGGGTGTCGCTCTGGTGATGGTGGGGTGGCTGCAGTTCTTCCGGAAGCGGGGGCAGGAGACGAGCGGGTGGACGACCTGTTGGCTCGCGCACGCCCTCTTGGCCACGCAGGCGTACCACCTGATCACTGACTGACGGCGCAGACGGAGAAGGAAAGGGGAGGAGAAGGACGAAGAGAAAGACGAAGAGAAAGACGAAGACAGCGGCGCGGGTCGCGGAGGAGATCCGCGGCCCGCGTCTTCTGTGGGGAGATCCGTGGCCGGGTGCTCTACCGCAGCGTCAGCCACTTCTCGTCGAGCGCGATGGCCTGCATCTGGTCCATGGTCAGGACGGGTTCGGCGCGGCTGGCGTTCTGGCCCTGGCCGGGGGCGTTGAAGGCCATGAGGACGACGCGGAAGCCGTCCGGCCGTACGGTGTCCACCGTCCAGCCGACCGCGCGGGCGCCGCCCTTGCCGTCGGGGTTGGCCTGCCGGTCCCGCATGACCGTGGTGCCGTCGGGCAGCTTCCTGGTCTTGGCCGGGTCGAAGTGCTTGGTCACGTCGCCCATCCCGCTCTGCACGTTGATCTGGACGAAACTCTTGCCTTTGCCGTCGTCCGCCACGACGAAGCCGTATTCCTCCTGGCCGCCCTTGTCACTCACCTTCAGGCCCGCCGGGAGGAGCGCGGCGAGGGTGTTGGACACGGTGTCGCGGTCCGACGCCCCCGGCCGGGCGGGGTGCGTCGGGTTCTTCCGGGCGTGCGTCGCCTCGCGGAGGTCGCGGAGGGCCGGTTGCCAGGACGGATCGGTGACGAGTCGCTTCATTTGCGACGCGGTCAGGGGCGGGGTGGGGCGGGTGGTCTTCTCGCCCTTCTCGGCGGGCGCGTTGTATTCGCTCGCGTCGATCAGCTCGCCCTTGGGGGTGAGCAGTGTGGCCCGCCACACCTTGGTCGGCTCCCGGCGGTCCGGGTACTCGTACTTCTGGAGCAGCATGTAGCGGGAGCCGTCCGCCAACCGTTCGGCCGTGCAGGCGTCGTGCCGGACGAGCGCCTGCGAGGGGCAGGTGACGGAGTCCGTGGCGAGCGCGTCGTTCGGATTGAGCATGCTCAGGCCGACGGAGATCGCCGCCGCGCCCTTGCCGTCGTCGAACACGACGGACGCGGTGCCGTCCTTGCTGTACTCCTGCGAGGTCTCGCCTTCGGGCAGCAGTGCCTTGAAGGTGCTGAGCAGCCGTTTCTCGTCGGCGGTGAGTCCGATGTCCGCCGGGCCGCTTCCGGTGGGACGGGCCGGAGCGGCGACGGAGACCCGCTCGTCGCCGGGGGCGGCCGTCTTGCCGTCCGCGCCGATCAGGCCGGTCGCGTACGACCCGGCCACGCCCACCGCCGCCAGCGCCAGCACGCCGCCGCCCAGCGCGGCCCGCCGCCTGGCCGCCTTGCGGCGACCACGGGCCAGTCCGCCCTCCACCAGCGCGGGACCGGCCGCCGGGCGGAACCCGTCACCGGCGCGCTGCATCACGTTGCTGAGCTCGTCTTCGAAAGACATGGGAGACATGGGTTCGAAAGGCATGGGTCATCACACTCTCTGGTCGATCGGTGACGGTTCGGGAGGGGCGGGGAGGAGGTGAAACGAGGGGGACGGGAGCGACCTGCTGGGGGTGGGCCCGTCCGGTGCGGTCGGTCGGTGCTGTGGACCGGTGCTGTGGGTCGGTGCGGTGGACCGGTGTGGCGGGCCGGTGCGGTCGACTCGCGGGGCCGCGGGGTTCAGCGGCCCCAGTCGGCGGTGAGTTCGGTGCGGATGTCGCCCAGGTGCTCACGGAGTTTGGTCAGGGCCCGGGTGGATCTGGTGCGTACGGCGGCCGGGCTCGCGTTCATCGCGGAGGCGGTCTCCTCGATGGTGCGGTCCTCCCAGTACCGCAGCACCACCACGGCCCGGTCCTTGGGGGAGAGGCGCCTGAGCGCGTTGAGCAGGGCGATGCGCAACTCGGGATCGTCACCGGAGCGGAACGCGGTGTCCGGGAGTTCCCCCAGGGGACGTTCCGAGGCCGAACGCCGGCGCTTGTGGGTGAGGAAGGCGCGGACGAGGACGGTCTGGGCGTAGCCCGCCGGGTTGTCCATCCGTGCGACGCGCCCCCAGCGCACGTACATCCGCCCCAGCGTTTCCTGTACGAGGTCCTCCGCGAGGTGCGTGTCCCCGCTGGTGAGGAGGCAGGCGGAGCGGTAGAGGTGCGCGGCCCGTCCCGCCGCGAACTCTCTGAACTCCTCTACCCGGGACACTCTCATCCTGTTTCCAGCCTCACTGTGCGCGTCGGCGACCCCTTCACTTCATTGATGCGTTGGCTTGGCAGGAATGTTTCAGGTTTCTTTTCGCGGTGTGTGTGATGTTCCGGGGGTTCCCGTGCGCCCCGCTGATCCGGCTGACCCAGCCGGGGCGGCTGGGTCAGCTAGTCCGGTTGGGGTGGTTGGGGCAGCGGGGGCGGGCGCAGGGGTTTCGGCCGGTCCCCACGTCTTTGCCGAGGATGAGTACGCGAGACGGCGTCAGCATCCAGGGCCGATCGGCGGAGACGACGTCAGGGCGAGGGCGGCGTCACGCAGTTGGGCCGTCCACGCCTGCTGGTGAAGCCCCAAGGTGTACTCGATGCAGCAATCACATGGCGGGAGCAGCGCCAGGAACGCTTGCTCCGCCGCGGTCTCGCCCTCTATCTCCAACCAGTCGTCCGTCGCCAGATAAGCGGGAGCTATCTCTCCATCGATGAGCCTTGCCGCCATCCGGCGCAGAGAGTGGCGTCGTGCCAGGCGCTGATCCGGCAACCCGACCCCGGTCTCGGCGAGTGCTTGCTCGAACGCGTCGCGAAGATCGCGGGTGTCCGCGTTGCGAGGCCAACCGGCGAGTTCGCACAACGTCGGGGTGTCCAACCCGGCTGCGAGCGCCTCGGCAGCGATCATCGGCAGATCCTCCGGGGGTATCTCGTCCGCCTGATAACGGCACGCCGCCTCACCCAGGGATACGAGACCCAGGGATGCGAGCCCACTCAGCGTGGAGGTCTCCGGTTCCGGGGTCGTTCCTTTTGCTCTCATGACACCTACGGTGTCAGCACCGTTTACGGGGAAGGCACCCGGGGGCGGGCCCGATCGGCATCGGCCCCGCGTCCGTCGGGAGCCCCGGGAGCTCAGGTGGGCCCGGTGGCCCCGCGTTCCGCGGGAGCCCTGGGACCTCAGGGCTCCCGCGTGAGCGGATTCGTGTGGCGTCAGCGTGCGAACTTCTTGATGGCGGCTGGGGTGACGGGGGTGAAGAAGTTGACAAGGTTGCCGTCGGGGTCGCGGAGCAGCAGCGACCGGTTGCCCCAGGGCATCGTGGTGGGCTCGGTGACGAAGTCGGTGACGAAGCCGGTCAGGTTCTGGTGCACGCGGTCCACGTCGTCGACGAGGAACTCGGTGATCACGCTGTGGTTGTCCGCCGGGCGGGCGGAGCCCGGGGCGAACAGCGGGACGGTGCTGGTGCCGGCGATCGCGAGGGTGGCGCCCGCGGTCTTGAGTTCGGCGAATTCTTCGGTGGCCCACGTCGCCCGCGCCCCTGTGGCCCGCTCGTAGAACTCGACGAGGCGCGCCACGTCGCTGGTGATGATGCGGATCGAGACGAACTCCATGGGGATCTCCTTGGTCGTGCTGAAGGCGTGCACTGCGCAGGCTAGGAGAAATAGTGGACAGTATCGGTCCTGTATTCGCGTTAGGCTGCGGATATGCCCCGACCCACCGCCCGCGTGCTGACACTCCTGGAGCTGCTGCAGTCGGGCGGCACCCGCACGGTGGCCGAACTGGCCGACCGGCTCGGTGTCGAAGGGCGCACCGTGCGGCGCTATGTGGACCAGCTCATCGACCTGGACGTGCCCGTGGAATCGGTGCGCGGCCGGTACGGCGGGTACCGGCTCGCTCCCGGATACCGCCTGCCTCCGCTCATGCTCAGCGACGACGAGGCGCTGGCCGTGCTGCTCGGCCTGGTCGCCGGCCGCCGGGCAGGACTGACGACGACGCAGCACACGGCCAGCGAGACGGCAACGGCGAAGATCCGGCGGGTGCTGCCCCGGCACATCGCCCGCCGGCTCGACACCCTCCTGGAATCCCTTGCCTTCACGGAACAGCCCGGAGAGTTCGACACCCCGGACGCCGGGGTCCTGCTCACCCTCGCCGATGCGGTGCGCCACCGCCGACCGGTCTCGATCCGCTACACCGACCGCGACGGACGGCGCAGCGAACGCACGCTGCACGCGTACGGGATCGTCGCCCATGCGGGCCGGTGGTACGTCACGGGCAAGGACGCCCGGATCGACGAGGACCGAACCTTCCGGCTCGACCGCATCGCGGACGCGCGGACCCTGCCCGGCTCGTTCGAAGTGCCCGAAGGTCCTGGCCCGGCACAGCGCGTGCTGTCGGCCTTCGCCACGGCCGAGTACCGGCACCAGGTGACCTTGCGGATCCACGGGACGGTCGAGCAGATCCGCGCCCACTTGCCCGCCACCATCGCGACCCTGGACGAGGACGAGCCTGCGGCGGGCCGGGGCCGGGTGGCCGAGCGCTGGCTGCGCGTCGAGTTGCGGGTGGAGCGGCTCGACTGGTTGCCTCCCGTACTCGCCGCACTCGACCGGCCGTTCGTCATCGAGCGCCCCGATGAACTGCGCGATCTCGTCACCGCGCTCGCCGATCGTCTCGCGTCCTACGCTCGCCGAGCCTGACCGCGAGGAATCCATGTGCGTGGGGAGGCCCGGCGTGCGGGGGCGGGCCTCCTCCCTGCGCGCGTGCCGCGCCGTCGTTCCGTTCTCGCGCGGTTGGTGTTCAGTTCGTGTTCAAGCTCGCGATCAGTCCGCTGTCAGTTCGAGGTCAGTCCGCGATCAGTCAGAGGTCAGTTCGCGATCAGTTCGCGCAGGGTCTTGGCGATGTCGGACGGGACTTCCTCGGCCATGAAATGGCCGGCGGTGACGGTGGTGTGCCGGAGGTCGGGGGCCCAGGCGCGCCACAGCGCGGTGGCGTCGTAGCCGAGAGCGGCGCCCCAGTCCTGCTGGAGGACGGCGACCGGCATCCGGAGCCGGTTGCCGGCGTCCTGGTCGGCGCGGTCGTGTTCGACGTCGATGCCGGCGGAAGCGCGGTAGTCGGCCACGATCGAGGGCACCGCGTCGCGGCAGGCGGCCAGGTAGGCGGCGCGGATGTCGGCGGGGATGGCCTCCGGGTCGTTGGCCCACAGGTCGAGGAAGTGGCCGAAGAAGGCGTCCGGGGCGGCGGCGATCATCTGCTCGGGCAGGCCGGGGGGCTGGGCCATCAGGTACAGGTGGAAGCCGACCGCCGCGGTGGTGCCGTGCAGGACGTCCCACATGTCCAGGGTCGGCAGGACGTCGAGGCAGGCCAGGTGGGTGATCGCCGCCGGGTGGTCGAGCCCGGCGCGGAAGGCGACGAGGGCGCCGCGGTCGTGCCCGGCCAGCGCGAAGCGCTCGTACCCGAGCGCGTGGGCGAGGGCCACGATGTCGGCGGCCATGGTGCGCTTGGAATAGGTGGTGGCGTCGGCCTCGGCGGGCTTGTCGCTGGCGCCGTATCCGCGCAGGTCAGGGCAGATCACGGTGTGGGTGGCGGCCAGGTCGGAGGCCACGTGGCGCCACATGAGGTGCGTCTGCGGGAATCCGTGCAGTAGGACGATCGGGGCGCCCGAACCGCCGACGGCCACGTTCAGGGACACGCCGTCGGCCACGGGGACGCGGCGGTAGTCGAAGCCGGGGATGGCGGGGGTGGTGGCGGTGGGGATGGGGGACGTGGCGTCGGGTGCCGTAATGCGCGTCATGGTGAGTGGTCCCTTTCCGGTTCTTTCATTTTATTGCGGTTTGTATTGCGGTTTGTTTAGCTATGTGGCTGATTCAGCTTCACGGCCGATTCGGTTTCACGGCCGATTTGGCTTCGCAGCCGACCCGGTTTTGCGGTCGATTCGGCTTTGCGGCGTTCCGTGCGTTGTGCGTGGACTGTCCGTGTGCGATCAGCTGTCCCCAGCCTGCTGGGCGCGAATGAGCATCCGATGAGCGCGCTATAGCGTGACCAGGGGTGATGCTGCGGAAAGGGTGGTCAGGGGTGCCGATCGGGTTCGGGGTGCTGGGGCCGGTGACGGCCTGGGACGGTGCCGGAAGTGCGATCGCCTTGAAGGGGCCGCGGCATCGCGCGGTGCTGGCCCGGCTGATCGTCGCCCGCCGTCGCGTCGTCCCCGTCACCCACCTGGTCGACGACCTGTGGACGGATCCGCCTCCGGGCGCGGTGGCGGCGGTACGCACCTTCGTGGCCGCGCTGCGCCGCGCGCTGGAGCCGCAGCGTCCGCCCCGGGCCCCGGCCCGCTTGCTGGTCACCGAGGGGCCGGGTTACGCGCTCCGCGCGGAGCCGGACGCGGTGGACGCCTGGCGTTTCGAGCAGGCGGTGACCGCCGCGGCGGCGCTGCCCCCCGACCTGGCGCTCGCGCGGCGGGATGAGGCGCTGGGGTGGTGGCGCGGGCCCGCCTACGCGGAGTTCGCGGACGAGCCGTGGGCCCGGGCGGAGCGTTCCCGCTTGGCGGAACTGCGGTTGCACGCCGTCGAGCAGCAGGCCGAGGCGCGGCTGGCCCTGGGGCTGGCGGCGGAGGCGGTGCCCGAACTGGACGCCCACGTGGCCGAGCACCCGTGGCGGGAGGACGCCTGGCGTCTGCTGGCGCTGGCGCTGTACCGGACCGGCCGTCAGGGTGACGCGCTCGCGGTGCTGCGCCGGGCCCGTTCTCTCCTCGTCGAGGAACTGGGCGTGGATCCGGGCCCGGGGCTGCGCCGCCTCGAAGCGGACATCCTCGATCACGCCGAGCACCTCGCGCCGCCCTATGGGCGGGAAGGGCCACCGAACAGGCCGGACGGATCAAGGAGGTCGGCGGAGGGACCGGAGAGGACGGGGAGGACGGAAGGACCGGGAAGGACGGGGAGGCCAGAGGGGACGGAGGGGACAGAGGGGCCGGAGGCACCGGCGCGTCCGGTCGCATCGGACGCGGAGGCAGCCGCGGATCAGGTATGGGCGCAGGCGGCGGCCGTGTACGACCGGACGGTGGCCTCCGGCGCCCGCGCCCGGCTGGAGTCGACGGTGGGGCTGCTGCGCGATCTCGCGGTGACCGGGGGCGGCGGCCTGGAGGCGGCCCGCCGGCACCGCGTGGCGGCCATCGCCGCGGCGGAGGAACTGGGCGACGCGGAGCTGACGGCCCGCGTCATCGGCGCGTACGACGTCCCGGCCATCTGGACCCGCTCGGACGACCCGGAGCAGTCGGCGCACGTCATCGCCGCGACCGAACGCACCCTGGCCGCCCTCCCGCCCGACGCGCCCGAGGTGCTCCGGGCCAGGCTGCTGGCGACCGTCGCGCTGGAGTCGCGCGGTTCCCTCGGCACGCCAGGTGTTCCCGCGACGCGAGGCGCTTCCGCGACGCAAGGTGCCCCTCTGGGGCAAGGCGCTGCCGCGACGCGAGGTGCCCCTCTGGGGCAAGGGGCTTCCGCGACGCGAGGTGCCCCTCTGAGGCAAGGCGCTTCCGCGACGCGAGGTCTCCAGGCCGCCAAGGAAGCCGAACGGATCGCCCGCCGCCTGGACGACCCGACCTTGCTCGCGTTCGCCCTGAACGGCGTGTTCATGCAGAGCTTCTCGCACGCGGGCCTGGCGCCGCAGAGGGACGAGATCGGCGCGGAGCTCGTCACCCTGTCCGCGCGGCACGGACTGGTGACCTTCGAGATCCTCGGGCACCTCATCCGCCTCCAGGCACGCGCCGCACTCGCGGACTTCCCCGCTGCCGACGCGCACGCGACCGCCGTCGACCGCCTGGCCGCACGTCATGAGCGACCCCTCGTCGGGGTGTTCACGCGGTGGTACCGGGCCCTGCGGTTCTCCGCGACAGGCCGGGCGTCGGCGGCCGAGGAGGAAGCCGCATACCGAGACGCCGCCGCGTGCCTCGATGGCGCCGGTATGCCCGGCCTGGAGCGCGGGCTGTTGCCGCTCGCGCTGTTGTCGGTGCGCGTGCGGCATGCCGGTTCGCCGGACGGGTTCGCGTTGCTCGACGCTGGGGCGGACTGGGGCGACTGGGGACCCTACGAGCCATGGGCCCGTCCCCTCGTCCTCCTCGCGCAGGACCGTCGCCCCGAGGCCGCGGCGGCGCTGCGGGAGGCCCCGGAACCACCGCACGACCTGCTGTCCGAGGCCCTGTGGACCCTCACCGGGCGAGCGGCGCTGGCCCTCGGCGACCGTAAGGCGATAGCACGCGCCCACGCCGCACTCCTCCCGGCCGCCGCCGAACTGGCCGGGGCAGGGAGCGGGCTGCTGACCCTGGGACCGGTCGCCCGGCACCTCGACGATCTCGGCGCTGCGTTGGGGCGCTGCTCTGGGTGAGCTGGTGGTGATCGGTTCTGCGGATGCCTGTTCTTACGCGTCAGGCTTGGGCTCGGGACGATTCCCAGGCTTGGGATTGGCCTTGGGACGAGTTCCTTGCCCGGGCTCGGAACTCGTCGACGAACGGTTGCCGGAACCGCCGCGTTCGAGTCGGCGCAGGGCCAGCAGACCGCCGATTCCGGGGATGACGGCGACGGCCTTGGTGCTCGTCGCGGCCTGCTGCTGACGCCAGGTGGCCACGACGACGAACAGGTAGGCGCACCCATGGGTGGGACCCATCAAGGAGGAGACGGGCGGGAGATGAACCGTGGCGAGGTTGGCCAGCATGACCACCAGCGAGACGAGTTCGGCGTGCGCGGCGATGCGCAGGAGGCGGAAGGACTGAGAAGGGGACAGAGAGGGAGAGGGGTTCGGGGACGGGGGAGGGGCTGAAGGGTGTGGGGCCGTCACGGTCACGCTCCCGTGGTGGAGCCGGGGCGGACGATCATGAGAACGGTGACCGTGGCCCAGAGCAGGTTGAACACGCCGGTGAGCATGGCCAGGCGCCCGGCCGCCCGGGCGTCGATGGCGGAACCACCGTTCTCGGCGGCGGTCGGCGCACCATTCTCCGCGGCGACGAGCACACCGTTCTGAGCGGGGAGGATCGCCAGGGCGAGGATCGCGGCAGCCGCGCCGGTCAGGACGATCGAGGTGATCAACCAGGCGTCGCCCAGGACGCCGAGGCTGCTGGCCGTGGCGAACCCGAAGATCGGGACGGCCACACCGATGCCCGCGTAGACACGGCAGATGCGGTGCAGCAACCGCAAGGTGCCGAACGCGTCGGAGGCCTCGGGGGCCTCCCCGTAAGCGTGGCGCAAGGTGCGGGGGAACATGCTCGCCGCGACGGCGACCGGCCCGATGGCCAGGAGGGCGGCCAGGACGTGTACGGACAGCAGGAATTTCGTCACGACCGACCTTCCGCGGCGGCTCGGTCGGCGGCGGCCGGGCGCACGTCGGCACCGGACCGGCGCGGGTCGGCACCGGACCCGTGCGGGTTGACGCCAGTCCGGCGCGGGTCGACGCCAGCCCGGCGCGGGCCGACGCCAGCCCGGCGCGGGTGGGTGTCGATCACGCCGCCGGACGGTGTGCGGAAGCGTATGGCGGAGGTGCGGAGCGCTCTGGTGCCGGGGGCGTGGGACGGGGCCCAGGCGCCTTGGATGGACATGTGCTGTTCTTCCTTACGGTGCGGTCAACAGAGGGTGTTCGCGGTGCGGGAGGGGCGGCAGAGGCGGCAGGGGGCGGACGGGCGCGCGCGTCAGGGACAGGGACAGGGACAGGGACAAGGGCAGCGGCAGCGCAGAGGCGGAAAGAGAAAGAGGGGGCGGCTCGGGGAGCGAGGACGGATCAGAGAGCGGCCGGGACCGGCCCCCGGGCGCTCCACACGGTGCCGCGGCGCTCGTGGGCGAACACGGTCTCCACGGTGTGCGCGATGCGCGGCCCGATCTCCCGCTCCAGCAGATAGAGGCCCAGATCGAGTCCGGAGGTGACACCGGCGCCGGTGACCAGGTCGCCGTCGTCGACGACGCGGGCGTGCACGGCGTGGACCCCGGCGGCCTCCAACTGGTCCATGGCCATGTGATGCGTGGTGGCGTGGCGGCCTTCCAGCAGACCGGCCAGGGCCAGGATCAATGAGCCGCCGCACACCGTGGTGACCGTGACCAGCGGGTTGTCCATGGCCGACTTCAGCAGCGCGGGCAGTTCGGTGGCCAGGGCGCGGCCCAGCAGCGCGGCGATGGTCTCGCCCGGCTGCCCGCCCCCGCTCTCCGCGTCCTGACCAGGCTCCTCGCCGGGCTCGCTGATACGCCCCGACGCACCCGGAACCAGAACCAGTCCCGGGCGGGTGGGGTCGAGGGCGGCGGTGGCGCGCAGCGTCAGGCCGCCGGTTCCGCTGATCACCTCGCGCGGTCCCTCGGCGGAGACGAGTTCCACGGTCAGCGCTCCGTGCGCGGCGTGGCCGCCCGCGTGCAGCACTTCATACGGAGCGACGACGTCGAGCGGGTCGAAGCCGTCAAACAGGACGATCTGGGCGTGCATAGGGCTTCCTTCGGTTCGTTTCGGGGGGGCTTGAGGCGTACGAGGGGAGGCGGCGGCATCGGAAAGCGACCCGGCAACCGGGCCGGACGGGCGGCCGAGTGATCTGGCAGCCGAGGAACCAGGCAACCGGGCAACCAGGCAGCCGAGGAACCGGGCTCAGGGCAGCGAGCAACCAGTTCCGACCGGCCGCCTGACCGCCTGACCGGCCGCCTGACCGCCCGACCGCCGCCTTCCGACCGCCACCGGATTCGTCGCCCCGACGCTAATCGGCTGCCGATCAACGGCCCAGTGGCATTAATGACAGCTTTCAACGGGATACCGCCAGCCGCACTGCAACGCTCGCGCCCTACCCGGCCCAGGCCGATCCGAGCGCACCGCCGACCGGCGGTGACCTCCCTGCCACCCGCCCCAGCGCCCCACCAACCACCCCATAAGCAGGCCACAGGTCCCTAGAAGCGGCCAGCGGCCAGCGGCCAACGGCCACCGGCACCAAGCCTCAAGCCACGCAGCATCACGCCCCACCCTCAACCCCACCCACCCTTCCCCCACACCCCCTGGCGAACACCCGGCGCCCAGCTATGTTCTAGCCATGCACACCGTCGCCGTCCTCGCCCTCGACCAGGTGATCCCCTTCGACCTGTCCACCCCGATCGAGACATTCACCCGCACCCGTCTCCCGGACGGGCGCCCCGCCTACCAGATCCGTGTGTGCGCCGACAAACCGGAGATCGACGCCGGGACCTTCACCCTGCGCGCACCCTGGGGGCTGGACGGGCTCGAAGGCGCGGACACGATCATCGTGCCCGGCACCTCCAAGCCCGTGGTTCCGCTCGCGCCCGCCGTCCACGACGCCCTCCGTGCTGCCGCCGCCGAGGGCACGCGCATCGCCTCCATCTGCTCGGGCACGTTCATCCTGGCGGCCTGCGGGCTCCTCGACGGGCTGCGTGCCACCACCCACTGGATGGCCGCCAAGTACCTCGCCGCCGGTTATCCCGAGATCGAGGTCGACCCCGACGTGCTGTACGTCGACAACGGCCAGATCCTCACCTCCGCCGGCGCGGCGGCCGGTCTGGACCTCTGCCTGCACATGATCCGCCGCGACTACGGTTCCGCCGTGGCCGCCGACGCCGCCCGCCTGTCCGTCATGCCGCTCGAACGCGAGGGCGGGCAAGCGCAGTTCATCGTCCACGACCACACGCCCACCCCGCAGGGCTCCGCCCTGGAACCCCTCCTCACCTGGCTGCGGGACAACCTCGCCCGCGAACTCACCCTCGCCGACATCGCCGCCCAGGCCGGGACGAGTACCCGCACCCTCATGCGCCGCTTCCGCGAACAGACCGGCACCACCCCGCTCCAGTGGCTGCACCGGGCCCGCGTCCGCCAGGCCCAGCACCTGCTGGAGACCACCGGGCACTCCGTCGAACGCATCGGCGCGCAGGTCGGCTTCGGTTCCCCCACCGCCTTCCGCGACCGCTTCAAGCGCACCACCGGCGTCAGCCCCCAGACCTACCGCCGCACCTTCAGCTGACGCGTCGGTCCGTCGGTCCGTCGATCCGTTGGTCCGTCGATCCCTCGGCCCGTCGTCGATCCAGCGATCCGGCGGCCCGTCGATCCCTCGGCCCATCGTCGCCCCGCACGCGCACGGTGGCGACGACCGCAGACGGACGAAGACCCGCCGACCCCGACCCCCTACCCCCTCGCCTCCACCTCCAGATAATGACGACGCCGCTCCCCCCGATAAAGCAGCGCCTCCCACCCAAGGCCGCCCAAGATCGGCACGCACTTGGCGAGGGCGTCCTTCTCCTCGTACTGAGCACCACTCCCCGGCGGCCCCACCCACTCGACCCGCACCACCCCGGGACCCGTCGCGCGCACGCAATACCCCGTGCCGATCCGCTGCCCATCGGGGGTCATTGCGGAGGGTTCGATGCCGGACGCTTCCAGGCTCAGGGCCACGGCCCGTACGGGTTGGTGCCGCTCCCACGCGGCGGGTACCGCGCGAGGGTCCGTGGCCTCGGTGTTCATCAGCTCCCGGATGTGCAGCAGCCCGCGGAACGCCTCCTGGACGGCCTTCCGACGAGCGTCCGCACCGCCCGGCGAGGGCCGCAGGGGAACCGCGCCCGTCGCGACGTCGAAACCCCCGGCATCACCTGTCAAACCCCCGGCATCAGCCGTCACAGATCCGCCCGCCCCCTATCCCCATCTCCTCATCCGGCCAGTCTCCCCCACTCCACCCCACCCCACCCCACTCCACCCCGCCCCACCCACTCGGCCGACACCAACACCACACCCACACCCCCTGACCAGCGCAAAAGCACGAACCGCGACTGCGAGGACGCGCGGCCTGGGGCAGTCTGGGCGCATGGGCAACGCAGATCCGCCGGAGGCACGGTCGCAGCGCTTTCCGCAGTCGGCGGAGAGTGTGGGGGCGGCTCGGCGTTTCGTCGGCGGCGTTTTGGAACGCGCCTCGTCGGATGTCGTCGACACCGTCCAGCTCCTGGTCAGCGAGCTGGTGACGAACGCGGTGCTGCATGCGCGCACCGAGATCGAGGTGTCGGTGCGGACCCTCGGTTGCCGGGTGTGCGTACGGGTCAGTGATCATCGGCCGTCCCGCGGGCTGATGCTGCGGAAGTGTCCCCCGTATGCCGGTATGGGGCAGGGGCTGGCCCTGGTCGAGCAGCTCACCTCCCGCCGCGGTGTCGAGACCGGCGAAGGCCGCAAGTCGGTGTGGTTCGAGGTATGGGCCGACGGACCGCCGCCGCCACCCTCCGGGTGGGAGATCTCGGCACCGTCCCCCGTCGACTCCCCCGAGACGGTGCTGCTGGTGGACATGCCGGGCACCCTCTACTCGTCCTGCGAGCAGCACCGGCACACGGTGCTGCGGGAGCTGTCGCTCGCCGCGGCGGCCGGCCACAGATTCGGGCTGCGGCCGGAGGAACTCGTCAACGCCCACGACACGAACAACGTGATCAGTGCGTGCGTGACGGCCGCGCTGGAGCAGCACCCGCCCAACACGGACATCCACTCCCTGTCCCTGTCGGTACCGGCGGACGCCGCGTCGGCCGTGATGAACCTGCGCCGCGTACTCGACCTGGCCGAGGAGGCGGCCCGGGAAGAGCTCGTCCTCACCCTGCCCGCCCTTCCGCGCAGCCGCGTCTTCCAGCAGTGGCTGTTCGACCAGATCACCAGCCAGCTCCACGGCGGGCCCCCCACCGCGTGGACCCTGGTGCCGCACGAGCCGGGGGTCAGCCCTTCGGAGCTGGTGCCGTGGGACGCCGGCCACATGCGGGCCAGCAGGGTTCCGACCATCGCCGCCGACGAGACGAACCGGATCATCGCGGCGAACGGACCGGCGGCGGACATGCTCGGCTGGGACGCGGACGAACTCGTCGGGCGCAAGCTCACCACCATCATCCCGGAGCACCTGCGGCAACGGCACATCGCGGCGTTCACCTCCCTCCTGCTCACCGGCCAGTCCCGGATCATGGGCCGCTCGGTGCCGCTCCCGGCGCTGCACCACGACGGCCATCTCGTCCCGATCCGGCTGATCATCCAGAACCAGGAGATGACCGACGGCCGCACCGTGTTCGTCGCCCAGCTCGCCCCCCGCGCGAGCACGTCCCTCCTCTCGCCGCGCATCCCGGGGAAGAACCACGTGTCGTCCCCCAATCCGGGCGGCGAACCGCAGCCGTCGGCCACCCCGGAAAGCGACCGGACGACGAGTGGCGTCGAATCGGACATGTCGGCGCTGGACCGGCTCTCCCTGCTGGCCGACGTCGGGAGCGCCCTGAACAACACGATGGACCTGACCGAGGCGCTGCAAGGGGTGGGCCTGATCCTGACGCAGCGGCTGGCCGACTGGTGCGCGGTGGACCTGTACGACGACGAGTCCCAGGTGGACCGGATCTGCGTCGTCCACCGCGCCCCGCCCCGGGGGGTGCACCCGGAGGCGTACGAGGCCAGGGTCCCCCCACTGACCGAGGCCGCGCGCGGGCCCCTGGCCCGCGTACTGCGCGGCGCCGGCCCGCTGCTGCTCACCGAGGCGCCGCCGCCCAACCAGGCCGAGAGCCCCCTGGACGCCCAGTACCTGGAGCTGTTCGAGCGATTGGGGGCGACGAGCGCCATCCTCGCGCCGCTCCGGGCCCGGCGGGAGATCTTCGGGGCCCTGACGGTGGCCCGTATGAGCGAGGACCGGCCGTTCACCGAAGCGGACCTGTCCCTCGTCGACGACCTGGTCCGCACCCTCGCGCTCGGGGTGGACAACACCCGCCTGTACCAGGACACCCGCAACGTCGCCGAACGCCTCCAGCGCTCCCTGCTGCCCAGACTCCCGCGCGTGGAGCACCTGCGGCTGGCCGCCCGCTACGCCGCCTCCTCCACCACCGCGCAGGTCGGCGGCGACTGGTACGACAGCTTCGTGGTGTCCGGGGGAACGTCGCTGGTCATCGGCGATGTCACCGGACACAACCTCGACGCGGCCATCGCCATGAGCCAGCTGCGCAGCATGCTCCGCGGCATCGCCGTCGACCGCCAAGAACCCCCGGAAGTGGTCCTGCGCCGCCTGGACCTGGCGAACCACACACTGTACGAGGAGGCCACCGCCACCTGCGTCTACGGCCTCGTCAAAGGCCCCCCGCACGGCCCCTGGGAGCTGCACTACTCCTCCGCCGGGCACCCGCCCCCGCTGCTGACCACCGCCGAAGGCGACACCCACTACCTCGACGAGGGCTCGGGCCTGCTCCTCGGCATGGACCCCGACATGCCCCGCCCCGGCGCCAAGCGCGATCTCCCGGCCCACTCCACCCTGCTGCTCTACACCGACGGCCTCATCGAACGCCGCGACGAATCCCTCGACAACGCCATGGAACGACTCTGCCGGCACACCGCCGACCTGGCCCGCGAACCCCTCGACGTGTTCTGCGACGAACTCCTCATCGGCCTGGGCGCCGACAGCGACGACGACCTCGCCATCCTGGCGGTCCGCCCCACACCGCCGTCGTCCGCCTGATCGGTATCGGCTCGGGGCGGGCTGGTGGCTGCGGGCTGGGAGCTGGTGGCGCGTGTGACGCTCGTGACGATGGGCGAGCGGAGGCAAGAACAGTCGTCCATGAGGTGGTTGGCATAGTGAGGGAACCTCCGGGTAGCCGCCCCGATGTTGGTGACGACTCTTCACGGAGGTTCAGCATGCTGATGGCGCACCCGGCGGTTCTGCAAGACCTGGTGACCCGGTACGAGGCGCTGGAGAAGCAGGTCATGGCGGGTACGACCGACGCGGCGACCCGACAGCGGTTCCAGGACGTCTCCTACACCCTGTGCGTGGCCACCGGCACGCGCGACGTCGACGCGGCCTTGCTGGCGGCGCAGTACCACCTGCCCGGTGCGCGGGTGGAGGACGACTCGCTGCTGAAGGAGCCTGCGGAGGCGGCCGGCCAGGTGTCCGGCCAGGTGTCTGGCCGGGTGTCCACCCAGGCGTCCGCTCGGACGTCCACCCCTGCGTCCGCGCAGGTCTCCGGGCGGGTCCCCGCCCGGTCGTAGCGCCGCCGGTCCCGCGGCGCCCGGTCACCGCCGATCGCGGCGGCGGCCGGGCGCTACGGGGGCGGGTTGGTGGCAGACCATGGGCCCGGAGTGGTTGAGCGATGGGCGGGGGCCGCCGTCCGGCCGACTACTTGCGTCACTGCCAGGGATCGGACCACGTGCGCAGTTGGCGGGCGGTCTGGGCCAGCAAAGGGACGTCAATGGCCTATGAGAGTTCGGGCTGGGTCACGCCGCGCGGCCCCGCCCACTGGGTTCGACTTCCTCCCGGGCCGCGCGCTCGGCTGCCCGCTGTTCCGGAGTGGGATCGAGGGGGCTCGGTTCTGCCGCGAAGGCATCGCCGCTGTGCGCCATGGAACGCTCGAAGGCGCTCAGGAAGCGACGCTGGACAGCGGTGGCCCGTTCGTAGGCAGCGGACAGTACGTACTCCTGCATGCTCACACCGGCCTGCTTGGCCGCTGCCGCGATGGCTTCGTGGTGCTCCGGACTGGGGAACCGAAGGCTCATCGCCTTGGAGGATTCCGACATGGCGGCGATGGTACAAGTGGTACCGCTCGTCGGCGGCTCAGCGCCGGGCCTCGACCCGTGGAGGTGCCCAACGGGCACGGCCGCCAAGGGTTGAGGCGAACCTCGGACGCACGCCCGCGCGTGTCGGCAGACGCGCACGGGCCGCTCACGGCGACCGCGCGGAACTCGCCCGGAAGGTGGTGCCGCGCGGCGGCTTCACGCAGCGAAGCAGACCGGAGGCGCCTCACGAATCCGGGCGGGCCCTCGCGCTCGGTGTCGGGTGCGTCGTCGGCTCCGCCGGTTGCAGGCGCACCGGGAGCGATCGGTGCCCGTTGCTGATGAGGGAGCCCAGAAGCTCCAAGTCCTCTTCCGGTACGGCCAGTTCGACTCGCGGGAAGCGGCGGAAGAGGGCGTCCAGGACGGTGATGACCTCCATGCGGGCGAGCGGCGCGCCGAGGCAGAAGTGGACGCCGTGGCCGAAGGCGAGGTGGTCCTTGGTGAGCCGGGTGACGTCGAACGTGTCGGCGTCCGGGCCGTGCCAGTCGGGGTGGCGGTTGGCCGCCGCGTAGGAGGCGAGGATCGCCTCGCCCTTGGCGATGGTCTGCCCGTCGGGCAAGGGGATGTCGGTGAGGGCGTACCGCAGGGGCAGGTGTTTGACGGCGGGCTCGTGGCGCAGGGTCTCCTCGACGACGTCGCCCCAGGTGGCGCGGCCGGCACGGACGTGTTCGAGCTGGTCGGGGTGGGTGAGCAGGGCCGTGATGGCCTGGTCGATGACGTTGACCGTGGTCTCGTACCCGGCGCTGATCATCAGCACGAGGGTGTCGCGCAGCTCGTGTTCCGCCAGCGTGCTCCCGTCCTCGTCGCGGGTCGCGATGAGCATGGAGGCCATGTCGTCCCCGGGGTCGGTCCGCTTCGCGGTGATGAGGGCGTCGAGGAGGCCGTAGAGCTGTTCGGTGTTTGCGGCGGCCTGCGCGGGCGTGAGCGTGGTGTCGAAGACCCCGTCGACGAGGGCGCGGAAGCCCTCCCGCCGGTCTTCCGGCACGCCCAGGAGACGGCCGATGACGGCGATGGGCAGCGGATTGGCCAGGCGTTCCCGCAGGTCGACCGTTGTGCCGGGCGGGGTCGTGGCCAGGTCGTCGAGGAGATCGCCGGTGAGTCGATCGACGGTCGCCTGGAGCGCGGCGACGCGCCGGGAACTGAAGGCCGGGGCGATCATGCGGCGCAGCCTGCGGTGATCACTGCCGTAGGCGGTGAACATGTTCTGCACCGCGACCCACAAGGCCAGCGGCCAGCGCGGTACGACGCTCTCGAACTCGGGCCAGTGCCGACGGGCGTCCTTGGACACGTCCGGGCTGGTCAGCAACTGTTTGAGCAGGGCCGGATCGGTGACGGCCCACGCGTGGACACCCAGGATGTCCACGCGCGCCGCCGCGCCTCGGGCGCGCAGCAGCAGATGCTCGGCGTGCCGGTCGGCACCGGTGGGGTCGAGGACGATCAGGTCGGGCTGCCGGGTCACGGTGACTCCTCGAAGGCGGGGATACGGCGACGGAGCGACGGGATGCAAGCACGGTCGGGCGCGTGCGGGGGCCGGGTCAAGTGGTCGGAGCCGACGGGGACGGCCCGCGGGGAGAGCATGCGGGGAACGTCCGTTTCGCGGAGAAGGCCGGGGCCGATGCGTACGGCTGAGTGCGTACGGCTGAATGCGGGTTGCTGAGTGCGGGTTGCTGAGTGCGGGTTGCTGAGTGCGGGTGGCGCTGTCGGTCGGACCACTGGCGGCGCTGCCCGCCAGACCACTGGCGGTGCTGTTCGAAGAAGGTGCCAACGGTGCGGAAAACGACCGAGGATGACCGACTCGGGTTCGTGTTGGTGCCTGGACGGTTCGTCTCGGAGCACCGTTTCCGAAAGGCCGTCGGTGGTCGGCTCCCGGTGCTGCAATGGGTGGCCGGCGGGGTCGGAGTGCCGGGCGGGACTTCGGTGCCGGACTCGGGCATGGGTGAGCGTCCGCCGATCACCGCGGAGGGATGAAGGGCGCGGGGGCCTCGCGAAGGAATCGAAGGGCGCGGTGGCTCGGGGGAGTCTGAGGATCTCGGGGGAATCTCGGATCTCGGGGGAGTGGTGGGGGAATGATCGAAGTCCTCGTCGGCGTGGCCGGCACGCTGGCCGCCGCCGTTATCGCGGCGGTGACGACGCTGCGGGCCCGGCGGCCGGCCGGTTCGTACCCGGAGCTGGTCGAAGCGCTGATCCTCGATCCGCACGAAGCCTCGAACGCGCCGGTGCTCGATCTCAAGCTGCGCAACCGCGGGGGCGAGACCGTCGTCGTCAAGCGGCTGGAACTGGACGTGCTGTGGGCGCGGCGGTTCCCCGTCCTCGACGAGCTGTTGCCGTACCGCGACTCTTCGGGCGCCGCGATGATGGAGGTGTCCGCCTCCTACGACGTGACCCTCCCCGAGCCGGTCGCCGCCGAGGGAGGGCGGGTCGTCCAGCCCCTGTCGCACGCCCTGGCCGCGGGTGACGCCGACCGGTTGCAGGTGCGGCTGAACGCGCCGCCGACACGGGCCCACCACGTCCGCGCGGCGCTGCCCGCCGAGGTCAGGGTGTACCTGCTCCGTCCCCGTCTGGTCTGCAACGCCGACGACCGCTCGCTGACAGCCGCACCCGTCGCCGTGGCCTGCCCGGGGAACGCGCTCCACGTACCGACCCCGCACGTGCTGCGGCAGCGGATCAGCCGCTTCGAAACGGAGGTCGACATCCTCCGGCAGCGCATCGACGCGGAGATGACGGCCGCGGGGATGGCCGCGCCCGACTGGTCCGGTCGGCCGCCGCGCCGGGCCGATCTGCCGTCGCGGCTCACGGTGTTCGAGGAGAGCCACCGCCCGCTCAACGACGCGTTCTGGCGGCCCCGGGAGGCGATCGCCGGCTACCTGGACTGCGCCGAGGGGATCTGCCGGGACCTCGTCATGGCGCTGTCGGACGACGCCCTGCGGGGGACGGACGCGGACGGGCTGGACACCTGCCTCCCCCTCGCTCAGGAAACCCTCGACGAGCTGCCCGCAATCCGCCGGGAACTCCGGACGACCAGCCGTACCGCCCGGCCCGGCCGGGCAGACCCCATGGGAGCCGCCGGTGCTTCGTAAGGAACCAACAGCCGATCTGTCCGCGGTCTTCAGCCAGTTGCTCGACGCGCAGCTCGGTCAAGAGGCGTACGAACGCGGCGACTTCGCCGACGCGGTGGCGTGCTTCGCGCGCGCCGCCACGACCCGGCGCCACCCCAAGGAGGTGCCCCTGATGTATCTCCTGCTCGCCCGCTCCCACCTGCGATTGCGGGATCGCGTACGCGCCCGGGCCGCACTGGACCGGGCCGCACGGTGCGAACCCGCACTCGACCCCTGGTACCTCTCCGCCGGTGTCTTCCACGCCGCCCTCGATGCCGGCAAGGAGGGCGACACCGCCGCGTCCTGGCTCGGCTACACCATGCTGCGCGAGCTCGACCATCCGGATTTCCGGTACACCGCCGTGAACAACCTCGGGGCCCTCCACTACCGGCACGGCAGAAAGACCGAAGCGCGGGAGCACTGGGAGCAGGTGATGGCCGAGGGAGACGCCAACGACCAGGCGATCGCCGCCCACAACCTCGGCTGCTACTGGGCGGACCACGGCGATCGCCTCCAGGCCGCCCGGTACGAGGGCATCGCCGCCCAGCGCCGCCGAGCGGTTGCCGTACGGCGCGTCCTCTCCCCGAAGCAGTGGCTGCGCAGGGGGCGGTCATGCCTGCGGCGGTGGCGCCGCCGTCTTCGCCGCTGAGCGCTTCTTATTGGGCACGTCCCTGAGCGCTTCTCATTGGGCACGGCGCCGAGTGCGTCTCATTGGGTACGTCGCTGAGCGCGTCTCATCGGGTACGGCGCCGAGCGCGTCTCATTGGGCACGTCACCGACGTGCATCTCACTGGGCGCAACGCCGAGCGCGTCACTGGACGCACCGTCGAGCGCGGCTGGTGTTCTTCCGCCGGTGTCGACCTCTCATCCGCGCTCGCGGAGATACGCCTCCAGCTCCGCGGCCCCGTTCAGCATCGCCCGTCCGCGAGCGGACAGCCGCCCGTGCCAGTCGGACAGCGCGGCCCCCAACGGCTCCAGTCCTCCGGCCGCCCGCACCTGGGCGATCAGCGGGGCGATCTGCTCCAGCAGGTAGCCGCCCCGCCTGAGCTGGTGGGCCAGCCGGGCGTCCCGGACATCGGCCTCGTCGTAGACGCGGTACCCGGTCCGTGGGTCGCGGCGCGGGCGCACCAGCCCGGCCCGCTCCCATTTGCGCAGGGTCGCGGGCCGGATCCCGAGCCTCCCCGCCAGCGGCCCGATGAACGTGCCACCGGAGCCGGAGCCGGAGCCGGAGCCGGAGCCGGAGCCGGAGCCGGAGCCGGCCCCGCACGCCGACGACGAGCCGGAGTTCGCGCCCCGCCCGGACGACCCGAGCTTCCCACCCCGCCCGGACACCGTGGACGACTCGGATGTCCGCTCCCGCCCGGACATCGCCGACAGCCCGGACCCCGCACCGGACCCGGGCGCCATGGCGGGCTCCAGATCGCGGAGGGCGCTCTCCACGGCCTGGAGGGTTCGCCGGTCGTCGAGGAGCTGGGCGTGGCTCTCGTCGATCAGACGGAACGCCTCCTCGACAGCGCCCTGATTGACGGCCCGCATGATCGACGCCGCCGTCTGGTGGCCGTGGCCGGGCACCAGCGCGAGGAACGCGCGCAGCGCCCCCGCGTGCAACGGGGTGTAGGTGCGGTAGCCGTGGGCGGTGCGGTCGGCGGTCGGCAGGATCCCGGCCTCCTCGTAGTTCCGGACCGCCTGCGTGGACAGACCGTGCTCACGCGCCAGATCGATCGGCCGAAGTCGCCGGTGCTCGCCGCCAACTTGAAGCTTTCGTCCCATGAGACCGACGATATCGCGGGAACGTCGCGGCGAATTCGCCAGCCAAGTTTCCATCGAAGGTTCAACGATACCGTTGAAGGCATGGCAACCGACATCAAGGTCACCGCCCACGCCGTAGAAGCCGCCACCGTCCTGAAGCTGCTCCCGACCCGCCCCCGGTTGCTCGCCCTGGGCGAGCCCACCCACCGCGAGGACGCGCTGCTCGACCTGCGCAACGAACTCTTCCAACAGCTCGTCGAGGAGGCGGGCTACCGCACGATCGCGATCGAGAGCGACTGCCTGATGGGCCTGGTCGTGGACGACTACGCCACCACGGGCACCGGCACGCTCGACGAGGTCATGGCGCGCGGATTCAGCCACGAGTGGGGCACCTTGGCGGCCAACCGCGAGCTCGTGCGCTGGATGCGCGCCTACAACGACGGCCGGCCCGCGTCCGAGCAGGTCCGCTTCGCCGGCTTCGACGGCCCGCTGGAGATCGAGGCCGCCGCGAGCCCCCGGCCCGTCCTCACCGCTCTCCACGGCTACCTCTCCACCCGGGTGGACGCGGACCTGCTCCCCTGTACCCCGGAAACCCTCGACCGCCTGCTCGGCGCCGACGACCGGTGGACCGACCCCGCCGCGATGCTGGACCCATCCCGGTCCATAGGACAGTCGGCCGAAGCCCGTGAGCTGCGGCTGCTCGCCGACGACCTCGTCGCCCTGCTCGACGCGCAGGCACCGCACCTGATCGCGACGACCTCGCCGGACGACCGGGACCGGGCCCGTCTGTACGCGCGGACGGCGACCGGCCTGCTGCGCTACCACCACTGGATGGCCGACACCTCACCGGCCCGCATGACGAGGCTGTGCGCCCTGCGGGACGTGATGATGGCCCACACCCTCCTCGCCCTCGCCGAACGGGGCCCGGTATTCGTCCACGCCCACAACTCCCACCTCCAGCGGAGGAAGAGCACGATGCGGATGTGGCAGGGGCCGGTGGAGTGGTGGAGCGCCGGTGCGCTGATCAGCGCCCAACTCGGCGCGGATTACGCCTTCGTGGCCACGGCCCTCGGCACGATCCGGCACCAGGGAGTGGACACGCCACCGCCGGACACCCTCGAAGGTCTCCTGTACGAGCTCCCGCAGGACCGTGACCGCTGCCTCATCGACGTTCCGAAGCTGGCCACCGCCCTCGGCGACGCGCGACCCGAGCCCCGCGTGTCCCCCTGGTTCGGCTACGCCGCGCTTCACCCGGACCACCTGGCGGACATCGATGGCATCGTGTTCGTCAAGGATGTTCCGCAGCGCTGACGCACGCGCGGGAAAACGGGAATTCCGCGACAGCCGAGTTCTGCGGCAGCGGCTGAGAAATCCGGTATCAGAGGCACACGAGGAGCCGCACATGACATCGGACCCTTCTGGCCCTTCTGGCCCTTCGGACCCTTCTGGCTCTTCGGATCCCGAAGGCTTATGGGCGGAATGCGTTGCCCTCGGCCGTGCGGTCCTGCCCGTTCACGATCAGGAACCGTGGAGGCGAACGAAACGCCATGAACGGCTCCAGAACTGGGGCATTGACGCGCGGATGGCCGAGCGTCTGATCGTCACTCTCGGGACGCTGGCGTTCCATGCCGTGTTGGCCGACACGGTCGCGACCGGCAGCCCTCGTTCCCTGCGGACGCTCCACCGCATTCCGCTGCGCAACGTCGTCGCGGCAGTGGAGAACAAGCCAGATTACGCAATACTGGCCGGTCTACCGCTCGACGTGCTCAGCGAAGAGGAGCGGACGCGCGTCAATGTGGTGCGGTTCCTTTTTTATCAGGCGGGAAGTTCCGGGATTTCGATCCACCGGCTGTGGAACGAGTTTCATAATGCCCTGACCACCGTGATCAAACGGTCGGGGATGCCCGAACCAAGGTGTGGGGACCTGCGCCGGTGGGCGGATGAATCGGCCCCGCTGCCCCCGGATGATCCTGACGCCGATCACCCGCCCCCCGGTCCGCCCCTCGGCACGGCGCCGTAAAGTCTCGGAGCCATGCGACTGATCGAACTGATCGAGTGGGAGATCTCCCGGCAGGACTGGGCGGCCATGCGCTGCGGGTGCGGGGACTCCGCGGAGCATCTCGCGCCGGATCTCCTGCGACTCGCGGACGACCGGGCCGTGGGGGAGGAAGCGAACGGCGCCGGTTTTGAGGAGCACGTGTGGTCCCCGGTGCTGCTCTGGGAACCGGCACCCGCGGTGACGACCGTCGCCCTGGCGGCTCTGGCCGACCCGATCCCACCGGAGGTACGTCACCGATTCCTCGACCTCCTCCAGCACATGGTCGCGGGGGAAGGCACGGATGCCGCGTCCGCTCGGCGCGGGCTCGACCTGCCGGAGCGGTGCCGAGCGCTGGCCAGGCAGGGGCTCTGGCTGCTGTACGAGGAGGTGGCCTCGGGCCGGTCCGTCTCCGCCGCCGGTACGGCTTTCGAGATCCTCAGCGTCGTGGAGCCCGATCGGGAACGCTTGCGGGGCGTCCGAGAGGCGGCGGGCGAGCTGTTGCCCGTGTGCTGCCGGACGGGATTGTGCGACGACTGGTGAGACGCCCGCCTGGTGAACGGACTGCCCGAAGGGCTTGCCCGCCACAAATCCGCAGCGCCACAAATCCGCAACACCACGGATCCGCGACGACACGGGCAGGTCCGCAGCACCACGGATCCGCGACGACACAGATAGGTAGGTCCGCAACGAAACGGGCCCGCGACGATGACCGTGCACACAGTCACGATCACCGTCGCGGACCCTGCGGCTCCCTGCCGCCCGGTGGTGTGGCTCAGTCCTCCGAGAGCGAGACCGCCTGCACCGGACAGGTCGCCGGGACATGGCGCACGTCCGGGTCGGACGTCCCGTTCTCGTGCCCGGGGAGCAGCTCGACCAGCCCCTCGTCGTCCTGGGTGAAGACGCCGGGGGCGGTCATGACGCACTGGCCGGAGCCGATGCAGCGTTCGCGGTCGATGGTGATGCGCATGGTGTGATCCGTTTCCGTTCCCTCAGCCCCGGGCCTTACCAGGTGACGGGCAGCTCGGTCGGGCCCTGGGCGTCGTGGCCCGCCTTGATCGGCACCTCGTCGAGGGGAACGGCCAGCCGGAGGTCCGGGATCCGGGCGAAGAGCGTGCCGATGGCGATTTCGAGCTCGGCGCGCGCGAGGTTCTGACCGAGGCACTGGTGGATGCCGTGGCCGAAGCCGACGTGGTGGCGCGCGGACCGCTCGATGTCGAAGGTGTAGGGGTTCTCGTACGCCTTGGAGTCCCGGTTGATCAGCGAGATGGAGAACACCAGGGCGTCCCCGGCCTTGATGGTCGTGCCGCCGACCTCGATGTCCTCCTTGGCCAGCCGGACCATGAAGTCCGAGACGGAGGCGAAGCGCAGCACTTCCTCGACCGTGTTGGTGATCAGGGAGGGGTCGCGCCGCAGGGCGTCGAGCTGTTCGGGGTGCTGGAGGAGCGTGAGGACGGCGAGGGAAATGCCGTTGGCGGTGGTCTCGTGGCCGGCCAGCAGCAGAACCAGCGCGATCATGACGACCTCGTTGTGGTTCAGGTCGCCTTCGGCGAGCTGACCGGCGATCAGGTCGTCCAGCAGGCCCTCTCCGGGGTTCTCCTGCTTCTTCTGGACCAGGCCGTGGAGGTACCCGTACAGCTCGCCGAAGGCCGCGTCGGCCTCCGCGGACGTGGCCGCGCCGACGAACCGGCGGGAACGGTCCTCGAAGAAGCCGTGGTCCTCGTACGGGACGTCGAGAAGGGCACAGATCACCATCGAGGGCACGGGGAGCGAGTAGGACGTGACCAGGTCGATGGTCGGTCCCTTCGCCAGCATTTCGTCGATCATCCGGTCGACTTCCTGCTGGATCGTGGGACGCAGGGTGGCCATGCGCTTGACGCCGAAACTCGGGATGAGCATGCGGCGCTGCCGCGCGTGCTCCGGGTCGTCGACGCCGATCAGCGGGAAGGAGAGCCCTTCACGGCCTTCGGTGCGCTGGACGATGAGGGGGAAGTTCGGGTGGGCCCAGTCGGAGGACAGGCGGGGGTCGGTGAGCAGGGCGCGTCCCTCGGCGTGACCCGTCACCAGCCACGCCAGGCGACCGTCGAACAATTCGACCTGGACCAGCGGCTCCTCGCTGTGGAATTCCTGGTAGTGCGGCGACGGCTGATAGGGGCAGGTCCGGTCCTTGGGGAAGGCGGGGATGGTCGTCCCGGTGGGGTGGGTATCGGTCTGGGTCATGTCGCGCCTTTCAAACGGTGAGTCGTGGCACTGCTTGGTGCGGGTACTTGGTGCGGCTGCTTGGTGCGGAGGGCGGCGAAGTGATCCGCCACCCACGGTTCGGTCAATCTGGATCTGGTGAGGCGCATGTCATTCGGCGCGCGGTGGCTTCGGTATCGGGTCCGGCGATCCACGACCGCGATCGACGACCTATGGCCGCGATCCACGATCCACGATCCACGATCGACGATCCACGATCCATGGAATGGTGAATTCGCCCGAAGTCGCTCTGGCGTTCCCTTGGCGGTAACCGTTGAGACGTTGCCGAGTTGTCGAAAAGGCCCGTGCGGATTCGACCAGTCGGTCACCCGATCCCTCAGCCCGTCACTCATTGCCTCAGCCCGCCAGCAAAGCCTTCCGCAGATCGGTCAGCACCTGATCGTTCAACCCCAGACCCTCGCGCAGGTAATGGTCGAAGGTGCCGTACCGGGCCTGGACCTCTTCGAAAGAAGCGTTCAGGTATTCGGGACGCACTTCGAGTACGGGCTTCAGGATGGCGGCGTCGCGCGGTGTCACCTGGTCGTAGATCGCCTGCATTTCCTCGGCCCGGTAGGCGTTGCTGGCCAGGTAGTCGCGCATGACCGTGTCGCGGTCCACGCCGAGTGCGGTCAGCAGGACGGCGCTCGCCCAGCCGGTGCGGTCCTTGCCGGCCGTGCAGTGGTAGGCCAGCGCGTGCGCGTCCGGGGTGGCGGCGTCGCGGACGAGGGCGCTGTAGGCCGTGCGCGCCGACGGCTTGCTGACGTAGTCGCGGTTGCCGTTGATCATCAGGTCGACCGCTTGCTCAGGGGTGGTGGGGAAATCGGTCACGTCCTCGCCGAGCACGTCGGCGACCACGTAACGGGTGCCCTCCGGGACGCGGTCCGGGGCCTTCGCCCGCTCGCCCGGGGCGCGCAGGTCGTAGTCGGTGCGGATGCCCAGGCGTTGGAGCTTGGCGAGGTCGGCGTCGGTCAGCTTCGACAGCTCGCCGGTGCGGTACAGGACGCCCATCCGCACCCACTTGCCGTCGGCCGTCCGATAGCCGCCCGCGTCACGGAAGTTGGGGGCGCTCTTCAGGTGTAGGGACCGATCGGCCAGGGTCAGGGGCTCGCCTTGGTCGGGGACGAGCCGGAACCACTGGCGGTCGGCCGGCGCCAGGCCCCGGACGGTCACCGTCTGCTCGGCGCCGCCGTGCGCCACCGGCCGGTCGCCCGCGTACACGGTCACCGAGCGGACGCCGGGCGCCCGCCAGGACACGGAGTACGAGCCGTCGTCGTGCTGGGTGACGGTGGCCTCGGTGAAGGGGATGGCCTGCTGGGTGACCTGCTGCCGCGGGGTGAGAGGCGTGACCGTGGATGTCGCGAGCCGCTGCGGTGGCGCGGCGAGGGCCACGGGGGCGGTCAACGACAAGGCCGCGATGGCGGCGGCGAGGGACACGGTGGTGCGGCGCGCGGCGCGCGGAATCTCCATAGCCGGATGCTATGTACATGAAATGCGGGATCGCAGTAGGAAAATTCCTAGATGATGAGACGCAAGTGGCTTGACTGGATGGGGTGTTGGCTGATTTTGGGGGGTGAGTGGGTGCGTCGCCCGGGTCTGCGGGGGCGGACGGGCCCGTGGGAAGCGGTCGCGCCGGGGAGCGATGCCGGGGGAGGCGGGGGCGCTTCGATATTGGCTCGCTGTAATGAACCGAAGCGCTATAGGGTCATTACATGTCGTGTGTGCGTCAGGCAGTCGAGGACGATGTCGCCGAGCTCGTCCGCTTGCGAGCGTTGCTGTTCGAGACTCTCGGCGGCGACTTCTTCCACCCCGCGTCGGGAGGCGACGACTGGCGGAGCGCCCTCGCCGCGGTGCTCAAGGAACAGGTGACGTCGGACGCCGTACGCATCCTCGTGGTGGAGGGCGAGGACGGCCTCGCCGCGTGCGGCATCGGGACCATCGACCAGCGCCTCCCCGGCCCGCACCTGCGCAACGGCCGGATCGGGCACGTCATCGGAGTCGTCACCGATCCGGCGTATCGGCGGCGTGGCCACAGCCGCGCGATCATGCGGGATCTGCTCGCCTGGTTCCGGGCACGCGAGGTCGCCCGAGTGGACCTGTACGCCTCCGCCGAAGGCGAACCCCTCTACCGCGCACTCGGCTTCGCCGAACACCCCGACCCCTCGCTGTACTGGCGGCCGTAACGGACCAGCCCCGGCGGGCAGAGGGTGACGGAACCAGGCCATCGGGCTCCGCCACCTTGCTCACCCCCGACGCTCACCCCCGACGAACGGTTACGCGCGCTGCTCCACCACGGCGGGTGCGTGGGTGGCGGCGAGGGCGGCAGCGGTCTCCCCGGGGTCGCTCCCGGCCCAGGCGACGTGGCCGTCGGGGCGGATCAGCGCGACGCGCACGTCCCGCCACGCTGCCGGGGGCTCGTCAACGGCTCCGGCGTGAAGTCGCAGCCCGGGACGCACCAGGTCCGTCAACAGCGCGGTGCCGTTCTCGGTGAGATCGAGCAGCAGATAACCGTCCGCGCGCAACAGGGAGAAGAGCCCACGGCCCGCGATCGTCAGATCCGGTGCGCGGGTGCCCGTCAGCGGGTGGGCGTCGGGATCGGTGGGCGGGTAGGTGACGGACAGGGCGCTGATCTGCCCGGCCAGTCGGTCGTTGACGGCGGGCAGCGTGCCGATCATGTCGCTGAACAGGGCCCGCAGGCTCCGGCCTTCGGGGGTGAAGGCGGTCATGAGGGCCGTCTGCGCGCGGGTGATCTCGGCGAGACGGATGCCGACCGGGTGGCGTTCGGCGTGGTACGTGTCGAGGAGGCCGTCGGCGGCCCAGCCGTTGAGGGTGGCGGCGAGTTTCCAGGCGAGGTTGGCGGCGTCCTGGATGCCGACGTTCATGCCGACCCCACCGGCGGGGAAGTGCTGGTGCGCGGCGTCCCCGGCGAGGAAGACGCGGCCCCGGCGGTAGGAGGCGGCCAGGCGGGTGGCGTTGCCGAAGCGGGAGAGCCACGCCGGGTCGCGCATACCGAAGTCCTCGCCGGTGATGGCGATGACGTTGCGACGCAGCTCCTCCAGCGTGAGGTCCCCGGGCCACTGGGTGGTGAGGTCGCGCGGCGTGATGCCGACCAGGCGGTGCAGGCCGCCGGGCAGCGGGACGGTGATGAGGCTGCCGGCCGGGCCGAAGGTGCTGTGGCCGAAGGGCGGGGGGCTGTCCAGGATGACGTCACCGAGCCAGCCGAGCACGGTGGAGGGCGTCCCCGGGTAGTCGATGCCGGCCGCGGTGCGTACGGTGCTCCGCGTCCCGTCGCAGCCCACCAGGTAGGCGGCGTCCAGGTGGTACGGGCCTTCGGGGCCGCGGACCTGGACGCGTACCGCGTCCGCTCCGTCGTCGAGACCGGTGACCTCGTGCCCGCGCAGGACGGTCGCGCCCAGCTCCAGGGCCTGCCGCTCGATCAGTTCCTCGGTGCGTCGCTGGGAGAGCGCGAGCGTGTACGGGAACGGGCCGGCCAGCCGGCGGAAGTCGAGGCGGCTGTCCAGGTTGGCGAAGTGCCCGCCCGGCAGGGGCATCCCCTCGTCGACGAAGGGCTGATGCGCACCGCGTGAGGCGAACGTCTCGATGGTGCGCGGGTGCACGGTCAGCGCCCGGGAGCGGTTGTCGCGTTCGGTGCGCCGCTCGACGACCGCGACGGAGACGTGCGCGCGCCGCAGCTCCGCGGCCAGCCAGAGCCCGACCGGACCGGCTCCGGCGATGACGACCTGATAGTCCATGAACTTTCCTCCCCTGTCTCTTGGCCGGCGACCTTCTTGGTCACTGACCAGGACTTACGAGGAGCAGTAAACTAGGTCAGTGACCAAGGCGCAAGCGAACGAAAAGACCACCGGCGGCCAGCTCACCCGCCCGGCCGTCATCCGGGCCGCGCTGGAGGTGCTCGACGACAAGGGCCTGGACGGGCTGTCCACCCGGGCCGTCGCCGAACGCCTGGACGTGCGCATGAACACCGTCTTGTGGCACGTCAAGACCAAGGCCCGGATGCTGGAACTGATGGCCGACGCCATCCTCGGCGAGATCAGCTACGCCGACCTCCCGTCCGCCGCACCGCAACGCGTACGGGAACTGCCCCGCCGCTACCGGCAGGCCCTCCTCGCCCACCGCGACGGCGCCGCGCTGGTGACCGGCACCTACACGGCCGAGCCCCACACGCTGCGGTACGTCGACCACCTCGTCGGCGCACTCCTGGAAACGGGCGCCGACGAGCGGCAAGCGGCCTGGACCTCATGGACCCTGACCTACTTCGTCCTCGGCCTCACCCAGGAGGAACAGGGCGCCCCCGACGCGGGTGACGACCGCCTGCCCCGGGCCGTGGAGGCTACGGAGTATCCGGCTCTGCGGCGGGTGGTGGGGCATCTGCTGCGGGGGACGTTCGATGAGCGGTTCGAGTTTGGGCTGGATGCGGTGTTGGGGGGGTTGGGCGCGTAGTTGGGCGGGTTGGGCTCGTAGTTGGGCGGGTTGGGCTCGTAAGGACTGCCCTCGGGAGGGCCCCCGCGACGCACACGATCGATCCGCCGACGCGCCCCGAGACCGCGGATTGCGTGTACCCGACCCTCCTCACGGCCGAAAGCCACCCGTCGAACCCCCCGCCCCATTGATGCACCGGCGCATCGTCGCTTCCAATGGCCTCGCCGGTGGCGGTCCGCTGTCGGTACGTCGGTGCATCGGTGGTCGGTGCATCGGTCCGTAGATCTGGGGACCCGTAGATCCGTGGGTCCGTAGATCCGCAGGCACATCGGTACATCGATGCGTCGATGAGTCGGTTACGACTGACCAGGGGGAAGGGGAGACGTGCGTCGATCACGAGCGCGCTCGGCCAGAGCGGGGACGGACAGAGAAAGAGCCTCAAGGACACCAAGAGAATCAAGAGCATCCAGGGCATCCAGAGCACCCAGGGGTGGGATATCCGGTGCGGCGGCGCTGATCGGCGCCGCCGCACTTGTTGTTTCGCTGGTGCCGGGCGGTGTGGCGGCGGCTTCGCCGCCGAGCCCGGGGGAGGTGGTGCCGGGGCAGGACACGGCGACGCCCGCGCTGGTGGAGGGGATCCGGGAGCAGGCCCCGGCGGCGGCGAACGCGGCGGGCGCGGCTCGCGCGTACCTCGCGGACAAGCGGGACCGCTACCGGATCGCGGCTCCGGAACGCGACCTGACGCCGCTGCGGACGACGACGTTCGCGGGCGGACGGGAGACCGTACGGCTCCAGCAGAAGCACCGGGGCGTGCCGGTGCTGGGCGGCCAGTACGTGGTCCGGATGGAGAAGAAGGACGGCGAGCGGGTCGTCACGGGTACGTCCGGCAAGTACTTCACCAAGCTGCGGACCGGCACGACGGCCCAGGTGGACGAGGCGCTGGCCGTCGAGCGTGCGGTCGACGCCGTCCTGACGGAGCTGGAGAAGAAGAATTTCTCCGTGGCCGGGAAGGGCGACGGCGAGGAGGGCGCGCCGTCGCTGAAGGGCACCTCCCGCGGGCTGGTCGTCCTGCCGCTGGGCGCGGGGGTGCTCACCCGGCACGTCACCGTACGGGGCACGGACCCGGCGGGCGGCGAGCCGGTGCTGCGCGAGGTCTACATCGACGCGCGGGCCGGGTATCCGGTCCTCCAGTACAGCGGCATCAAGACGTTCGGCGATGCGGGCGAGGCGGGCGGCGCGTCGAGCAAGCCGACCGTCAGCAAGGCGGCCGAGGCCGGTAAGGCGGCCGAGACCGGTAACAAGGGCCCCGTCAGCAAGGCAACCGGGGCCGTCACCAAGGCAGCCGGGGCCGCCACCAAGGCAGCCCGGACCGGTAACGAGAACGCCCCGGCGCGCCGTGTCGCGGAGCCCGCGCCCAAGGTGCCGGGCTCCGGGGTGCGGCTGGACGGGAAGACCGTCGAGCTGGAGGTGACCCACGACGAGTACCGCGACACCTACGTGCTGCGCGACAGCGCCCGGATGCAGAACGGCAGCGGCAACCCGCTGGACACCTGGGACGCGCGCGGCAAGTGGGTCGGCGACGTGGCGGGCCAGTGGCCGTCGGACATCCTGGAGTTCAGCTCGCCGACCCCGGCCTTCGGCACGGAGGCCACCGAGTCGGGCGCGGTGGACGCGCACTGGGCCGCGGGCCAGGTCTACGACTACTTCAAGAAGAAGCACGGCCGCGACAGCCTGGACGGCCACGGCATGGCCATCCACTCCCTGGTGGGCGTCACCGACTACGGGCAGCCGTACGTCAACGCCTTCTGGGACGGCCAGAAGATGGTGTACGGCAGCGGCGACGCCGAATACAAGCCGCTCTCCGCGGGGCTGGACGTCGTCGGGCACGAGATGACGCACGGCGTCATCGAGCACTCCGCGGGCCTGGTCTACGCGGGCCAGTCCGGCGCCATGAACGAGGCGATCGCCGACTACTTCGGCAACGCCATCGAGAACGACGTCTACGGCATCCCGACGGACAGCCCGGACTCGGGGCTGCTGGGCGAGAACCTCTGCCGGACGAAGACCCCGCGCGAATGCGCCTTCCGCGACCTGAACGACGGGCGGAATACGGCCAAGTCCTTCCTCGGCGTGGGCTTCGGCACCGACAACGGCGGCGTCCACCTGAACTCCACCATCTTCGGCGGGGCGCTGTGGGACGCCCGCGAGGACCTCGGCGCCGAACTCACCGACAAGATCGTCTACAAGGCGGTCACCGAGTACCTCACCCCGCTCGACGGCTTCACCGAGGGCCGGGCCGCCGTCCTCGCCGCCGCCGAGGCCCTCAAGGTCACGGCCAACGACCAGAAAGCCCTGCAGCGTGCCTTCAACGCCCACGGCATCGTCCCCGGCTGGGAACTGGCCCTCGGCGTGGACTCCGACGTGCTGCTCGACCGCGTCAACACCACCGCCTCGCACATCGGCTCGGGTGGCGGCTGGTGGGTGGCGTCCAAGTCCAACGAGGAGGGCTCCGAGCCGTACTCGGTGTGGGCCGGCCGCACGGACGGCACGGGCTCGCTGAAGCTGATGAGCCCCAACGACGGTCGCTACCACGTCAACCCGGCCACCGACGGCAAGTGGGTGGTGTGGCAGGCGGTCGGTAACGGCTCCGCCGAGATCCTGGCCAGGCCGCTCGCCGGCGGGCCCGTCAAGAAGTTGTGGAAGAGCCGGAACGTGGGCTCCACGGTGGACGTCGACGGCGACCTGGTGACCTTCGAGTCGAGGCCGCGCGCGGGCATCCGCTACGTGAACTACCTGCGGATCAGCGACCCGACGCAGGTTCAGAGCATCGGCGGGGGCAGGTACCGGCGGACGTACTTCCCGACGGTGAACGACGGCAAGATCGTCTACCAGGAAACGCGCCGGGTCCGGGCCACGTACGAGAACAACACCTGGCTGCTGGACGTGGCGACGGGCGAGTACAAGCTGATCCAGAAGACCCCGTCGCGAACGAGCCTCGGCCCGACGGCCATCAACGGCAAGCACGTCTTCTGGCTGATCGACGAGGTGCAGAGCAACGGGAACACCACCCTGCGCCGCGCCGACCTGGACGGCTCCCACATCGTGGACCTCAGCCCGGAAACCGGCCCGGACGCGCTGAACTTCTCCGACGTGACGGCCTCCGAGACCGCGGTGACGGGCGTCGCCCGCGTACCCCTGCCTGAACTCACCAACGAGGCGCTGTCCAAGCTCTGGCAGTTCACGACCGACGGCTCGTCCCCCGGCGGCGCCGTCCACCGGACCCGCGTCTCCTGCAACCGCGGCGAACAGCTCTCCGCCGCCGCGGCCTCCGGCAACCAGGTGATCTGGCTCGACGCGACCACCGGCATCAGCGACGTCGTGACGCGCACCCGACCGGCCGGTAAGTGCGGCTGACCGGATCCCGCTCCCTCCCTCAGCACCAGGCGGCCCGCCGGAGCGATCTCCGGCGGGCCGCCGCGGGTTTCAGGGGCCGATGGCAGGTGGGTGCACGCCCGCGGCTATTCGTGTCCGGCCCGGTATCCGTCCGACGCCGTTGGTGCCGAATCCGCCCATGCCGCTGCCCCGGCTTGAACCTCACGCGGCGTGGGGAGTGGATCGGCCGGGAGCCGGGAGCCGGGAGCCGGGAGCCGGGAGCCGGGGCCGATCCGCCGGACGCCTCCGGAAGGGAGCCCGCCCGCATCCTCGCGGGGACCCCGGTCTCCCCGTCCGTCAGCAGCGCACCGTGGCTCGGGCGCGGGCTGACAACCGAAGCGGCGGGCCCCACAGAGAAGCCCGTCGTCCGCATCCGGATGCCGGCCGCGCCCGATCCGCCATGAGCGGCGCGCGGGCCGGTACTACGCCCGGCGGGCGGGCCGGTACGACGCCCGGCGCGCGGGCTGGTTACTACGCCCGGCGGGCGGGCCGCGCGCGTTCCCTGGGGTTGGCGAGCACGTCGTACGGGTGCGGCAGCGGACGCTCGCTCGCCGCGGACAGGCGCGCCTCCTGCTCCGGCGTCAGCTCCCAGCCGCACGCACCCAGATTGTCCGTGAGCTGTTCCAGGGTGCGCGCCCCGATGATCGGCGCCGTCACGCCCGGGCGCTGAAGCAACCAGCGCAGCGCCACCTGGGCCGGGGTGCGCCCCGCCTCGTCGGCGACCGCGAGCACCGCGTCCACGACCCGCCACGTCTCCTCGGTGTCCCGGTCCCGCCAGCTCTCGCGGCCCTGCCGCTCCTGGACGGCCGCCTCGCGCGAGCCCGCGGGCGCGGCCGTCATGCCGCGCCGGTACTTGCCCGAGAGCCAGCCGCCCTGCAACGGGCTCCACGGGATGACCCCGACGCCCTCCGCCTCGCTCAACGGCAGCAGTTCCCACTCCAGTTCCCGCGCCAGCAGGTTGTAGAGCGGCTGCAGACAGACGAACGGCTCCCAGCCGCGGAACCGTGCCACGTCCAGCGCCTTCTGAAGCTGCGAGGGCGTCACGCTGCTCGCCCCCAGATAGCGCACCTTGCCGTCCCGTACCAGCGTGTCCAGCGTGGACAGCGTCTCCTCGATCGGCGTCTCCACGTCCCACATGTGCGTCTGGTACAAGTCGATGTAGTCCGTGCCGAGGCGGCGCAGACTGCCCTCGACGGCCGTCAGGATGTGCTTGCGGCTCAGCCCCGACGCGTTCCCGCCGCCCTCGCCCATCGACCCGAACACCTTGGTGGCGACGACGAGTTCGTCGCGATTGCCACGGGTCTTGAGCCAGCGGCCCAGGATCTCCTCGGACGCGCCCTGCCCGTAGATGTCGGCCGTGTCGATGAAGGTGCCGCCCGCCTCCGCGAACGCGTCCAGCATGCGGTGCGACGTCACCTCGTCCGCACCGCTGCCGAACGTCATGGTGCCCAGGCACAGCTCACTGACCCGCAGCCCCGTCCCACCCAGGAATCGCTGCTCCATGATCCCGTCCCGCTCCTCACGTCGACTGATGGGGCCACTTAAGACGTGAGGGGTGGCGGGGGCAACGGAATTTCGGGGTCTGGGGGGTGCGGTGGGGGCGGTGATCGTTGGGCTGGGGACGGTGATCTGCCGGGGTGGGTCGGGCTCGTGAGCCGGAGCCTTCGGGCCTAGCCGAAGCCTTCGGGTGGGGCCGGAGTCTTCAGGCGGAGCTGGAGTGTCTTCAGGCGGAGCCGGTTCCGAGTCGGTTCAGGCGGGCTTCGAGGCCGTCGAGGATGCGGGCGAGGCCGTAGGTGAAGTTCGCGTCGCGGGTTGCGGCCGGGTCCGTGGTCTTGTGGTGGGTGTAGCCCTCGCGCAGTCGGGGGTACTGCTGGGCGGCGGCTTCGGCGGCCGGCCAGAGGGTTGTGACCTGTTCCTGCTCGCTGACGCCTGTGCGGGCCAGCTTCGTCAGCCAGGCGGCTTCGCTGGTGGCCGTGCCGGTGACGTAGGCGAACAGCATGCCGACCACGTTGTCGGCCTCGTCGAGGGGGAAGCC
This sequence comes from Streptomyces sp. NPDC003077, assembly GCF_040611095.1. Lineage (NCBI taxonomy): Bacteria > Bacillati > Actinomycetota > Actinomycetes > Kitasatosporales > Streptomycetaceae > Streptomyces > Streptomyces sp. NPDC003077. The sequence continues at coordinate 105,572 of NZ_JBEXNM010000002.1, read as the reverse complement.
GGCGCGTTCGAACATGGCGAGCAGACGGTCGGTGAGGCGCATCATGTTGGGGCCGAGGTAGGCCATGCCCATTTCGCCGAGGACCGAGGCGATCCACGGGTGCCGCAGGATCAGGGCGCGCAGGCTCTGGGCGAAGGCGGCGGTGTCCTCGCGCCAGTGGGCGGCTTCCTGGGACGCGGCCAGGTCGAGTTCCCCGTAGACCTCGTCGATGACCAGTTCGATGAGTTCGTCCTTGTTGGCCACGTGGCGGTACAGCGAGGTCGCGCCCGCGCCCAGCGATGCGCTGAGCTTGCGCATGCTCAGCGCGTCGATGCCCTCCGCGTCCAGCAGGCGGACGGCCTCGGACACGATCTGTTCCCGGCTCAGCGCGCGCTGTTCGCGCTGTCGCACCCACACCGAGGGGACCTGCTTCGATTTGCCGGCCGGCACCCTGGCCATCACCTTGGTCTCCTTGTCGCTCCGAGCTGTGTTTTCACCGTATCTCTCCCAGTGCCGGGTGCTGACGGACACCCTGTCTCGTTCCGAGCGCGACGACGACCACCGGCGTCACCGGGCCCGCCCCGCTCACGATCGGTTGTCAGGAGGTCTTCGGCGCCGCCCGCATGCCGATGTAGACGCACCCCGTCCCGTCGGCGAGGGTGGCGAAGACCACCGGCATCCACGCGGCGCTGTAGGCGCCGCTGCCCGGACCGGCGAAGACCTTTTCGCCGACCGGCACGAGGTCCATCACCAAAGGCTCCGAGAAGTCCTTCATGCCGCCGACGAACTCGTACACGAGGTGCGCGGTGCCGTCCACGTCGGTCACGGTGATGCGGACGCCTTCGCGCTCGTACGTACCGACCAGCGGCGCGATGGCGACGGCCGGCGGCTCGGCGGGCGGGGCGAAGGGTTCGGGCATCCGCACCCGCGCCAGGCTTTCGAGCAGCTCCGCGAACAGGTCCTCGTACATCTGCCGCGCCCCGCCGCCGTTCGTCAGCAGGACGAGCGCGACACCGGACTCGGGCACCACCCGCAGGAAGCCGTACTGTCCGATGGAGGCGCCGTCGTGGCCGAACCCGGGCGTGCCGTCCCAGTCGTAGAGGGTCCAGCCCAGGCCCCAGCCGTCCGCGCTCACCGTCCACTTGTCCGGCACGTCCACCTCGCGCCGCCGCATCGCGGCCACGCTCCGCGTCGACAGCAGCCGCGTCCCGTCGGGCGCGAGGCCGCCGTCCAGGTGCATCCTCGCCAGCCGGGCCACGTCCGCGGCGCTGGCCAGCACCCGTCCGTACGGTCCGGCCGAACGCGGCATCAGGTCCCACGCGGGCGCCGGGACCGGCTCCTCGCCGGGTTCGCCGAGGTGCCCCATGGCGGTGCGGAAGGCCAGCGCCTCTTCGGGCAGCGTCATGGTGCCGGTCAGCCCCAGCGGCGTCAGCAGGCGGCTCTTGAGGGCCTCGTCCCAGGTCTGTCCGGTCAGTACCTCGATGATCCGGCCGAGGACGTTGTAGCCCAGGCTGCTGTAGGAGACCCCGGTCCCGGGCGGGCAGTCCAGACCGACGTTCCGTGCCGCGGCCACGTAGAGCTCCAGGCAGTCGTCGCCGCGCCCGGAGTCGTAGGTGAAGTCGCAGGTGAGCCCGCTGGTGTGGGACAGGAGTTGGCGGATGGTGATGGTGCGGGTGGCCGCCTCGTCCGCCGTCGCGAACTCCGGCAGGACGCTGATGACGGTGGTGTCGAGGTCGAGGAGGCCTTCGTCCACCAACTGCATGATCAGCGTCGCCGTGTAGGCCTTGGCGAGCGAACCGAGCTGGAAGACGGAGCCCGGCGCCGCCTCCACACCGGTGCCCCGGTGCAGCACACCGCTGGCCAGCTCGTGGATGTGGCCGTCGGCCAGCACCGCCAGAGTGGCGCCCGGTACGTGGTACTTGGCCCGCAGCCGGTCGAGCCGGGCCTGCCAGTGGTCGACGTACAGCTTCCGCCCCCCGGTGGCGACGGACCCCCAGTCGCCGCTTGCCTTCCAGTTGCCTTCGGTGTCCCAGCTGGTGTGCTTCGACGACATCGACGTCTCCCTCGTCGGTGTGCGAACGGGGTGCGTGTGTACGGCGTCCCGCGTACAGTGTTCGCGTCTTGCGCACACCGTACGCAAGGGGGTGGGGTGGTGGCAAGGGTGGGTGGTGTGCGGGGGGTTGGCTGCCAGTTGCGGTGGGGGCCGGAGGGGCGGCCGTGGTGAGGGCCGGGAGGGTCGGCGGCGGTGGGGGAGGGATCGGCCGCGGTCGGGGCCGGAAGGAACGGCCGCGGTGGGGGCCGGGGATCGGTCCCCACCGCGGCCGGTGTGCTACTCCGTCATCGCCAACGCGACGAGGCTGTACGCCTTCTCGTCGCCGAAGGTCAGCCGGGTATCGGCGCAGGTGATGAACAATCGCCCGCGGTTGACGTAGGGCTGAGCCGAGATGCTCATGCGCTTGTCCACATCGGTCGGGTACTCCACGACGGTGCGCATGGTGCCGTCCTTGGCGAACTCCACCAGTTGCGGGTTCAGGTCGCCGCCGCGGTTGGTGAGGTAGGCCTGGAGCGGGCCGCCGGGGGCCGCGGGGAGCGGGAAGAACTTCTGCTTCGGGCCCGGCTTCGTCTTCCACAGCAGTTTTCCGCTGTCGAGGTCGTAGGCCGCGATGATGCCCTTGTCGTCGCCGTCGAGCGCCGAGAGGAGGAAGGTGGAGCCGACCGTCACCGCCTCCGGCCACGGGCCGCTCTCCTCGTGCGACCGGACGTACTTGGCGGGCGGTCCCCCGGCCAACGTGCTGCGCACCTTGCCGGTGGCGTCGTCCAGAGCGAGGAGCCTGGTGGTCTGCTTGTAACCGGTGTCGTGTAGCAGAACCACCGGCGAGGTCGAGATGATCTCCGGGCTGCTGGAAAAGAGTGGTTCCTCGCCGGGCTCGCCCGACTCCAGGCGGTACGTCCATTTGACCTTGCCCGTCGACGGATCGATCGAGGACACCTCGGACCACCACTTGCCGATCACGGTGTGCGAACCGCAGCTGCGGTACCGGATCAGCGCCGGGCCCCCGGTGTAGACACCAGGGCCACAGTCCTCCGTGACGGCCGCCTTGGGGTCCCACGCCAGCCGGCCGGTACGGGCGTTCAGGGCTGTTATGTCCTTTTCCCCGAAGATCACCGCGACGTCCCCGGTCCGGGCGATCTGGATGCCCTTCTTGAAGCCCTTGTGCCACAACTCCTTGCCGGTGGTCAGGTCGAAGGCGGCGACTTGGTTGCAGCCCTGCTTGACGCCGTAGGCCACCATTCCGATGTTTCCGGTGGAGAGCTCCGGGGCGCTGCAGGTGCTCTGGGCGTCGCCGGGCAGCGCCGTGGCCCACAGTTGCCGGCCGGTGTCCCGGTCGTACGCCTTCAGGCCGTCCCGCAGGGTTTGGACGACGGCGTTGCCGGCGAACCAGGTGCCGCGGGTCTGCGCCTCCACCAGGGCGCCCTGCTTCGTCTGGGCCTCGATGCTCCACAGGACCTGGCCGTCGTTGCCGGAGAGCAGGTACCAGGTGCCGCCGCCAGCGCCGACCAGCACGAGCAGGGCGACGACCATAAGGATGACCAACGACGCCTTGCTCTTCTTCTTGGGAGCCGGGGCCGGGACGGGGATCGGAACGGGGGCTTGCGGGTACGCGGGGACGTGGGCGTGGGCGGACGGCGGGCCGAAGCCGGGCCCGGGCCCGGTGCCCGGCGGGCTCGCCGGGTAGCCATAGCCGGGTGGTGGGCCCTGCTGGGGGTAGCCGTATCCCGGGGGAGGCGCGGCCCCGGTGGGCGGCGGTCCGAAGCCCTGCCCGGCACCGGGCGGCGGCACGGCCCCTGTCGGCGGCGGCACGGCCCCGGCGGGAGCGGGCGCTCCTGGGGGCATGGGCGCACCGGTGGGCGCGGGAGCACCCTGTGGCATGGACGCACCCGGCGGTATGGACGCACCCGGGTAAGCACCCGGAGGCGCGGGCGTCCCTTGTGGCGGCGCGGGTGGGCCCGGAGGTGCCGGTGGCCCCTGCGGCACGGGTGGGCCGGAAGGCCCAGGCGCCCCTTGCGGCATGGGTGGGCCGGAAGGCCCGGGTGCCCCTTGAGGCCCAGGCGCCCCCGGAGGCACGGACGACGGATCGTTGGAAGGCGGCTGCGGGGTCGTCACTGAACGCTCCGTCTCACGTAGTCGGCCCAGGCGCTCGCGAACGCGGACTCGTCCATGCCGAGCACCTTCTGGAGCTGTTGGTCGAGGTGCTTGGGGTCTTGGTAGTGGCTGCTGACGAGGTCGAAGACGCCCTCCTCACCTCGCTTCTCGGCGACGAACTGCACCGCGAGGGAGCTGAGGGTGTAGTTCTGCGAGACCGTCCGGCCCAATTGGCCCTCGAAGTCGTTCTCGGGGAGTTCGCCGTCGAACTTCATTCCCCGCAGGCCGCGGGTGGAGGCGGCGGACAGCGCGGGGTCGAAGCGGCTGGAGACCCACTCGGCGAACCCTTCGACCACCCAGGTCCGGGGACCGTCGTCGATGTTGAACATGCCGTATTTGCCCTGGTCCAGCGGCTGCATCAACGCGTGGGCGACCTCGTGGTGGGTGATGTCGCGCACGCCGCGCTGCCACTGCGCGGACGTGAACCTGCCGGAGGAGGTGTCCATCTTGATGCGGGCGCCGCCGAACTGCAGCTCCTTCGCGTCCCGCGAGCCCACGGTGGCGGTGAAGGTGGGCATCGGCACGCTCGCGCCGGCGTCCCAGCCCGGGTCGTCGCCGTTGCTGGTGTACAGCGTCGCGTAGGTCTTCCGGTCGGGCTCCAGGACGAACACGAAGCCCTGCGGGGACGGCGCCTCGGACGGCGCGTGTCGCTGCCACAACTGCACGTCGTCCCGCGCGGACTGCTCGACGATGGGCGCGAAGCGCCGGGCGTCGGCCGCGTTCTTGCTCGCCGAGATCGTGATGCTGTGGTCCTGCCGCTGGACGAACATGTCGTCGTAGACGTCCCAGGCCGCCGGGTAGTAGACGAACCCCTTCTCCCCGTACGCCGAGGGAGAGCCACCGACCTTGGTGATCTGCGGCGCGGCCTCCTTGGAGGCACGCTTGATGGTCCACCGGTACCACTCCGCCACCGGCGCGACATCCACGTTCTCGATCTTGTGGACGAACGCGACATCGAGGCCGATGGTCGCCCCGTCCCCGTACTCGTTGCTCCCGCTGCCGCTCTGCTCGACCACCTGGTACTCGGCGCTCGCGAACGGTATCTTCCGCAGATTTCGGTAGATCTTCTGCTGCTCGGTGCGCGCCTGGCCGCTGAACGGCTTCAGGAACGTCTCCTCGTCCCCCGCCTTCAACGCGCGGGTGCGGCCGTCGAGCAGCGCGGTCACGTCGTCGTCGCCCAGGAGCTGCTCACCCTTGGAGTCCCCGCCGGCGGCCGACGGCAGCGAACTGCCCCCGAAGGCGTTGAACAGCGCCGCCCCACCGAAACCGACCACCGCGAGGACGGCCAGGACGACCACCCCGATCACCGCCCGCTTCAGGCCCTTGCCCTCGGCCTGCGGCGCGGGCGCCGGCACCGGAGCCTGCGGCCCGGGCGGCGGGAAAGGAGCCTGCTGCCCGGCCGCCGGAAAGGAAGCCTGCTGCCCGGACATGGGAAACGGGGCTTGCTGTCCGGGCGGCGGAAACGCGGACTGCTGCCCGGCCGGTGGAGGCGGGGACTGCTGCCCGTGCGGGGGGTACGCGGCCTGCTGCCCGTGCGCGGGGTACCCGGGCGGCGGGACGGCACCGTACGGACCGGCTGGAGGCGGCCCGGCCTGGGGGGCCGGACCGCCGTAATGCGCTGATGGACCCACCTGGCCGGCAGGGGGAGGGAACCCGGGCGGGGAATCCGGTCTGGAGCCGGTCTGTGCGGGCGGAGCGTTATCGCCTTCCGCTCGCGATGAGCCGTTCACGGATTTCGTCTTCCTTTCTTACGACGAGACACGGACCCCGAATCCTGTCACACCGCCCTTTCCCGCTCCGGCCCCATCGGCACACCGTCAGCACGCCATCGGACGCCATGCGTCGGCACCATCCGGATAACGCGCGAGTGCCGGCTCGTTCCGCCCTACCGAAACCACCCAATGCGCCCGCGCCCCGCATACCACCGCCCCAACAACGCAAATCCAACGGCAGCCACGGAAACTGACACCGAACCACGCGCGGTTACTGACACCCGAGCGCGCGGATACGGACACCCGAGCGCGCGTGGAAACGGCCACCGGAGCCGGAGTGCGCGCGGATACGGACACCCGAGCGCGCATGGAAACAGCCACCGGACCCGGAGCGCGCGGATACTGGCACCCGAGTGCGCGCGGATACAGCCACCAGAGCCGAAGCGCGCGCGGATACAGCCACCGGAGCCGGAGTGCGCGCGGTTACTGACATCCGAGCACGCGCGGAAACAGCCACCCGAGCCGAAGCACGCGCGGAAACAGCCACTGGAGCAGCACCTGCGGAACGGATGCGGCAGGTCCCGCGTTGGGCTGTGAAGTGGGGGCGTGGGCTGTGAAGTGGGGGCGTGGGCTGTGAAGTAGGGCGTGGGGCCGAGAAGTGAGATGTGGGACGAGTCGCGATGCGACGAGAATCCATGCCGAACTCCTCGCCGAACTCCTCCCACACAATGCTCAATTCCTCGATGCCGGGCACTGGTTCCCGTCCTCTTCCCGCCCTCCCTTACCGTCTCTCGGCATCTCGAAATCCAGCAGAAAGGAACAATGCACCCTTTCCTGGCGTTCCAGGATCTCTGGAAAACGGCGCCTCGGCTGACCGCTGACATGCGGTCGTAGCCCTGGCCCTGCTCGCGGCAGGCTTAATTCCCCGGCGCACCGGCGTTTTGCTGAAAGCGAGAGCGGGACGGGAGCCGCGACCTACCGCCTACCCGCGATACGCCGTCGCCCGCTCCTGCCCGAGCTCCCGATAACGATCCGCGAGCGCGTGGAACGCCTCCTTCGGTTCCCAGGGCAGGGCGGGATAGGTGCGCGCGGAGGCGGGGATGCCGCTCCGCTCGTCGAGCATCTTGACGATGCCGTAGGAGGCGAGATCCGGGTCCGGCCCGGGGGAGTGGTGAGGCGTGCTGTAGCCGCCGAAGCTGAACCAGAAGAGGGAGTCGACCCCCTCCTCCTCGAAGACGGGCAGGAGACGGTCGAGGTAGCGGACCTGTTCGCCCTCGTCCCGCACCAGATCCGGCTTTAGGGTGACGCCGTCCGGCTCCATGGCCAGGTACCACCCCGCGCCGCCGTAGTCGCCCGCCCCGCGGTAGGTGCAGCAGCCGACCTCCGTGATCGCGACCGGCTTGCCGTGGGCGAACTCCTTGGGCAGGTCCTCGCGGTAGGTGGCGGCGTTGCGCAGGCTGTGGAAGTGGTTGAGGCCGACGATGTCGAACGGGGCCCAGTCCACGCCGTCCAGCGGGTTGGAGGCGTAGCCGAGGAGGCCGCCGAAGACGGGCCGTACGGCGGCGACGACCTCGGCGAGGAACGCGTTGACGCGCTCGGGTACGACCTTGACGGCGGCCTCGCGGTCCGGGCCGGCCAGGACGGGGATGCGGTCGTTCAGGGTGTCGCCGGGCAGGTAGCCGCGGGCGAAGACGCTCAGTTCGCAGCCGGTGACCAGGCGGACCTCGGCACCGTCCCGGCGCAGCCGTTCGGCCCGCTCGGCGCAGTCGACGAAGTACGGGAGCATCTGCTCGTTCGTCATCTCGCAGGGAAACGGCGAGAACCAGACCTCCAGGCCGGCGGCTGCGGCGTGCCGCGCCGCGATCTCGATCCGGTCCGGATCGCCACCGGTGACGCGGACCGCCGTGCAGTGCAGGTCCTCCGCGATGACCCGCATCTCCCGCTCGACGACGCCCGGGTCGAAGACGGGGCGGGAGGTGTCGCCGTTGGGAAAGGTGCCGGTGTCGTAGTGAATGCCCTTACCGCGCATGCCGATGCCTCCAATAAGAGTCACTGTGCATCTTATGGTGGACGTTAAGATACATGACGTGTCTAAAGAGTCCACGCGCAGGCGTCGCCGAGGCCCCGAACTGGAAGCCGCGCTCCTGAAGGCGGCATGGGACGAGTTGGTCGCGGTCGGCTACGAACGGCTGACATACGAGGCCGTGGCCGACCGCGCCGGCACGAGCCGCCCGGTGCTCTACCGCCGCTGGCCGTCCAAACGCGAACTGGCCCTGGCCGCCCTGCGCCACCAGGCACCACCCGTACCGGACAGCCCTCCCGACACCGGTGACCTGCGCGGCGACGTCCTGGCCCTGCTGAGCTTCGTCATCAAGCGGATGCGGGAACTCGCCCCCGTCCGCGAGGTCCTGGCCGCGGCGCAGGCGCAGGTGCAGGCACAGGGGCAGGGAGACGGACAGGACCAGGAGTCGGAGCTGTCCGCCTACGTCGCGTCGCGCAACCGGGACCCGGGCCGCGACTGGATGCGGACGGTGCTGGAGCGCGCGGCCCGGCGCGGTGAGATCGAGGACGCCGACCTGCTCCCCGACCGGCTGGTCACACTCCCGGTCGTGCTGGTCGTCCACGATCTCTTCGTGGCCCGCCGCACCCCGGCGGACGCCGATCTGGAGGAGATCGTGGACCGGGTGTTCCTGCCGCTGGTCGTTCGGGGGAGGGGAGACCGGGCCTGAAGAGGGGGCCGCCGGAAACTCGCGTGCCGGCCGCGCCTCCGACCGGGCCGGGACGCGGGACGCCCCGGCCCACCCCCCTCACGTGCTCTTCGGACGCGCCCGTACGTGCATCCGCTCGCCCTGGGGCCCGTACAGGGCTAGCCATTCGACGGGCTGGTCCCCGGCGTTGGCGATGCCGTGGGGGACGCGGGTGTCGAACTCCGCGGCCTCGCCGGCGGTGAGGACGAGATCGTGGTCGCCCAGCGCGAGAAGCAGACGGCCGGAGAGGACGTAAAGCCACTCGTACCCCTCGTGGGATCCCTGCTTGGGGCGTCCGGTCCGGGGGGTCTTCGGGGCGGGGAGAATCTGCTTGTAGGCCTGCATGCCGCCGAGCTGCCGGGTCAGCGGGATCCACGTCTGGCCGTGCCGGGTGAAGGGGCGCGGGTGGATGCGGGGGTCGCCGGTCTGCGCGCCGACCAGCTCGTCCAAGGGCACCCGGTGCGCCTCGGCCAGCGGGAGCAGGTGTTTCAGCGCCGGCTCGCGCTGCCCGGACTCCAGCCGGGACAGGGTGCTCACGGAGATTCCCGTATCCGCGCTGAGCTGGGTCAGCGTCGTCCCGCGCGCCTGCCGCAGGGCACGCAGACGCGGCCCGAGAGCGGTCATCACCTGATCGAGGCGCTCGTCCTTGTTGTCCTTGTTGTCCTTGTTGTCCTTGTCGTCCTTGGATTCCTTGTGCCCTTTGTCAGCCATGCCTCCCATTTGCTGCCGCGGCAAAGAACTTTGTCAATTCGAGAACGCCGCGCGCACTCTGCACCTCATACCAGGAGGTGGCGCACATGAGTGAGCACGCAGAACAGGTCGCAGAACAGAACGCGATACAGAACGTGGGACCGCACGCCGGACAGAACGGCGGACAGAACCCCGGACAGAACAACGCCGGACAGAACGGCGGACCGCAGCCAGGGCAGCCCGCAGGACAGCACCCCGACGGACGTACGGCGGCCGTCGCCCCCCTCGACGGAGACCGGCGTTACGACGTGGTGGTGATCGGCGGGGGTGCCGCGGGGCTGAGTGGGGCGCTCACCCTGGGACGGGCCTGGCGGTCGGTGCTCGTCATCGACGGCGGCGAGCCGCGCAACGCCCCGGCGGACGGGATCCACGCCTACCTCGGCCGCGAGGGCAGCCCGCCCGGCGAGCTGCTGGCGGACGGACGCGAGGAGGTGCGGGCCTACGGCGGAGAGATCAGGCGCGGCCACGTCGCCACCGTCGAACGGGACGACGACGGGCTGACCGTCCGTCTCGCGGACGGCGGCGCGGTCCGCGGCAGGCGGCTGCTGGTCGCGACGGGTCTGGTCGACGAGTTGCCCGAGGTGCCCGGCCTGGCCGACCTGTGGGGCACGGACGTCCTGCACTGCCCCTACTGCCACGGGTGGGAGGTCCGCGACCGGCCCATCGGCGTGCTGGGGACCGGGCCGCTGGCGGCGCACCAGGCGCTGCTGTGGCGGCAGTGGAGCCAGGACGTCACCCTCTTCCTCCACACCGGGCCCGAGCCGAGCGACGACGAGTACGAGCAGTTGGCCGCCCGCGGCATCGCGGTGGTGGACGGCGAGGTCACCGCGCTGGAACAGGAGGGCGGCCGGCTCTCGGGCGTACGGCTGGCGACCGGCACCCGCCTCGCCTGCCAGGCACTGGCCGTCGCCCCCCGATTCACCGCCCGCGCCGGCTTCCTGACAGGCCTCGGCCTGGAACCGGTGGAGCAGGAGATGGCCGGCACGGTGATCGGCAGCTACGTCGAGGCCGACGCCACCGGGCGGACCGCCGTACCGGGGGTGTGGGTGGCCGGCAACGTCGCCAACATCCTGGAACAGGTCATCGGCTCCGCCACCGCGGGCGTCCGCGCCGCGGCGGCCATCAACGCCGACCTGATCGCCGAGGACACCCGGCACGCCGTCGCGGCCCGGCGGGCCGACGGAGGCGTCTCCTCGCAGGCCGTGCGTTAGGAAAGTCCGCCGACTGGAACCGAAGCGGTATCGCCGCGGGACCCTGTGGTACGGACGGCCGAGGAGGGAACTTAACCGGTTCGAGCCGGAGTGTTGTGTGGCAGGAGGAAAGCCCATAACCTCGCTGTCGATCGCCGAACGCGCGGGCCGACCGGTCCGTGCCGTTCCGCGAACTCGGAAAGCTGCGCGACCATTCACGCGGTGAGTTCCCGACGAGTCCCGCGGCCCGGCACGCCCTCCGCCCGTCGCCGTACCGCGGAACTCACCGGGAACTCACCCAGAACCAACGGAAACCCACCGGGGATCACCAGGCACCCACCAGGACGCCACCGGGAACCACCAGGCACCCACAGAGGATCCCCAGCTTTCGTAAACCGTTCCGCACGGCACCATTCCACGCAGCACCATTCCACTTAGCGCCACTCCACTTAGCGCCACTCCGCGGGGACCCGGAGCACATCCCTCAAGCACATCACTCACCCACCGTCGACGGAAATGCCGGACGCGGGTGACGCCGTACCCCGCCGCGTGCGCGTACCGAGTCGGGAGCGAATCGGGAGCAAGGGATGACAAGGACGACGAGGATGAGAAGAACGGGAAGGGCCGGGAGAACGGGAACGGCCGGGAGAACGGGAACGGCCGGAGGAGCGGGAAGAGCCGGAAGAATGGGAAGATTACGGGCCGCCACTGCTGGCCTGCTGCTGGCCCTGGCCGCCTCGGCGCTTGCCGCGCCGGTCACCGCCCGGGCGGCCGAGCCGGCGCCCGGATTCCGTGTCGAGCACGGCCGACTGCTGGACGCGAACGGCAACGACTTCGTCCTGAGGGGCGTGAACCACGCCCATGCCTGGTACCGCGACAAGACCGGCCGTGCGCTGGCCGACATCAAGGCGCTCGGTGCCAACTCCGTGCGCATCGTGCTCAGCACCGGCGACCGCTGGACGAGGAACGACACGGCGGACGTCGCGGGCGTCGTCGAGCGGTGCAAGGCGAACCGGCTGATCTGCGTCCTCGAAGCGCACGACACCACCGGCTACGGAGAGCAGGCCGGCGCGGTTTCCCTGGACCGCGCGGTGGATTACTGGACGCAGGTGCGGGACGCGGTGAAAGGCCAGGAGAAATACACCATCCTGAACCTCGGGAACGAACCGCACGGCAATTCCGGATACGCCGCTTGGACAGCCGACACGTCACGGGCGATCAGCCGCATGCGTGCCGCCGGATTCGCGCACACACTCATGGTGGACGCCCCGAACTGGGGCCAGGACTGGTCCTTCACCATGCGTGACAACGCCGCGGCCGTCTTCGCCGGAGACCCGCGCCGGAACACCGTCTTCTCGGTGCACATGTATGGCGTCTACGACACCGCCCAAGAAGTCCGCGACTATATGAACCGGTTCGCATCCAGCCGACTCCCTCTCGTCATCGGCGAGTTCGGCGACGCCCATTCGGACGGCGATCCCGACGAGGACACCATCATGGCCACCGCCCGGCGACTCGGCCTGGGCTATCTGGGCTGGTCCTGGAGCGGCAACGGCGGAGGCGTCACCTACCTCGACATGGCCACCGACTTCACCGCGAGCCGACTGACCCCCTGGGGCCGGCGTGTCTTCCACGGCCCCGACGGCATTCGGCAGACCGCCCGCGAAGCAAGCGTCTTCGGCGGTCGGTGACTTCCGAGAGACCGATACGCCGGGGGCCCGTCCGCGTCCGTCCATGCCCGCCCACGTCCGTCCATGAAGGACTTCCCCGCTCCACCTACCCCCGCGGCGCCGGCCCCGTGGACCCCCGCGGCGTCAGCGAAGGCGTCGGGACCTGAAGGGAGCCGTTCTGGGAGCCGGCGAGGATCTCGAACAGGGTGTGGGCGACCTGTGTGCCGAAGTGGTGTACGTCGTGGCTCATGGCCGACAGCGGCGGGTGCGTCAGGCGGCACAGCTGCGAGTCGTCCCAGGCGAGCAGGGACAGGTCGTCGGGGACGGCGAGGCCGAGTTCGGCCGCCACGGCGGCGCCCGCGACGGCCATGATGTCGTTGTCGTACACGATCGCGGTCGGCCGGTCGGGCGAGAGCAGCAGGCCACGGGTGGCCCGGGCGCCTTCCTCACCCGCGAAGCCGGTGGAGACCTGCCGGTGGTCTTCGAGGCCGAGTTCACGCGCCGTGGAGGCGAACGCGGCGGCCCGGATGCCGCTGTGTCCCAGTTCCGCCGGGCCGCCGACGCGGGCGATGCGGCGGTGGCCCAGCGCGGCCAGGTAGCGGACGGCCTCGGCTGCCGCCGTGGCGTCGTCCGTCCAGACCGATGGGAAGGGGCCGGTCAGGGACGGGTGTCCCACGGCGACCGCGGGCAGCCCGAGGGCCCGCAGCGCCGGGACCCGGGGGTCGTCCCGGTGGAAGTCCACGAGAATGGCACCGCCGATCACCTGACCGCGCCACCAGTTCTCGTACAGGGCGATCTCCTCGTCGAGGTCGCGCACCAGACGCAGCAGGAGCGCGCACGACCGTTCGGCCAGGACGCTTTCGATGCCGGAGATGAACTCCATGTAGAAGGGTTCGAGGCCGAGCAGCCGGGCGGGCCGGCAGATCGCCATGCCGACGATGTCGACGCGCCGGTTGGAGAGGTTGCGGGCGGTCTGGTGCGGAGCCCAGCCCAGTTCGCGGGCCGCCGCGAAGATGCGTTCCCGGGTGGTCCGCGACACGCCCGGCTTGTTGTTGAACGCCATGGAGACCGCGCCCTTGGACACCCCTGCCCGCGCCGCGACGTCGTTGATCGTGATGCGTTCGGAGGGCGGCTTCACACCACGTCCACACTGAACAACGAAGCCCGGACCGCCTCGGCGTCCGCGGTGCCGCAGCCGCCGACGCGGATGCGCGTCCGTTCGCCGGGCGGCAGGGCCGGCAGCCCGCGGCCCGCACTCGCCCCGGGGGCGAGGCGGTCGGGCCGGAGGAGGGTATCCCTCGCCAGGGTCTGTGCGCTCACCACGATGTCGACTGTATCGCTGTGCCCCGGTACGGGCTCCGGCAGGACGCCGAACCGCGGCCGGGCAGAGGTGAACTCCTCGCCGGGCACGGGGAAATGCGCCGCACGCGACCCGTCCACGTCGGCGACCGGGAACTCCCGGCCGGGCCGAACTCGGCGACGAACCGCGGCAGCGCACTCGGCGACGAACCGCGGCACCCGAACCGCAGCACCCGAACCGCAGCACCCGAACCGCAGCACCCGAACCGCAGTACCGAGTCGCAGCACCGAACCGCGGCACCGAGTCCCGGCACGCGACGTAATCCTGCCGGTTCCGCGCTCCTCACCTCCCAGGAGTGCTGTGTGCCCTGCGCGCGCCGGGTCGTTGGGGTGGTGCGTGCGGAAGAAGGCCGGCGTCATCGCGCACGAGCGCCTGACGGAGAAGGGCGGCCCCACCACCACGAACCGGAAAGCGTCCAAGGCGCCGCGCGCACATCAATGTCAACACATGAGGGCAATGTTCATTTCATGTACATGCCATGGCGCGTACAACCGGCGGTAACTCTTCACATGCGGAAGAGAAGCTGCCGCACGCACCCGTTCCCGATACCAAGGAGCATCTTCGTGCCCACCTCCCGCATACGACGGTCGAGCGTCCTGACCCTCGTCACCGCGCTCGCGGCGCTCGTGGCGACGGCGCCCGCCCAGGCCCACTCCCGGTCCGGCGGGCTGCCCGGGATCACCCCCCGGGCCGAGACCCCCGCCCTGTACGACGACGAGGCGGGCGGCAACGCCGACGCCGACGACCCGGCGATCTGGCGCGACCCCGCCGACCCGGGGCGCAGCCTGGTCATCGCCACGGCCAAGAAGGGCGGCCTGCGGGTCTACGACCTCGACGCCCGGCAGGTCCAGGCCCTCCCCGCCCCGGCCGGGCCGGGCGCCGGGGACGCGCCCGGCCGCTTCAACAACGTCGACCTCGTCCACGGGCTGCGGCTGTCGACCGGCGCCGCCGACCTGGCCGTGACCAGCGACCGGGGCAACGACCGGCTGCGGTTCTACCGCATCGACCGCGACCGGCCCGGAGGCCCCCTCACGGACATCACCGACCCGGCCGCCGCGCCGGTCTTCTCCGCGAACCAGGAGGAGATCAACGAGCAGCGCACCGCCTACGGACTGGCCACCTGGACCGACCGCGCCACCGGCCGCGCCTACGCCCTCGTCAGCCGCCGCGAGACCACCGGCATCGCCCTGCTGGAACTCCAGCCCACCCGCTCCGGCACCGTCGGCTACCGCAAGGTCCGCACGCTCGACCTGCCCTCCTCCTTCCGCCTGCCCAACGGCTCCTCCTGGTCGCCGTGCGCGGAACCGGGCGAACTCCCGCAGGTCGAGGGCATGGTGGTGGACCCCGACAACGGCACGCTCTACGCGGGCCAGGAGGACGTCGGCATCTGGCGCCTGCGCGCCGACCTCACCGGCACCCCCGTCCTGATCGACAAGGTCCGTGAGTACGGCGTGCCCGGCACCTACGACGAGGCGACCGAGGAGTGCACCCGGGGCGCCGACCCCGGCTACGGCGGCAAGCGGATCAGCGCCGACGTGGAGGGCCTGACCCTGATCACCGAGCCCGACGGCGACGGCTACCTCCTCGCCTCCAGCCAGGGCGACAACACCTTCGCCGCCTACGACCGCGAACTGAGCGACGACAACGAGTACGAGGGCGGCTTCCGCGTCACGGCCGCCTCCACCACCCTCGACGGCTCCGAGGAGTGCGACGGCGCCGCGGCCCTGAACGCACCCCTCGGGAAGAAGTACCCGCACGGTCTCCTCGTCGTGCAGGACGGGAACGACACCCCGGGTGTGGGCGAGCGCAAGGCCACGGGCTTCAAGTTCGTCGACCTCGGCAGCGTCATGGACGTCCTGAAGGACTGACCCGAAGCCGCGCGCGACGCGTGGGCCCGCCGGGGCCGACCGCTGCCCCGGCCGACCCCGCGGGGACCACGCGGCCCGGGGCCCCGCCCGCCGGTGTCGCGCGCGGCGTGCCGGGCCCCGGCGCACGGGCGGGAGAAGGGCGGCGCGTGCCCTCCTCTCCCGCCCACGCCCCCCGTGCCGGGGACCGGCTACAGCCGCCGGGATCGGCTACAGCGCCGGGCTGGCTACAGCGCCGGAGTCTGCTACAGCGCCGGGTACGCGTTCCTCAGCAGCTCCCGGAACTGGGCCGGGAACCAGTGCCCGGACAGCGGCGCGTCCGGCAACGCGCCCGAGCGGTGGTAGTTGTTGCGCGGATTGCCCTCGTACGTCGGGTCACACATGCGGTCGAAGCCCTTGCCCTCGTTGTTGGGTATCTCCCGGCTCGACCCGTCGGACTCGCCCGGCGGCTTCATCCACACGTACGCGTCGATGCCCGACGCCGGAGCCGTCCTCGGACGTTCGCCCAGCCCCGCACCGGCCTGGTTGCACCAGTTGCCGACGTGTAGCCGGCGGTCGTAGCGACCGCCGTCCACGAACGCGTCCACGTTGGTGCGCGGCCCGGGGCCGGTGGGCCGGGCGCTGCCGCCCCAGCCGTTGCGCGAGGTGTCGATCAACATGCCGACGTCCGAGCGGAACCCGGAGCGCACCAGCTCCTGCCGGAACGCCTGGGCGAACGACTGCTCGTCGGCGTAACGGTTCCAGTCCACCCACTTGGACTCGCGCACCGACCGGCCGGCCACGGTGTCCCCGAGGGAGAAGTTGTCCTCCTTGAGCGCGCTGTAGTTGGCGGTGTTGGTGATGAAGCCGTGCACCTTGTCGACCGTGCTGCCCTCGGCCGTCGCCGCCTGGTGCAGCAGCCGCGCGGAGGCACCGAAGTTGTCGTCCCAGCCGATCCAGCCGTGGTGTCCCGCGTCCACGTAGTTGTAGACGTTGGGAACCGCGCCCAGCTTGTTCAGCGCGTAGCCGACGCCCTTCACGTAGTTGCCGTTGGCGAGCATGGTGTCGCACTGCGGGGTGGCGGTGGGACGCCCGCCGGTGTTGGTGACGAGGTTGGGCAGCGAGTCGATCTCGACGGTCGTCACGATCCGCAGCGACGCGTACTTCGGGTCGGCGAGGATCGCCGCGATGGGGTCGATGTATTCGGTCCGGTACCGGCCGATCTCCGTGGGGCCCAGTTCGCCGTTGGAGGCGAGGGCCGAGCAGTCGCGCCCCGGCAGGTTGTAGATGACGAGCTGGACGACGAGCGGTCGGCCCGCCGCCTGGCGCAGGGCGGTGTCCAGGTGGCCGCGCAGGCCCAGCGCGCCGCCGGTGCCGTTGATCGTCGCGATGCGATCGAGCCACACACCGGTCGGCTGGTCGGCCACCTTGCCGCCGCCCGGTTCGGCCGCGGCCTTGGCCGACCACTCCGGGTTCACGTAGACGCCGGCCCCCGCGTACGGGTTGTCGACACGGACGGTGGCCGCGTGGGCGGTGCCGCTCAGGGACCCGGCGGTACCCGTGGCGGCGACCAGCATCGCGCAGGCCGCGAGCGCCGCGGTCCGGACGCGGTGCCGTCGTTCGGGGAACTGTTCAGCGGTGTGTCTCATGCGAGGGTCTTCCTTTCTCGGTTGGAACGAGCCATGACAGACGGGTCGATGGACGGATGGGTCGATGGACGGGTGGATGGATGGACGGGCGGTTCGACTCAGGACGCGCGGGTAGTCGCGCGGCCCGGTGTTGAAGGTGGTGACCGCGCCCGTGTGATCGCGGATCGACGCCGGGCCCGCCGCGCGCTCCCGGGTGTTCGGGGGCCGGGCGTTCCGGGTGGTGTGGTCATCGGCGGAGGGAGCCGGGGCGCGGGCCTTTCGGCCGGGCCCGGCGGGCCGGTGGAAGGGACGGCGGCCACGGCGGCGAACGGCGTGATCACCGCCGGGAGGTACCGTGCGGCGGACTGCGCATGGGCGACTCCTGGGTCCTGCACGAGCGGTGCGGCCCGTGCGGCGGTTGGAATCGCTCCCACTGGTGACGCCGGAGACTAGCGACAAGTCCCCGGGAAATACAGGGGGTTGGCGCGTTTATCGTTCGGTGCGACGCGGCGTCCATTCGATGCCCGCTCTTGACGGTGGGCTGATGTCCCCCGATGCTTGGGAGCGCTCCCACTGGTCTCACGCAAACTCGTACGCGGAACCGGAGTCACACCACGCCACGCGTCTCGGTACGGAAGAAGGGCGGTACGCCGGCCCCCGCGCCGAGGTGCTCTCAATGCCGTGCCAGGACGTCACCCGCTGAACGCGCCGCAGAAAGCTGCTGGTCAACTAAAGCAGTTCAGTGATGACGGTGCCAGACCTGCACGAGGGGAGGAGAAGTAACGGACCGCACGCACCCGCGCGAGAACCCAGGCAGGACGAACGGAGCTGCCGATACTGGCGCCCCACGCGCTCGCGAGTGGCCTCGGTGACAAGAACCGCCCTCGCCGCGAGCGACACGGCGAAGCACTGAACCGGTTTTTCCCCGAGCCTCGTCACAAAGGCCTTGCCTACCCGTTCTCCCCTCCGGTCCGACGGGAAGAAAACGCCCCGCCACCTACTCGCCCGCCCTCCGGCACAGCCCTCGGAAGGCGTCGCCCGGCTCGCCCGGTGACGTCTCCTTCCACCGCCGGAAAGGGCGAGTCGGCCAATCGACGAGGCGAGGCATTCCCGTCCGAAAACACACACCCGTGTTCAGGCGGGCGATGCTGATAGCACGGCGCCCGTCATGCCTCCGTCATCGCCATCCCAGCGCCCCCGGTAATTACGGTCGGCAAGCCGAAACGCGCACGAGACCCATTCCTCGTTCCGGAGCCATTTCCGCCTACCGGGACAGAAGCCGAAGCGGGTGCCCCCCATCACCCCACCCCACCCCACCCCTCCGCGCCGAACGCCCCCTTCACGTCCGAGGCGATCGTGGCGGCGTTCACCGTGCCGCGCAGGGCGTAGACGGTGGTGGTGTGCGGGCCGCGGACGTGCAGGTGGACGGGGGTGTCGCCGGGGTGGGCGGCGAGGATTCGTTTCAGTTCGCGTATCGAGTGTTCGGTGACGCGGTGGGAGGGGAGTGTGAGCCGGATGGGGGGACGGCCGCCGTGTTCGGTGGCGGAGATGTCCAGCACGTGCAGTTCCCTGCCGAAGACGTTCAGGGTTCCGTCGCGGTCTTCGAGCTTGCCCTTGACGGAGACGACGTTGTCCTCGGTCAGGGCGTGCTGGACGAGTTGGTAGGCGGCGGGGAAGAACAGCACCTCGATGCCGGCGTCCCGGTCCGCGAGGGTGACCAGGGCCCATGCGTTGCCCTGCTTGGTCACCTTGCGCTGGACGCCGGTGATCAGCCCGGCGAGCCGCACCTCCCCGGTGGTGCGGCCGGAGGCGAGGAGCGCGGCGAGGGAGCAGTCCCGGGCGCCGGCGAGGATGTGCTCGGCGCCGTCCAGCGGGTGGGCGGAGACGTACAGGCCGAGCATCTCGCGTTCGAGTGACAGCAGTTGCCGTTGCGGCCAGTCGGCGTCGTCGATGGGGAAGCCCAGGCCGAGGGGCGGTCCGGCGGCGTCCTCGTCGTCCCGATCGGCGAAGAGGTCGTCCTGTCCGAAGCCCGCCGCCTTCTTCACGGGGATGATCGCGTCGATGGCCTCCTCGTGGACGGCGGACAGGCCCTTGCGGGAGTGGCCCAGGGAGTCGAACGCGCCCGCCTTGATCAGGGAGTCCACGGCCCGCTTGTTCAGCGCGGGCAGGGAGACCTTGTCCAGGAAGTCGGCGAAGGAGGTGAATTTCCCTTTCCGATGGCGGGCGTCGGTGACGGCCTCGATGACACCGTCGCCGACGTTGCGCACGGACCGCAGCCCGAAGCGCACGTCGTCGCCGATCGCGGTGAACTCCGCGACGGACTCGTTCACGTCCGGAGGGAGGACGCGGACGCCGTTCTCGCGGGCGTCGGCGAGGTAGACGGCGGCCTTGTCCTTGTCGTCGCCGACGGAGGTGAGCAGGGCGGCCATGTACTCGGCCGGGTGGTTCGCCTTGAGGTAGGCGGTCCAGTACGAGACGAGGCCGTAGCCGGCGGTGTGCGACTTGTTGAAGGCGTAGCCGGAGAACGGCAGCATCACGTCCCAGAGCGCCTTGATCGCCTCGTCGGAGTAGCCGTTCGCCGTCATTCCGGCGTGGAACTTCTCCCACTCCGCGGCCAGCACCTCCGGCTTCTTCTTGCCCATCGCGCGGCGCAGCATGTCCGCGCCGCCCAGGGTGTAGCCGGCCAGCTGCCGGGCGATGGCCATGATCTGTTCCTGGAAGATCAGCAGGTGGTGGGTGGAGCCGAGGATCGGTTCCAGGGCCTGGGCCAGCTCCGGGTGGATCGGGGTGGGCTCCTGTTTGCCGTTCTGCCGCAGGGCGTAGTTGGTGTGGGCGTTGGCGGCCATGGGGCCGGGCCGGTAGAGGGCGTTGGCCGCGGCGATGTCCTCGAAGCGGGTGGGGGCCATCAGCTTCAGCAGGGCGCGCATCCCGCCGCCGTCGAGCTGGAAGACGCCGAGCGTGTTGCCCTTCGCCAGCAGCCGGTAGGTCTTCGCGTCGTCCAGCGGGATGACGACGGTGGCGGGGTCGCCGTCCAGGGGATCGACGGTGGCCAGCCTGATGCCCCGGTTCTCGCGGATGTTGGCGAGCGCCTGATCGATGACGCCCAGGTTCCGCAGGCCCAGGAAATCCATCTTGACCAGCCCCATCGCCTCGCACGACGGGTAGTCGAAGCCGGTGATCCGCGCGCCGTCGGCGGGGCGGAGGTGCAGCGGGATCCGCCGGGTCAGCTCCGTCTTGGACAGGATCACCGCGGCGGCGTGCACCCCGGTGCCGCGGGTGAGGCCCTCCACCCCGCGGGCGGTGTCGACGACGCGCCGCACGTCCGGCTCGTCCTCGTACATCTGCCGGATCCGGCCGGCCTCGGCGTAGCGCGGATGGGCGGGGTCGAAGAGGGCGGCGAGCGGGGCGGGCTTGCCGTTCTGGTCCGGCGGGAGGGCCTTGGTGATCCGCTCGCCGTGGGAGAAGGGGTAGCCCAGGACGCGTGACGCGTCCTTGATCGCGTTCTTGGCCTTGATGGTGCCGAAGGTGTTCACCAGGGCGGTGTACGCCTCGCCGTACTTCTCGATGACATAGCGGACCATGCGGTCGCGCCGGCGGTCGTCGAAGTCGAGGTCGACGTCCGGCGGGTTGATGCGCTCGGGGTTCAGGAACCGTTCGAAGAGCAGGCCGTGCTCCAGTGGGCACAACTCGGTGATGCGCGTCGCGTAGGCCACCAGGGAGCCGGTGGCCGAGCCGCGGCCCGGGCCGAGGGGGATCCCGTGGGTGCGGGCGTACCGGCAGATGTCGGCGACGACCAGGAAGTACGAGCTGAAGCCCATGGGCCCGATGACCGCCATCTCCGTCTCGAAGCGGTCCAGGACGTGCGCGGGCACCGGGTCCCCGTAGCGCAGGGCCAGGCCCTTGAGGGCTTCCTTGCGCAGCCAGGACTCCTGGGTCTCGCCCTCGGGCACGTCCGGGAACCTCGGCATCTCGTCGCGGTGGTCGAAGACCTCGTCGTAGGACTCGACGCGCTCGGCGATGAGGAGGGTGTTGTCGCAGGCCTCGGGGAGTTCCGAGAAGAGGCGGCGCATTTCCGCGGCCGTCTTGAGGTGGTAGCCGG
Source organism: Streptomyces sp. NPDC003077 (assembly GCF_040611095.1). Lineage (NCBI taxonomy): Bacteria > Bacillati > Actinomycetota > Actinomycetes > Kitasatosporales > Streptomycetaceae > Streptomyces > Streptomyces sp. NPDC003077. Next base: position 84,389 of record NZ_JBEXNM010000002.1, on the reverse strand, counting down.
AGCCGTTGAAGCGGAAGCGGTTCGGGTCGTCCTTGTTCTTGCCGACGCCGATGCACAGCAGGGTGTCGTGGGCGTCGGCCTGGTCCTCGGTGACGTAATGCGCGTCGTTGGTGGCCAGGAGGGGGATGTCCAGCTCCCCGGCCAGGCGCAGCAGGCCGCCGCGGACGTCGCGCTCGATGGCCAGGCCGTGGTCCATCAGCTCCAGGAAGTAGTTCTCGCGGCCGAAGATCTCCTGGTAGGCCGCGGCGGCGGCCTTCGCCTCGTCGTACTGCCCGAGGCGCAGCCGGGTCTGGATCTCGCCGGACGGGCATCCGGTGGTGGCGATGATGCCGCCCGGCCGCTCGGCGATCAGCTCGCGGTCCATACGGGGCTTGCCGGCCGGGAACTGGCCCTGGTAGCTGGCCTGCGTGCTGAGCCAGAAGAGGTTCCGCAGGCCCTCGGCGTCGCGGGCCCACATGGTCATGTGGGTGAACCGGCCGCCACCGGAGACGTCCTTGGAACCCTCGCCGTCCTCGCTCACGGCGCGCCTGCCCCCCGGCCCCCAGAACTCCCGCCTCCGGGAGAACCGGGAGGAGGGTGCCACGTACGCCTCGATCCCGATGATCGGCTTGACGCCGTCGAAGTCCTTCGCGACCTGCGCGAACTCGTAGGCCCCGAACATGTTGCCGTGATCGCTCATGGCGATCGCGGGCATCCGCTGCCGGGCCACCTCACCGAACATCGGCCGCAGCTTCTGGGCGCCGTCCAGCATCGAGTACTCGGTGTGGTTGTGCAGGTGGACGAAGGAGTCCGGCACGGGTGAGTCACCTCCGGGGCGGGGGAGTGGCGTATGGCGTGGGGCTTGTGGCGTGTGGCATGCGGTCTGTTGCCTGTGGGCCTGTTGCCTGTTGCAACAACCAACGGTTGATCGGTGTGCTTGCCCGGCGGATCGGGGCCTTTCGGGTGTAGGACCGTGAGTCCGGCCTTTTCCCTGTGCAGGGCGCGGTGCAGGGCGCGCTCATCCCCGTCCGGACCAGGCGACCCGCCGTCGCTCCTCACCATCAAAGCGAGCCCCGCGACAACAGATCAAACAACCGGGACGGTCACGGCGTACAACCCACAGTTGTCTGCGTAAGGTGGCCGCCATGGACCTCAACGCCGTACGCACCTTCGTCGCGATCGCGGACGCGGGGCAGTTCCAGAAGGCCGCAGTCGATCTGTCGCTGACCCAGCAGGCCGTCTCCAAGCGCATCAACGCGCTGGAGCAGGACCTCGGCGTGCGGCTGTTCCTCCGTACGCCGCGCGGGGCCAGTCTCACGATCGACGGGCAGGCGTTCCTGCCGCACGCCCGGGCGCTGCTCAAGGCTGAGGAGCAGGCAGCCGCCTCCGTGCGGCCCGGCCGTCGGGCGCTGCGCGTGGACGTCATCGGGCGGCGGATGGCGGTGGCCGGGCTGCTGCGCGACTTTCACCGGGCGCATCCCGAGGTGGAACTCGACGTCGTCACCCTCTTCGATGTCGACCAGGCCGTCAGCGCCGTCCGGGACGGCACGATCGACGCCACCTTCCGGGCCGTCACCATGCCGGGTCGGCGGCTCCCGGACGGCGTACGGGCCGCCCCGGTCTTCGACGAGCCGTTGCAACTGTGTACCGGCCCCGGCCACGAGTTCGCCGCCGCCCGCTCGGTCGCCCCGGAGCAGCTCGCCGGGCACCGGATCTGGATGCCCAGCAACGTCCCCGGCACGGAATGGGGCGCCTACTACGACGCGTTGGCCGCCCGTTTCGGGCTCACCATCGACACGATCGGGCCCGACTTCGGTGTCGAGGCGCTCCTCGACGCCATCGCGGATTCGTCGACGCTGGCGACCTTCCTCGGCGCGCGCACCCCGCTCGTCTGGCCCGTCGGCCACGACCTGCGCCGCATCCCCCTGCGCGACCCCACCCCGGTCTACCCGCACTCCCTGCTCTGGCGCGTCGACAACCCTCATCCCGCGCTCGGCACCTTGCGCGAGCACCTCGCCACGGCCGCTCGCTCGGGGGGCGTCGGAGGGGGGACGTGGCGGCCGGGGTGGGCGGTCCAGGGGGACGAGTGCGCTGCGGAGCCCGGACGCGCGTCGTAAGCATCGGGCATTGCGCGCCACGGAGGAGTCAGGACCGCTCAGAGGTCGTTTTCATCTGCACTGCGCGCAATCTCCTAATTTCTCCTACCCGGGAATGTGGTGAGGGTGGGAGTGTGAGTGCGGGTGAGGCTTCAGGGCCGGATGGTGTGACAGGCGGGGCGGGATGGAGCTCACGCCTGTCTCATCCCAAGGTGCCCGGCGCGCTGGCGGGAGCCGTGCTCCCAACCTCGGACCCGCGCTCCTGGACGCCGACGTCGGTCGGCAGTACGCCCGGGACATGGCCGAGCGTCGTCCGTATCCGAGTGACCTGTCCGATGCCCGCTGGGAGTTGATCGAGCCGGTGCTGAGCGCCTGGCGGGCCGAGCGCCGGCGGCATGCCCTGGACATCGGGCGTCCACCCGAGCACGACCTGCGCGAGATCATCAACGCGATCCTGTATATCGACCGGACCGGGGTGCAGTGGCGCTACCTGCCGCACGACTTCCCGCCCTGGGAGACGGTCTACGGCTACTTTGCGAAGTGGCAGAAGGATGGCGTGTTCGCCCAGCTCAACAGCCTGCTCAGGCAGCTTGCCCGGCAGAAGAAGGGACGGAATGCCGAGCCGTCGGCCTGCGTGATCGACGCCCAGAGCGTCAAGACCTCCACCAGCGTCCCGGCCAGGAGCCAGGGCACGGACGCGGGCAAGAAGATCGTGGGCCGCAAACGCAGCATCACCACCGACACACTCGGCCTCCTCCTCGCCGTCCTGGTCACCGCGGCCAGCGTCCAGGACTCCGTGGCCGGCACCCGGATGCTCGACCAGGTCGCCGCCGACCACCCCACGATCCGCAAGACCTGGGTCGACGGCGGCTACCGCAAGCACTTCGTCGAACACGCCGCCACCCTCGGCATCGACATGGAAATCACCCAACGCATGCCCGGGACCAGAGGATTCACCCCGATCCCGAAACGCTGGACGGTGGAGCGAACGTACGGCTGGCTCATGCTCCACCGCCGCCTGGCCCGCGACTACGAGGCTCTGCCCGCCCGCTCCGAAGCCATGATCCACCTCGCGATGACCGACCTCATGGCCCGCCGCCTCACCGGTGAGAACACCACCTCCTGGCGCGACCCCGCAAAGCCCCACCAACCGCAAATCTCAGGATGAAACACCGGGAGGAAACGACCTCTCAGCCCACGCCGAGCTCCCCCGCGTACGGCGGCTGAGCCCCCGCCCGAGAACAGGTGACGGCCGCGGCGCGGGCGGCGAAGTGGAGGATGTCGTGCCAGGCGTCGGGGGTGAGGGCGGTCAGCGCGGCGCGGGAGAGGGCGTCGTGGCCGGCCAGGCGGTGGAGGAGGGCGGCGTTGACGGTGTCGCCGGCGCCGATGGTGTCCACGACCTCGACGCGTTCGCCGGGGACCGTCACCTCGCCGTCCGGGGTCAGGACGGAGAGACCGTCGCCGCCCCGGGTCAGCACGATCGCCGACGGTCCGGCCGCCAGCCACTCCTTCGCCGCCACGGCGACGTCCGTGCCGCCGGCCAGCCACCCGGCGTCCTCCTCCGAGAGCTTGAGCAGCGTGACGTGCGGCAGCCAGGAGCGGAAGCGGGCGCGGTAGGCGTCGTGGTCGGGGATGATGTGCGCGCGGATGTTGGGGTCCAGCGCCGTGAAGACGCCCTGGTCGGACGAGCGTCGCAGCAGGGCCTCGTACGCGCTCGCGCCCGGTTCCAGGACGAGGGAGCAGGTGCCCAGGGACACCGCCCTGGTCCCGGCGGGGAGCTCGGACGGGAGGACGAAGAGGCGGTCGGCGGTTCCTTCGACGTAGAAGCCGTAGCCGGCCGAGCCGTCGGGGCTGATGTCGGCGACGGCGAGCGTGGTGGGTTCGGCGCCGCGCTGTACCAGTGAGGTGTCCACCCCGTCCGCGCGCAGGCCGCGCAGCAGCGCCTCGCCGAAGGTGTCGGTGGAGACGCGTGAGCAGAAGGCGGTGGGCGAGCCGAGGCGGCCCAGGGCGCGCGCGGTGTTGAACGGGCCGCCGCCCAGGCGGGGCAGCAGCGCGGGCAGCCGCTCGTCCCCGGCGGGGTCCTGGGGGGCGGGAACGAGGTCGATCAGGGCCTCGCCGGCGACGACGATCACGGGAGCTGGCCTTTCGTGTGGGGTTTCGGGAGGAACGGGAGGAAGGGGAGGAAGGGGAGGGGCTGGCGGTGTGGTCCGTTCCGCAGCCGCGGGAGTCGCGGGAGTCGCGGGAGTCGTGGGAGCCGCGGTGGACGGCGGTGGACGGCGGTGGACGGCGGTGGACGAAGGTGCGGGACGGGAGGAGGGCGGCGGCTCAGGGGGCGTCGGCGTGGTCCGTTCCGCAGCCGCAGGAGTCGCGGTGGACGAAGGCGCAGGGCAGGCGGATCGTGCGCGGCGGCCGGTCCGGTTCCTCCAGCCGCTCCAGCAGCAGCCGTACCGCGGTGGCGCCGATCTCCTTGCTGGGCTGGGAGATCGCCGTGAGCCGGGGGGCGAAGAGGTCGGCCCAGGAGAAGTCGTCGAAGCAGGCCAGCGCGATGTCGCGGGGCACGGCGAGGCCGAGGTCGCGCAGTGCCTGGAGGGTGCCGATGGTCATCGCGTTGTTGGCGGTGATGATCGCGGTGGGCGGCTGCGGGGCGGCGAGCAGGTGGCGGGTGGCGTCCTGGGCGCCCTCCGCCTCCGAATTGCCGCCGGCCAGCAGTTCGGGCGCGAAGGGCAGGCCGCGCGAGCGCAGGCCCTCCCGGTAGCCCTGGACGCGTTCGGTGGTGGTGCTCAGGCCCGGCAGCCCGGCCACCAGGCCGATGCGGGTGTGGCCGGCGTCGGCCAGGTGCTCGACCAGGTGGCGGACGGGGGCGGTGCTCTCCGCGCAGACCTGGTCGTGCTCGTCGCCGACGAGCCGGTCGAGGAAGACGGCCGGGATCTTGCCGCGGCGCAGGTAGTCCACCATGCCGGCGGGTTCCGCCGAGGGCGCGACGATCATGCCGTCCACCCGGCGCTCGTGCAGCAGCCGGACGACTTTGCGCTCGTGCTCCGGGTCGTCGTGCGGGTCGGCGATCAGCAGGCTGTACCCGGCGGCCAGGGCCTCCGCCTCGACGCCCTGGAGGATCTCGGTGAAGTACGGGTTGCTGATCGCGGAGACCGCGAGCCCGATGGAGCGGGTGCGGGAGGTGACCAGGGACCGGGCGAGGGTGTTGTGGGTGTACCCCAGCTCGTCGATGGCGCGCAGGACCGCGGCGCGGGTGTCCGGCCGCACCGGCCGGGTCTCGTTGAGCACGTGCGAGACCGTGGCCACGGAGACCCCCGCGTGCCGTGCCACATCGGCCATCGTCGTCATCCGGTCCGTCTCCCCGTGTGTGTTCGTGTCGTCCGGTGCCGGTGGCTCGTCCGGTCACCAGTGTCTTGTCCTGTCACCGGCGGCTCGTCCGGTTCTGCCCTGCCGGCCTTGTCCTGCCACCGGCTGCCTGCCGTTCTTCGTTCCGGTCTTCGTACGTTCCGGCCTGCGGCCTGTTTCCGTCTTCCGGTGACCGGCCGCGCCGGTCCCGATTGCCGGTACCGGGCAGTTTGTCGCGCCGCCGTTCCGGTCGCCGCACCGGGTACGGCCTACCGGAACGCAGTCCATCACACTCTAGACGTAAACGATTGCGCAAACGCTTACGTCCGGGTTATGTTCCCGGCACCTAACGCCGGGGCCAGCCGTCGCGCACCCCCGAACCGCACAATGACGTGAGGAGGCGCCGATGCGCGCTGTCGTGGTCACCGAGCCGGGCCGTACCGCCCTGACCGAATTGCCCGATCCCCGGCCCCAGCCCGGAGAGGTCGTCGTCCGCGTCTCCTCCTGCGGGCTGTGCGGCACCGACATGCACCTCCTGGACGGCGAGCTGCCGGCCGCCTCCTACCCCCTGGTCCCCGGACACGAGCTCACCGGCGAGGTCGTCGAGGTCGGCGAGGGCGTGCACTCCGTGGCCGTCGGCGACCGCGTGGCGGTGAACCCGAACATGCCCTGCGGCGCCTGCCACTACTGCCGTATCGGGCGGGCCAACCTCTGTGCCGACTACCGCGCCGTCGGCGTCACCCAGGCCGGCGGCTTCGCCGAACTGGTCGCCGTGCCGGCCGCCTGCTGCCACCTCGTGCCGGAGGGGTTCTCCGAGACCGCCGCCGGACTGATCGAGCCGCTGTCGTGCGCGGTGCACGGCCTGAACCGGCTGCCCCGCCGCCCCGGCGAGCACTACCTGATCTACGGGGCCGGGACGATGGGCCTGATGATGGCCGCGCTGGTGCGCACCGCGGGCGCCGCCTCCGTCTCCGTGGTGGACCTCAACGAGGACCGGCTGGCCTTCGCCGAGACCTTCGGCGTGGACGCCGCCGTCACCCACGCCGACAAGCTGGGCCGCGACGAGGGGTTCGAGGTCGTCATCGACGCGACCGGCGTCATCGCGGCCATCGAGGACGGCCTCGGGCGCGTCCGCAAGGGCGGCACGTTCCTCCAGTTCGGCGTCGCCGACCCGGCGCGTTCCGCGTCCTTCTCCCCCTTCCGCGTCTACCACCACGAGATCGACATCATCGGCTCGATGGCGGTGCACAACAGCTTCCAGCCCGCCATCGACGTCCTCGCCGCCGGTCTCAACCTCGATCCGCTGGTCAGCGACGTGTTCGGGCTGGAGGACTTCGACGAGGCGGTCGCCCGCTTCCGGGCCGGCACCGGCCGCAAGATCCACATCTCGCCGCTGAAGAGAGGCTGACCGGCCATGGCAACCGAGGCCCGCACCACGGTCACCCCCGCCCGGCCCTCCCGCCTGAAGAACGCCCTGATCTGGGTCTTCGGCGCCCTCGGCGGCATCTTGTGGGGTTACGACACCGGCGTCATCTCCGGCGCCATGCTGTTCATCAAGAAGGACATCGAGCTGACGCCCCTCCTGGAGGGCATGGTCGTCTCCGGGCTCCTGGTCGGCGCGATGCTCGGCGCCGGGATCTCCGGGCGGCTGTCCGACTCCTGGGGCCGGCGCCGCCTCATCCTCGCCGCCTCCGCCGTCTTCATTCTCGGCACGCTCGGCGCCGCGCTGGCCCCCGGCGCCGCGACGCTCATCGCCTTCCGCTTCGTCATCGGCGTCGGCGTCGGCATCGCCTCCGTCGTCGTCCCCCTGTACCTGACGGAGCTCGCGCCCAAACACCTGCGCGGCGGCCTGACCTCGCTGATGCAGCTCCTGGTCACCGTCGGCATCTTCCTCGCCTACGTCACCGACTACCTGCTCGCCGGCGCCGAGGCGTGGCGCTGGATGATCGGCCTGGGCGTCGTCCCCGCGGCGATCCTCGCGATCGGCATCGTCACCCAGCCCGAAAGCCCCCGCTGGCTGGTCGGCAAGGGCCGCACCACCGAGGCGCGCCGGGTCCTGGTCCGGCTGCGCGGCGAGGACGGCACGGCCGGCGCGGAACTCGCCGAGATCGAGGAGACCGAACGCGTCGAACGCGAACAGACCGAGACGCTGACCCTCCGCCACCTGACGGCCCCCCGGCTCCGCCCGGTCTTCATCGTCGGCATGCTCCTGGTCTTCTTCCAGAACTTCGTCGGCATCAACACGATCATCTACTACGCGCCGACCCTGCTCACCGACATCGGCTTCGGCTCCGACGGCGCCATCCTCGCCAACGTCGGCATCGGCCTGCTCAACATGCTGATGACGCTCCCCGCCATGCGCCTGATCGACCGCAAGGGCCGCAAGCCACTGCTGCTGTACGGCGCCCTGGGCATGTGCGCGGCCATGCTGCTGCTGGCCGTCACCAACCTGTCCGGACTGGGCTACGGCGCGGCGCTGTCCGTTCTGACCCTCTTCGGCATCGCGCTCTACATCGCCTCGTTCGCGATCTCCTGGGGCCCGGTGCAGTGGGTCATGCTGCCCGAACTGTTCCCGATGCGCGTGCGGGCGGCGGCCGTGAGCCTGTGCGTGCTGTTCAACTGGCTCTTCAACATGATCGTGGCCCTGGTCTTCCCGTCCCTGCTCACCGCCTGGGGCGCGGGCGTCAACTTCCTCTTCTTCGCGGTCACGACCTTCGCGGCCTTCGTCTTCGTACGGAAACTGCTGCCGGAGACGAAGGGGCGGAGCTTGGAGGAGATCGAACGGGACCTGCTGGGAGGACGAGCCGAAGCCCGCGAGGGCGACGGGCGGCCGGATTCCCGGGAGCGGGCCGAAGCGGCGCGGTGAATGGCTTCGGCTCCACGAGTTGAGCGCGGCCCCTGATCGCTGTGAGCGGTCGGGGGCCGTGAGTGTTGAATGGGGGCCGTGGGCGTTGCATGGGCGCCGTCGAGTGACGGGCGCGCGAATCAGCGCGCGCTGATGGTGTGCGGATGACGAGCACTGTCCGAGCTGAGCACATGCAATGCGCGGGTTGTCGGCAGTGGCTACGGGGCGCTTTCCCCGGCGGTATAGGGCTGGCCTGGGTCGGAGGCCGGCGCCGGGATTCGTCGATGTGGTTTCAAGGGCGCAGGGCTGCGCCGATTCGGCTTCGAAGGGCCCTTGCCATGGCTTGGGTGAGGGACCGGCCGGCTGTTCCGGACGGTTCCTAACGGCCGTATCGCTCCCTGTTCCATGCCACTTGCTCGGCGCTCACCGACGAACAGATGGCATACACATCTCCCAAACGGTCGTCGCCGCGATAGCGGGGTCGCCATTCTTCGTGGGCCCGGGTCACCAGGACAGACACCTGCGAATCAGGCTGCCAGTGCTGGGAGACGGCCGGTGCGTTCACGTCCGGGACGTCTTCCAAGGACACGCCCCGATTCTTCAGCAGCCGCTCCAGCTTGGCGAAGCGGAGATGGCGGTCGAAGCGCCCGTACCGGTCGCGAATTACCTGGTTGACGAGACTGCCGCCCCCGTGCGGCAGCCGGTGCACCTGCAAGGTGAAGTGGTGACCTTCCCAGGGCTGCTCTGGCGTTTTTCGTATCCAGAAGAACTCGACCACTCCGTAGTCCCGCCACATGCTGTGGTTGTTGAGGGAGTTTTCGAAGAAATCGGAACCCAGGATCGAGGTCACCCGGTCGGGGCTGTCCGTCGGCTTGGCGCCGAGCACTGTTCCGGTGGTGACCACGTCCACGTAGAACGCGAGGGAATGCGGAGTCAACTGGTTTTTTCTTTCACGGGGCTGGGGTGGTCGAATGCGGCGGTCTCAGCATAAGTGCCCGGGAGGTTACGACCATCCGTCGGACAGGCACCTTCAGGCCTTTCCTTGCGCGAAGGCCACCACCGCCCGGCAGGCCATACACCGAAAGCTCAGCGCCGGCGAGAATAAGGAAGAACCCCGGACGGCTGAACTCCTCATTCATCGCCGCCGACCGCGACCGCGGAAAGAACGCACCCAACGCATCACCCACCGACACGGCCACCGCTCCATCGGGCGTGCATGCCGGTGTTCTCGCGGGTACCAGTGCTCACGAGACCGCAGTCCCTACGCCGAATTCCCTGACCCCGTTCGTCCAGCGCCTCTGCTGGGCGCCGGCGCGGGCCGCTGGCTGGGCTCGGCCCGGACCCCGACTTGGCGCAGCCCGGGAACGGAACCGCCCACGCCGCCCCGCTACAGCTGGTACTCGTACCCAACCGTCAACCCGGTCGGCACGCACCACTCCCCGTAGACGATGACGCCCTCGTCGTCGGACCACTCGTGGCTGGTGCGTAGGCGGAAGGCGGAAGGCGGGAGAAGACGGAAGGCTGACGGCGCGGGCGCTCGGCGTCGGCGCCGGACGCGCTACCAGTCCAGATCAGCCGTCGTCTTCGCCGGGCCGAGGACCTGGACGTGGCCGTGGTCGCCGTACACCGAATGCCGCCACTGGGTGAACACCTCGGCGGTTCGGTCCGCTTTTTCCGATTCCATTATTCCGTAGTCGACCCGGACCACGGCCTCGCTCCGGGCGGTGCCCGCAGGCGTGCGGATGTAGACCCTCCGCACGTGATCGGCGATGGCGGCGTCCGCCTTCGAGGCGTCCGCCGCGAGGTAGGCGCGGAATTCGCGGAGCATCGGGAACCAGCGGTGCGGACCGGCCGTCGGCACGAGGCTGCCCTCGTCCTCGGTGTCGCCCATGGGAGGGCCGTCGGGGTCGTAGTCGTTGGTGTTGTCGGTGTCCCCGGTCTCCTCGGTGTCCCCGTTCTCGGTGGTCGTGTCGGGGAGGATCTCGCCCTGGTCGTCGGAGGTGGTGTCCGGCAGCTCCGGCCCCTGGTCGTCGGACGTGGTGTCGGGGAGGGCTTCGTCACTCAGCTCCGAGGTGGTGTCCGGGAGGTCTTCCCCCTGGTCGTCGCTGGTCGTGTCCGTCGTGGACGATTCCGGCGCGGCTGCTCGCGGCGCCCCCGCGCGTTCCGTACCGCAGGCGGTCAGCGCGAGGCAGCAGCAGACGAGCGCGGCGGCGACGGAGAGATGGCGAGTCCTGGTCTTCAAAGTGTTCCCCTTTCGGCTGGTGAGAGGGGAACACGGGGGCCGGGGTTCCGTACGGCGCCGTTCCGCCTGACTGTCGGCGGCCTCGCCCGGGGCCACGGCAGGGGCGATGCGGGACAGGCATGGTCGGGCCGGGCCATGGCGCGGCTGACGCGGGCCCGGCACGGTCGACGCGGGCCCGGCGCGGCTGACGCGGGCCCGGTGCGGTCGGGGCCGGGCCATGGCACGGTCAGAGTCGGCGAGGATTTCGGTCGGGGTCCGTGGCACGTCCTCGGGTGAGCGAGGCCTACTCCCGGTCGCTCGGTGTCGGCTCCGTCCGCCAGCGGGCCCGTACCACTCCGTCGTCATCCGGCATGACGGCGGTGCACAAAGGCACGCGTGCGTCGGCGTCCACGGGCAGGAGTGCCGCGGCGGTGGCGCCGGACAGCCGGGCGATCAGCTCGGGGAAAGTCCCAGGGAAATGCTCGGGGAAATGCTCGGGAAACCCCTCTTCGTCGGTGATGGCGTCGTGGATGCGCCCGTCCGGGTCCTGCCATACGCATTCGACGAGACCCGCGGCGGGCAGGGCCGTGAGCACCGCGCCGACATCGCGGGAAAGGGCCGGCCACACGGCCAGGCGGTCGACACCGGCCTCCGCGGCGAACGCCTCGACGGCCTGGCGAACGCCTCGACGGCCCGGAGGTAGGCGTCCTCGACCCGGTCGTGGTCGTCGGCGGCGGCGTCCTGGGCCGCAGTGGCGGCCTCGGTGGCGGCCTCGGTGGCGGCCATGCCGGTGACTCGCCGGCGCACCGAGGCGCGGCCGACCTGCGCCCAGTCGGCCGGCTGACCTACCGCGCCGCCGCCGCGCCGCGCGGGCCCGGTGCTACTTGAGCAGGCGGGCCGCCTCCACCCGCTGGAGGTGGATCACGACGTCGTGTGTCTCCGCGAGCCGGATCTGCGGGGAGTCCCCGCTCCAGGGGTAGGCGGTGCCGATGTTCCTGACGGTGCGCGGCGCGGCGAGCCAGGCGCGGGCCGCTGCCGGGGCGTTGCGCAGGTCCACCACGAAGTCGCGGTACCGCACCCGGTCGAGGGTGTGCTCGGTGGTGCCGGGCGCGGCCGGGCCGACGGCGAAGCGGTGGACGCCGCCGTCCTGGCCGAAGGCGTTGAACGAGCCCCGGTCGAAGGTGAGGCCGACACTCAGGTAGCCGCCGCCCAACTTCTCGCGGAGGAAGTCGCCCTGCACCTTCGGATGGGTGCCGGGGACGTAGGTCTTGAGGGCGATGTGGCTGTTGTGGGCGGCGAGCAGGATCTTGTCGCCGGTCCGCTGCTGCCACCAGGCGACGTTCTCCGCCATGATCCGGTCGCGGTAGCGCATGGCGTCGGTGGCGCCCTGCGGGTCGTCCAGGTCGAAGGCGAACAGCGTGGTCATCTGGTGGATCGCGGTGGCGTGCTGGAGGGCCCAGGCGTGCGCGTCGGCGTCGGCGCCCCTGCCGGGCCGCTGCTTGAGCAGGTCCACCGCCCGGCCGGTCCGCTCGGCGAGTTCCTTGCGTTCGGCTATCGGCTTCGCGAGGTAGTCGTTGACGTACGTCTCGGCGTCGGTGGTGGGCCGCAGGCCCCGGTACAACTCGGTGAGCCGCGGGGCGAGTTCGGGGCGGGCCTCGGCCGCGTAGGCGCTCACCTTGTCGTACAGCTCGGCACCGGCGAACGCGCCGTCGTCGCCGACGAAGCGGACCGGGTCCTTGGGGTGCTTGACGTTGTACGCGCGCATCCACTGGAGCAGATCGCGGTATTCGGCGTTGTTCCACCACCGGTAGGTGCCCTGGAACTCCTCGTCCATGATCTGCTTCAGGTCGCCCTTGCCGCTCGTGAGGTAGGCGTCGAGCCGCAGTCCGGTGCTCCACGGGGCTTCGAGGGCGAAGGCCCTGAAGCCCTTCTCCTCGACCAGGTACCGCAGGACCCGGTGCTTGACGGTGAAGAACTCGTGCGAGCTGTGGGTCGCCTCGCCCAGGCCCACCACCCGGGCGTCGCCGACCATCCGGCCGAACGGGCGCAGCTCGGCCAGGCCGCCGCGGGGCTCGGTGGTGCGCAGCGGGTGGGCCACCCGGCCGAGGGCCGCCTCGGGGGAGCGGAACGCGGCGGCCACGGCCTCCTCCGGGCCGGCGGGCGCGGCGGCACCGGCGGAGACCGACGCGGCGGGCGGGGCGGACGGGGTGGCGGCGGAGGCGGCCGGGGCGACGGCCAGGGTGGCACCGAGCGGGACGAGCAGGGCGGCGAGCAGGGCCTTGTGCGTGTTCATGGGCGCAACTCTCGCCGCGCGGGGGCACCCGGACCATCCGCTCCACCCCCCCGATCGACCGGGGGCTAGCCGCACCATCGACGGGCGGGGGACTGAGATCTGGGGCTCGGTCGTGAACAGAGCCAAGGAGGTTGCCTGGGCATACCGACCCGAGAGGTTGGGGACACGGCCGGCGGGTGGCGCCCCATTGAGGGCGGTCGAAGCGGGCTGAGGCGCGGGCGGCCGGGCCGATTCGCCGTCCCGGCAGGTCCTTGCTCGCGGTAGCGGTCGGCCCGCCGTTTCGCTGTGGCGGGTGGGACGTGGAAGCGTTCGGCTGCTCGGCGGAGTGGCCATTGCTCGTCGACTGCGCACTGTGCCGGGCGCAGGCGGCCGGTCTCGGTCAGGGGTGCGTTGCGGTGGACCATGCGGGTCTGTCCGCTCGGAGGACGACCATGGCCGGGTGCACGAGTCGCGTCTCGTGCACCCGGCCGTTCGGTGGGCGCCGGCAAGTGCTGGGGTCCGGGAGCGGGTTGTGGAAACGTGGGTGGGCTCGCGCGGAACGCGTACGTCGTTCGGGGGGTCTCAGGCGGGGCTCGCCGAGCAGGTCGGTGCGGGGCCGCACGGTTCCTGGCGGCTGCGTGGCGCGCCTATCGCCACCTCATCGCTCTCGCGCGCGCAGAGCTACCAGGCGACGGCTCCCCGAGCTACCAGGCGACGGCTCCCTTGTCGTCGAAGAAGCCGCCTCGGGGGCCGTCGTCGGGCAGGGTGGCGAGGTGCAGAGCGATCGCGGCACCCTGCTCGGGTGTGCGGTCCCCGGCGAATCCGGTGAAGTCGGTGGCGACGTACCCGGGGCATGCCGCGTTCACGATGATGTTCGTGTCGGCGAATCGGCGGGCGTACTGTGCCGTGACGCTGTTGAGCATCGACTTGGAGGGTGCGTAGGCGGCGGCCATCGGGCCGCTCTGCAGGGCCAGCGAGCCCATGGTGCTGGACATGTTGACGATCCGGGGCGCGGCAGCACGGCTGAGCAGCGGGAGCATCGCGTTCGTCACCCGGATCACGCCGAACACGTTCGTGTCCAGGACCGTGTGCAGGAGACCGAGGTCGAGGGTTGTGGGGTCCTGAGCGCCGTCCTCGAACCGGCCGGAGATTCCCGCGTTGTTGACGAGTACGTCGAGTCGCCCGGCTTCCTTCTCGATGCTCGTGGCCGCGGCGGCGACGCTGTCATCGGAGGTGACATCGAGGGCGACTCCGAACGCGTCGATGCCTTCGGCACGCAACCGCTCCACGGCCGCTTCACGCCGGGCGTCGTCACGCGCTCCCACGGCGACGGTGAAGCCGAGGGATCCCAGACCCTGAGCGATGGCGAAGCCGATTCCCTTGTTCGCGCCGGTGACCAGCGCTGTCTTGGTGTGGTTCACGCTGTTCATGCTCCGTGCGAGGCGTCCGATTCGTCCAATATGGATCAGGTACCTGGTGATACCTGGCGGGTATCACCAGGCGAATAGGGTGTGCACATGGACGACCTGGAGACCCGCGAGCTGCGGTACTTCGTCGCGGTCGCCGAGGAGCTGCACTTCGGGCGCGCGGCCCAGCGGCTCGGGATCGCGCAACCCCCACTGTCCCGCGCCATCCGGCAGCTCGAACGTCGGCTCGGCGTCCGGCTCCTGGACCGGGACCGGCGGGGGGTGGCCCTGACCGGCGCCGGCGGTGTGCTGCTGCGCGAAGCCCGCCTGGCCCTCGACGCGGTCGCGGCTGCTGCCAGACGGACCCGGCGGGCCGCGGACCTCCAGCGGCCCCTGGTGCTGGTGACCAAAGCCGGCGCGTCGCACGAACTGCTGCAACGGCTTCTCGCCGCGTCGGCGGCCGGCGCCGATACGGCACCGGTCGAAGTCGTCTTGTGCGAGGTCGGTGAGCAGGCACGATTCCTGCGCGCCGGGCGCGCGGACGTGGCTCTCATGCACCGGCCGGTCGACGACCTCGCCGGGTTCGATACCGAGGACATCCGCACCGAAGGCCAAGTCGCCCTCCTCCCGTCGGGACACCCGCTCGCCGCACGTCCCCAGCTCACCCTCGCGGACGTCGGCAACGTGCCTGACCTTCCCCTCGCCCGATGGCCCCGGCCGGACGGCTCCTACCCCGACGGCCCCGGGCCAGAGGTGCGCACGCAGTCACAACTCGCTCAGCTCGTCGCGCTCGGCAAGACCCTGCTCGTCATCCCTGCCTCCAGCCGCGCCTGGCAGTGGCCCGACCATGTCGCGGTGCCCGTCGTCGACGCCCCGGACATCACAACCGTCCTCGCATGGCCGGCCGGCCACCACTCACCGGCCCTCTCCGCGCTGCTCCGAGCCGCGACCGAGCTTCGCACCGTGCCACCAGCCGCGGCCACGCGCTGAACGCCGACCGCTCGCCTGAAGCGACTGTGCGTCATCGCCGGGAAGCCGTCCCGCGGACGGCACCACCGCCTTCGCCCAGGCCCGCAATCGCCTCGGCGAGTGGAAGCCCAACGGCTGACCATCCAAAGCCATATGTCGTCGCCAACCTCTGTGGGCAGAACCTGGGGCTTACGGGAGTGACGGCTCGGTGCTCAGGGGGTGAGCGCGGGTGGTGGTGCTGGGTTGCCCTGGTCAGGCGCCGGCGCCGCCGTCGACCGGGACGATCGCGCCGGTCACGTACGAGGCCCGGTCGCTGAGCAGCCACGCGGCGGCCTCGGCGATCTGCCGGGGCTCGGCCATCCTGCCGAGCGGGATCGACTTGGTCATGCGCTCGACGATGCCGGGAGCCGCCGCCTCCCAGGTGTCGATCATCTGGGTGGAGGTGCCGCCGGGCGTGATGCCGTTGACCCGGATGTTCTCGCGGGCCCAGTTCACCGCGGCGGTCTCGGTGAGGCTGTTGAGCGCGCGCTTCATGGCGCCGTACGCGGGCAGGGCCGGGTTCGCGCGGCGGCTGCCGATGCTGGAGGTGTTGACGATCGCCCCGCCGCCGTTCCGCCGCATGAGAGCGGCCTGGGCGTTCATGGCGGTCCAGTGCGCGCGGAAGTTCACGGCGAACTGCTCGTCGATGTCCTCCTCGCTCGTGGTGTCGACCGGGCCGAACTGCCGCTGGATGACCGCGCCGTTGTTGAAGGCGCCGTCGAGCCGTCCGTGCAGCTTTTCGACACTGCCGACGGCGGCGCGGATGCTCGTGCTGTCGGCGAGGTCCAGGGTGACGGCATCGGCGGTGCCCCCGTCGGCACGGATCCCGGTGACGATCTTTTCGAGGGCATCGGTGCCGCGGGCGGCGAGCACGACGGCGGCGCCCTCGGAGGCGAAGAGCCGGGCCGCGGCTGCTCCGATGCCGCGGCTGGCGCCGGTGATGAAGACGACCTTGCCGGTGAGCAGGCCGATGGGCGCGGCGGTGCCGGTGTTTTCTGTCATGCCACCACTGTCATTCCGGCCCGGGAGCGGATACAGGCACAACCAGTACTACGATCCGCCACCGGACGGCGGGCACACTTCCCGTATGGACAAGCGGGAACTCGGGGCATTTCTCCGCAGCCGCCGTGAGCGGCTCCGGCCGCAGGACGTCGGCCTCCCTTCAGGCCCGCGGCGCCGGACCCCGGGGCTTCGCCGTGAGGAGACCGCGGTCCTCGCGCACATCTCCACGGAGTACTACGTCCGGCTCGAACAGGGCCGGGCACCGCGCCCGTCGGCCGAGGTCCTCGCCGGGATCGCGGGCGCGCTGCGGCTGACCGACGCCGAGTCCGACCACCTGCACGTCCTCGCCGGCACCGCGCCGACACGTACCCGGTTGCACCGGCGCGACGTCCGCCCCAGCATCCTCGCGCTCTTGGAGCGGCTGCCGCGGACGGCCGGCTTCGTGGTGTCCGCCGCGTTCGAGGTGCTCGCCTGGAACGACCTCGCTGCCGCGCTCATGGAGGACTTCGCCCAGCTCGCCCCCGAGGACCGCAATCTCGCGCGCCGGGCATTCCCCGGGCCGGAGCACTCCGATACGCCGCTGTACGGGATCTCCGACGCCGCCGAGTTCCGCCACCAAGTGGTCATGAAACTCCACGCCACCCTCGCCCGTTACCCCACCGACCCCGCGGTGACCGGCCTTGTCGACGAACTCCGCGACACCAGCCCCGACTTCGCCCGGCTCTGGGAACGGCGCGACGTACAGCCCGCACCGATGCTCACCAAGACCTTCCGCCACCCGGCCGTCGGAGACGTCACCGTCGACTGCGACACCCTCACGCTCACCGACCGCGACCAGCACCTCGTGCTCTACAGCGCACCGCCGGGATCCCCCGGCGCCGAGGCGCTGGCCCTTCTGAACGTCCTCGGCGCCCAGGCGAGCGACCATCTGTACTAGCGCCACAGCCGACCTCCGGGACGCTGGCGAGGGCGTCGGTCTTGGCGCGCTGGTCGGCCGCGCATTCGCGGATCGGCGCGGCGGCGTGCTCCTCAAGGGGCTGACGGTCGGGCGCGGCGGCCGGCTGCCGGTTCATCCGGGGCTCCTGTTTCACCGCTGCCGCGCCGTGACGTACGAGCGCCGCAGGCAGTGCGGCGTCGGCCCGGCCCACCGCGACCGCCATATCGGCTGGATCGCCCACGTCCGATGCGCCCACGGCCCCGGAACTCACGATCGCACGAATATGCGACACCGAAAGACGCTGACATCGATCATGCGTAACTCGCCGAAACGACACCCGAAGACACCATCACAGCCAATCCTGGAACTCGCCTTCCAGCGACGACAGATGGCGCTCTCCGGGAGACGGTGATAGCCCTTCCGTGGAGCAGGGTCAGAGGAGACCATCGCGTAGAACGAACGACGGTGACGAGCCGACGTGCGCCTGCTTTCCGGAGCTCTTCCGGGGCCCCTTCAATGGTGGCGGCGTGAGCGTGTCCCGGCCCTGTAAATCGAGCAGGGGGACACGCAAGGTTTTACCTAGGTCAGTCGGACGTAATCCCGGGAATGCCTTGAAGTAAATTCCCCACCGGAAACAGCGTCAGAGAGCGGAGTGCGCCCGTATTTATGTCATACGTCAGCGTGGCGAGGACCGAGGGCGACGATTTGGCCCGTACTGAGATCTCGTACTCGCCTCCGTCGGCGGAGATGTCGACAAGGTCGAAGCGAACCGCGCCTTGCTCGTCACCTGCCGCCAAGTGCACGTTCACCACACCTCGGCAATAGTCCCGTACTCCCGAAGGCGGCGCGTTCAACCCCGTCACCAATTGAGGGATTGCACGTCTTGCCCCCAGAAGTTCCAGGTGGTCGAACTCTCCTCCTGCGCCAAGGCGCAGAAGACCGGCCAATCCGGAATCGTCATCGAAATCCAGCGCAACGCCGCCCGAACGGGATGATTCCGTGAAGGAGAGCAGAGCCACATCAGCTTCTGGATCGTAACGAATATGGCAACCCATGCGGCTTGTCATATGATTCCCCCTTGGTTGTGGAGTGGTAGCTTCAGAGGCGCCAGGCCGTCACAGAAGCCGTTGTTGTTAAGTACGACAACGATCTTGCGTCCGGTGTACTTCCAAGTCGCCTTTTCCCTGTTGTGCCTGGCTGACGAGTACTCAGTGGCCACTACATTCCGAGCACCGGGACCCGTGATGCTGTCTTCGAGTATCTCCTTGGAGCAGTGGAAAGTGTAGTCCGAGATGAATCGCGGTGCGGAAGCAGGAATTCCGAACCCGGCCGTCTGTGTCGACCCGCTCTGTGCACCCGTCGCGGCGTAGGAGGCGCCCCCGGCGGTCAGCACGGCTGCAAGCGGAAGTCCGGCCGAAGCGCCGGGCTTGCGTACCCTGCTGCGGAGAATCGTAAGTTGTTCCTGTTGCTCGGCGGTGAGCTGCCGGAACAGGGCGAGGACGCGTTGTTCGGCGTCGGGGGAGACGGGACGGGTGCGCGGCGGCCCCAGGACGCGGAGACGGCGCCGGGCTGCTGCCCTCGCTCCTGTCGATGTGAGCTCACTGGCCGGACGGATTGCGCAGACGCGACGAGGAACACCGCAGGCGAAAGTGCCTTGAGGCGGTCAAAAGTTGGGAATTTCGCGAAAGGGCGATATGTGCCTTCGGTGTGACTGCGGTATTCGTGGGCCGAAATTGTGGCGCGCGGGAAATGCTTGACGGCAAAAGATGGTCGCCGAATATTTCAGCCTTCTGTTTCGCTTCAGTCATCGGTTCGGGTGCGTGCGAATCGACTCGACAACACCGGCCTTCAGCGCTCCTCTCCCTCGTCCCCCTCCGCTTTCACTTCCTTTCGTTCTCCTTCACTTCACGCACAGGCCCGTCGCACGTGGGAGGGCGTGCACCCGCCGCCGTGATCTTCACCCGTGGCGCAGTGCCAGCCCACCCACCTCACGGACACGGAGCCGCGACATGGACCGCAGATCTCTCCTCGCCGCCGCCGGCGGCGGCGCCCTGGTGGCCGCCACCGGAGCCCCGCAGGCCCACGCCACCCCGACCGGGGCCTCGGTGTTCCGCCGGAACGTCGTCCGGTTCAACGTCATCAGCGACATCCAAGGAGACCTGCGCGACTTCGGCCGGGCGCTGGACGACATGGCGGCCGTCAATCCGCACAGCGCGGGCCTCGCCGTCGCCGGCGACATCACGCCGCGCGGCTACGACTTCGAGTACGCCCAGGTCAGCGCGGAACTGCGGCGTCACTCGCACCCGTCCGCCGTGGCCTGGGCGATCGGCAACCACGAGTTCTACGTGCCGAAGTGGCGCGACCCCGACACCCTGGCGCAGGACACCTGGCCCAACGGCACCACCGAGGACTCCCTCTTCCGCAGCTTCTACAACTTCGCCGGGCGCGGCACGGTCCACGCGGAGACCTCCTTCGGCGGCGTCCCCGTTCTCACCCTCGGCACCGAGCGCTACTCGCACTACCACGACCCCAAGCTCTGGGACGAGGTCTGGATCAGCGACGCCCAGTTCGCGTGGCTGGAGGACCGCCTGTGGCACTGGTCGCGCCGCCGCAAGCCCGTCATGGTGATCACCCACCACCCCCTGCCCAACACCGTCTCCGGCACCCGCAACAAGCTCTACGCGAACGACTACCTCCAGGCCGACCGCCTCCTGAACCTGCTCGGCCGCCACCCCGACGTCTTCCTCTTCTCCGGCCACACGCACTGGGACCTGGAACTCTCCGACTGGGTGGTACGCCGCGTCGTGCCCGGCACCGCGAACCTCAGCGGCTTCACCGTGGTCAACACCGGCGCCATCCAGACCGGATTCCGCGACGACGGCAAGGGCGGCGAGGTCGCCGTCGGCGGCTCCTTCAACCAGGGCCTCCAGGTCGAGGTGCGCCCCGACGCGGTCGTCATCAAGGCCCGCGACTTCGCCCGCCGGGCTTGGCTGAAGGAGATCACGGTCCCGTTGGCGCGGTGAGGCGGTGCGCCGCACGTTCTGGGGGTGGGTGCCCCACTCGACGGCCGCCAGAAGTCCTCGGCGGCCGTCGAGAAGTTCCCGGCGGCCGTCGAGAAGTCCGCGACGGCCGTCAGGAAACCAACGGCAGCTGATCCCCGGTGGCGCCCACCTCCAGCCGTGTGTAGTCCGGGTGGTCCATGCGGTGATGGACGTAGATCTGGTCGGCCCAGGGCGGGTCGAAAGGGGTGAAGGCGCGCAGGCCCAGGACGCGGCCGATGGGGCGGTCCGGGTGGGCGGTGTTGAAGTCGGCGAGGGCGGCGGCTTCGCCGATCTGTGCGATCGTTCCCGGCAGGTCGTCGAGGTAGCAGGTGACCCGCGGCAGCAGATGCTCGTGCGCCGGGACGCGGAAGAGGTCCAGGGCGGTCGCCGTCGAGGAGTAGTAGTCCAGGTCGAGGGCGACGAAGCCGACGGGGTGGGCGCGCAGGACGTCCGCGTGGGTGCGGAGGTGGGCGGGGAGCGTGTCGGCGAGGTCGCCGATCACCAGCTCGGCCGCGCCCAGGCGGGCGCGCAACCGGTCGTGGTCCATGGTGTAGAAGCCGGGGCCGAAGAGGTAGGGCAGGTCCCGCGGATCCTTGGCGGGGGGCATGCCCGCGCCGCTGTCGAAGCCGACCACGCGCACCGTCACGCCGGTGGCGGCGGCGTAATACCGGGCGTGCTCGGCGAGGGCCAGCAACCCGTTGCCCCCGGCCACGCCGAACTCCACCACCGTGACGCCCTGGTGCCCCAGCCGCGCGGCCAACTCGGTGGCCCGGCGCACGCCGTAGGCGTAGTGCGGACGCTCGACCAGCCCGAACCGGTACGCCGCGTCAGGGCCCACCCCGGGCAGCCGCCGTAACAGCCGGTTCCGGGCGGCATGCCGGGTGCCGGACTTCGACCAGTCCCACAGCACGTCGGCCAGCCCACCGGTGGGCCGGCGCCCGAAGGGGTGGCCTTTTTGGGCGGTTGTGCGTGCATGTTTGCGGGGGGTTGTGCGTGAACTTCTGCGGGTGGTTGTACCTGCATCACCTTGGGTGATCGCGCCTGAACGACTTCCGGTGGTTGTGCCTGAACCACCTCCGGCGGTTGTACCTGAGCCACTTCCGGCGGTCGTACCTGAGCCTCTGCGCACGGCGGCGTTCCCTCCGGGAGGACGGACAACGGTCGGCGGCAGCCTTCCCGTCCGTCACGCCGCGCGCAATGGCGCCCCCGCCCCGCGCTGTCCCGCCGGGCCCCCGTGCTATCCCGCCGGACCCCGCCGCCGTCCGGCCAGAGCGGGGACGTGCGGGGGCGGGGACGTGCGGGGGCGGGCAGCGGGTTCACGGCGGCTGTGGACGCGTACGGATGGCCCGGACGGGCGGTGGCGTGGTCACGGCCGGGGGTGAGCGGTGCCCGTCGTCACCCGAAGCTCCATCACGGTGGCGACGGCACCGTCCTCAAACAGGGCGGTGCGGTGCGGTCCAGGTATGGCGATTCCATAGCTGACTGGGTTGGGCAGGTCGAGCGCCGGCAACTCGGCGTCGGCTTTGGACGGGGTGCGAGTCGGGGGTGTCCATGGGGCGCCATGGGTGCCCGGGGCCGGGCTGGTGGTCAGTTGACGGTGACGGTGTAGGTGTGGTGCGTGGCCTTCGGCATGGTGGGGAGCCAGTGGGGACCGGGGGTGGTGGACGGGGGCGTGCTGTCGCCGCTGCACGCGTTGAGGGGGCAGTGCAGGAGGGTGATCTGTGTCTTCCCCTGACCCACGGCCTCGAAGTCGTAAAGCCTCGTGTACCCCGCACCGACCATGACGAGGCCGTCGTCCTTGTCAGCGGCGCGCACACCGCGTGCGCGGACGACGGCGGGGTCGGGGCTGGGGGCGACCACGTACCACTCCTCGCCCAGGGAGGGGTTCTGCGACACGGACAGCGAGAACCTGCCGCCTTCGTCGGCGGTGATGTCGGGGTGGTCCAGCGAGTAGACGGCGGCCTCGCCGAAGTCGCAGCCTCCCAGGAGGGCGGCCACGCACAGAGCGGCGGCAGCGGTTCGTATCGGGCGGCGGGGCCGGTGGTCACGGTGCCCGGTCATGGCGGCCCTCAGCGCGGTAGCTGGACACAGCCGTCGGCGACGGCCTTGGCGATGTCGCCGACCTCGTCGCTCGCGGTGTCGAGCTTCCTGGCCTCGGCGGCCATGCCGTCCTGCTCGACGTCGAAGCCGGACTGTCCCGGCATGTGGTCCCCCCCAAGCACGCCCCGGTCCTGACGGGGCCCTCCTCGCGTACTGACGGCGGTGACGTGTCCGCCGGATCCGTACCCTATGTGGATCAGTCGGTCGCTTGCCAGTTCGAAGCGGGGGATGGGTGGGGCGAGGGAGAATATCCGGCCGGGGGTAGGAATGGGGCTCGTCGTCCCCAGGTGGGCCACCGCCGTCAGGGGCCAGGTGTCATGCGTCCGGTGTGGGGAGTCGGTAGCCTCACGCCGCCGTGCCGCCGCCGGCCCGCTGCTCCTGCCCTGCCGCGTCCTCGTCCGAATCCGTATCCGCGCCCTCGTCCGCGCCCTCCTCCAGCTCGCGCAAGAACCAGCTCAGGACGAAGCCGACCAGCAGCACCGCTCCACCCACGAGGAACATGACGTGGAAGCCGTGGGCGAAGGACTCCGCGACCGGTTGGGCGAGCCGGGCGTCGAGGCCCTGGAGGACGGAGGTGTCGTCCAGGGCGATGCCTGCCCCGTGGCTCGATTCCACCAGGTGCAGGAAGCCGTGGTTGGCGGGGTCCGCGGTGACGGACGGGTCCGTCAGGACGCGGGCGAGGGGGCCGGTGCGGAGCAGGTCGGTGAGGTGTCCGAGTGCCACCGCGAACATGACGGAGAAGAGGACGGCGATGCCGGTGGAGCCGCCGATCTGGCGGCACAGGCCCGAGGCGGCGTTCGCCACGCCCAGTTGGCTCTTGGGCGCCGCGTTCTGCATGGCCAGCGTGATGACCGTCTGGGACAGGCCGATGCCGATGCCGAGCCAGCCGACGATCAGGACGATGCCCCACATCGGCGTTCCCACGTCGGCGGTGGCCAGGGTCAGCAGTGCGCCGGCCATGGAGCCCAGGCCCACGACGGCGAGTTTCTTGAACCGGCCCGAGGCCGCGATGAGTTTGCCGGAGACCACCTGGGAGGCGATGGTGCCCAGCATGAACGGGATGACCACCAACCCGGCCTCGGTCGGGGTCCGCCCCTGCACCAGCTGGAGGAACAGCGGCAGGGTCGTCACCGTCCCGAAGATGCCGACGCCGATGGTGAAGTTGACCGTCGAGCACAGGGCGATGCCGCCCCGCCGGAACAGCCGCAGCGGCAGCACGGCCTCGTCCCCGCGCCGCAGTTCGACGGGGACGAGCAGCGCGAGCCCGGCCGCGCCCAGTGCGAACAGGGTGAGGGAGGCCGGCGAGCTCCAGCCCCAGGTGCGGCCCTGCTCGGCCACGATCAGCAGGGGGACGAGAAACAGCGTCAGCGCCGCGGCCCCCAGCACGTCCATCCGGTGCGCCCGGCGCTCGTGCGGCAGGGTGAGGGCTTTGCGGACGGTGACGAGGGCCAGCAGCCCCAGCGGCGCGTTGAGCAGGAACACCCAGCGCCAGCCGTCGACGCCGAACACCCCGCCGGCCTCCGCGAAGGCCCCGCCCGCCAGCGGACCGACGACGCTGGCGGCCACCCAGGCCATCTGGAGGAAGGCGAAATAGCGCCCGCGTTCCCGTACGGGGGCGAGATCGGCGACCACCGCGGTGGGCAGGGACATCAGTCCGCCGCCGCCGAGGCCCTGGATCGCCCGGAAGACGGCGAGTTCCGCCATGGAACCCGCCGTGCCGCACAGGACCGAACCGGCGACGAACACGGCGATGGAGATCAGATACAGCGGCTTGCGCCCGTGGATGTCGGAGAGCTTGCCGTAGAACGGCATCGCCAGGACGGAGGCGATGAGGTAGGCCGTGGTCGCCCACGCCTGCTCGGTCTGGCCGTGCAGGTCGTCCGCGATGGTGCGCATGGCGGTGGCGATCACCGTCTGGTCCAGTGCCGCGAGGAAGACGGCCAGCAGCAACCCCGACATGGCCGTCAGGACCTGCCGGTGCGTGAACGCCCCGGCTGTTCGCTCCGGGGCACCGGTGGTGCCCGGATTCGCGGGTGACACGGTTCCTCACTCTCCAGACTTTCCGAACTTTGCAGGCCGGTGGTTCCGGGACTTTCCGGACTTTCCGGGCCGGTGGTCCCGGGGCTGTCCGGACCTTCCGGGCCGGTGGCCCCGGTTCCGTGCGCCTCTTGGTGCGCCTCTTGGTGCGTCTCTTGCTCGTCTCGCTCGCGGTCGGTGCCGCGGCCGGGTGCCGAGCGTAGGCGCCGCCGCGAACTTTGACAAGCTCTTGTCGTTCTCTGGATTCTCTGGAGGTCATGCAAGGACATACGAGGTCATACGCTGTGGCCATGGATTCCTCACCACCGGACGTGGACGCCCTGATCGAGGTGACCACCGAGGTCTTTGCCGTCAACGGCCGCCTGCTCCGCGAAGGGGACCGCCTCTCCGCGCACGCGGGCCTCACCTCGGCGCGCTGGCAGGTGGCCGGGCTCCTGCTGGACGGCCCGTCCACCGTCGCCAACCTCGCCCGCGAACGGGGCCTGCGGCGGCAGGCGGTCCAGCAGACCGTCGAGCGCCTGCGTGCGGAGGGCGTCGTCGCGACCCGCCCCAATCCGCAGGATCAGCGCAGTCCGCTCGTCGAACTCACCGCGGCCGGCCGGAAGGCCCTGGACGACCTGCGTCCCTTGGAAGAGCGGTGGCTGGAGTACCTGGCCGAGGGCATTCCGCTGGACGACCTGCGTGTCACGGTCGCGGTGCTGCGGCGGCTGCGGGAGAAGCTGGATGCCCGGCCGGCGGTGGAACCGGGGGCGGGTGAGGGATGAATTCGGCTGGTCGCGGAGCCCGGAATCGTGAATTGCAGAGGTGCATGATGAATTCGCATGAATCCGCCACCGGGGCATCGCGCAACGCGGACATCGACCCCGTGAGCTTCTTCGAACCTGCCCGGTCCTTGGACGAACTGGCCGTGGAGCAGGGTGTCGCGCCGCTTGTCTCTCTGGATGAACTGGTCGGACGCGGCATCGACGACTTTGACGATTTCCTGGCTGCGATCGCCTCGCTTCGTGGCGACGGCCAGTGAGTTGTGCCGTGATCTTTCGCGGGTAGCCCTGATATGGGAACAGCGCCGGACGGCTGGCACACCAGCCGTCCGGCGCTGTCGTTTTCAGGCTCCGAATATCAGGTCTGCCCATTCTTGGCGATCAGGGCGTGGAAGCCCTGGTTGAGGTATTCGCCGTAGGTGATGGGCGGGTTGAGTTCCTTGTCGCCCTGGTCTTCGGGGGTGAAGGGGTCGAGGACGTTGTGGTGGCCGGAGTGGAGGAAGAAGGGGAGGGAGAGGCGTTCGGCGTTGATGAACTTGACGCGGTGGTTGGGGGCCGGGAAGTAGTCGTTGGTGAGGTAGGCCATGGCGGTGCCGCAGTTCACCAGGAAGTTGTCGCCGGAGGTGGGCAGGTCCCGCCAGCCGTCGACCGTTTCGACCTGGAGGTTTTGCACCTCGGTCTGGAAGAGGACGGTGATCAGGGAGACGTCGAGGTGGTCTTCGAAGCTGAGCTTCGTGCCGTCCGGGCCGGTCTTCACCGGCGGGTAGTCCTCCAGGTAGGGGTAGCGGATCAGGGAGACGGCGGAGAGGGTGTCGGCCTCCGGGAGTTCCGCGTCGAAGAAGGTCTCCGGCTTGCCCAGGGCCAGGGCGAAGCCCCGCATCAGGGTGCGGGAGAAGGCGAAGATGTCGCGGTAGTACTGCTCGCAGAAGGGGCGGAAGCGGGGGTGGCGTTTCTCGTCGGGCCAGATGTTGGCCTCGTGCATGGGGGTGCCCGCGGCGATTTCGGGGTGGGCGGGGGAAAAGGACGGGTTCAGGTAGCACCAGGACTCGACGGCCTTTTTGCCCTTGACGGCCATGTAGTAGCCGTTGCGCACGTGGGGGTTGTTCTTGTTGTACGCGTTGATCGCCAGGTCGTACTTCTCCTGGTCGGTCATGGTCCGGTGGAATTCGTTGACCACGTCCTGGAGCAGTTGGACATCGATGCCGTGGCCGGCGGCGTAGAAGAACCCGGATCCCCGGCACGCCTTGTTGATCTCCTGCGCGACGCGCAGCTTCTCGTTCGCGTCGTCACCGAACAGGGGTGACACGTCGATCGTCGGGACTTCCGACGAGGGCATCAGGACGGGCATTCGTCCCTCCAGGGCTTCTTCCGTAGGTTCTGCGGATTTCGTCTTATCGGGTGGGCGTCGCCACACGCTTTCGTTCTCCTCGGGCACCGCCACGCGGGTCCGGTTTCATCGGGCGCCGCCACGCGGGTCCGGTTTCATCGGGCGTCGCCACGCGGATTCGGCTTCATCGGGCGCCGCCACGCGGATTCGGCTTCACCGGCTGCTGTCACGCGACGCCCCCGAGACGCGCTCGCATATCGCGCTGACCACGCCGTCGTTGTGCACCCACGTGTGGTGGGTCTCGCCGTGCAGGACGCGGACTTCGATCGCCTCGGCAGGCAGGAGCGTGTCCAGGCTGTTGTACTGCGAGCGCTGGTAGAAGGTGAACAGGCGGCGCTGGTGGTCGTCGCGGACGATGTTGTTGGGTTCGTCCGCCTTGAAGAGCACCAGGTTCTCGACGGACGCGCCGAGGCGCTTGAGGTCCGTCGGGTTCGGCGCGTAGTGGTAGTTGATCGGGTCGAGGATGTCCTGCACGTCCGGGAGGCCGATGGCCGCCGAGGCCTCGCGCACGTTGAAGTAGGAGTCGATGAGGTAGAGGTCGCGCACCTGCTTGCCGCTCCGTTGGAGGCGGAGTGCGATCTCCAGGGCGAGGACGCCGCCGAAGCTCCAGCCCAGGAAGCTGTACGGGCCGGTCGGGGCCAGTTCCTCGATGTGTGTGAGGTGGTACTCGGCCAGCGCCTCGAAGGATTCCATCGGGGAGTGCAGGTGCACGTTGTTGAACAGCACCAGGCGGTGGCCGGGGAGTTTCTGCGCGAGGTTGCCCAGGTAGCTTTCCGCGCCGCCTTCCCCGGGCGGGAAGACGAAGAGGGTGGGGAGGTCCGGTTCGTCCTCGTTGACGAGGAGGTAGGGGGTGAAGTCCTGGGAGGGGGCGGCCTGTTGGCGGGCCGCCGTGCCGGGGGAGTGGGACGCCTTCGCGGTGTGGGCCGCCAGTTCCTCCAGCGAGGTTTTCAGGGCGGTGGCGAACCGGTGGGTGACCTCCGGGTCCAGGCGGCTGTCGACGGCCGTGACGAGGTGGTCGCCGGTGCAGCGCATCGTCACGTCCAGGGTGAACTGGTCGGCGCCGCGGTTGCGGTCGGAGATGTCGCTGCCCGCCATGGACGGGTCCAGCCGCCAGCCCTGCGCGCCGTCGCCGTCCGCGTGGGAGTCGGCGAACGTGCCCAGGTAGTTGAAGCTCACCGGGGGGAGCGGGGCCCGGTCGCCGCCGTAGCGGCCGTGCAGGGCGCCGTAGCCGATGCCGTTGTGCGGCACCCGGCGGCTGGTCTCGCGGGTGGCGAGGATGCTGCGGCCGAGGTCGTCCGGGTCCGTCGTCAGGGCCAGCGGGTACATCGTGGTGAACCAGCCGACGGTGTCGCGGACGTCCGGGGCGCCGTCGAAGCGTTCGCGGCCGTGGCCCTCGACGGTGACGTGGTTCGTGGGCCGGCCGGTGACCGCGCGCAGGGCCAGGCCCGTGGCCGTCAGCAGCAGTTCGTTCATGGTGGTGTCGTAGGCCCAGTGGCCGTCGGTGAGGAGGGCGCGGGTGGCGGACGCGTCGAGGGTGAACTCCTCGCGGTGGGTCGGCGCGTTCGCCGCCCGGGCCGTGAGGGCGGGGGGCGCGGGCTGAGCCAGGGCCTGACGGATCTCGTCCCACAGCGCGCGTTCGTCCGCGTCGGGCGTGTAGCGGCGCAGCGCCCGGGCCCACTGGCGGTAGCTGCTGGTCTTCTCGTCCAGTTCGCCGCCGTGGTAGAGGATCTCCAGGTCCTGGGCGATGACGTGCCAGCTCACCGTGTCGACGATGAGGTGGTGCAGGGCGAACCAGACGCGGGCCGTGCCGTCGGGGAAGCCGTGAAGGTAGGCCGCGCAGGCCGTCGGGCCGCTCGCCAGGTCGAAGCCGCTCTGCCAGTCCGCCAGTCGGCGGTTGAGTTCGTGCGGCGTCATGCCGGTCACGTCGAGGGTGTGCAGGACGATTTCGGGGCGGGCGGCGGCGTAGGTCTGGGTGACCTCGCCGTCGTCTCCGATGGCGTACCGGAGGCGGAAGGCGTCGTGGTGGTCGACCAGGCGGGTGACGGACTCGCGCAGCCGGTCGGTGTCGAGCGGCGGGGTCGTGACGGCGAAGTTCTGGTTCCACCAGCCGCGGTCCGCGAGCGGCTTGGCGAAGAACCACTCCTGGATGGGGAGGAGGGGACTCTCGCCGGTCAGCGGGCCCTGTTCGGGCGCCTCCGTGCCCTGCTGGCCGGTGCCGCGGGCGGTCTCCGGGCGCGTCAGGACGGTCGCGGCGAACTCGCGGACGGTCGGGAAGTCGAAGACGTCCTTCACGCTGATCCGGCGCCCGACCTCCCGCTGGACCTGGCTGGCCAGGTGCAGGGCGCTGATGCTGTCGCCGCCCGAGCGGAAGAAGTCGTCGTCGATGCCGACCGTGCCGCCGGGGAGCTGCGCCGCCCACAGCTGGCACAGCCGGGCCTCGGTGCGGTTGCGCGGGGCCGCGTAGTCCGCGCGGCGGGCCGCGAAGGTGACCGCCGGCAGCGCCTTGGTGTCCAGCTTGCCGTTGATCGTCATGGGGAGCGGGCCGTCGAGGCGGACCAGCAGGGACGGCACCATGCTGGGCATGAGCTTGGCCCGCAGGGTGGCGTAGACAGCGTCTTCGTCGACGGTGGTGCCGCTGTCCGGCACGTAGTAGCCGACCAGGCGGCGGCCGTCCGGCGAGCGGTCGTCGGGGGCGGCGACGACGGCGCACTCACGCACGTTCGGGCAGCTCGCCAGGACCGCTTCGACCTCGCCCGGTTCGATGCGCAGGCCGTGGATCTTGAGCTGGGCGTCGTTGCGTCCGACGTAGCGCAGCTCGCCGGTCTGGGTGAGCCGGACGAGGTCGCCGGTGCGGTACAGGACCGGGTGGACGCCGTCGCGGATCTCCTCCTCCGTACGGAACGGGTTCGGCAGGAACCGTTCCTCGGTGAGGTCGGGCCGGTTCAGGTAGCCGTCCGTCACGCAGGCGCCGGACAGGTACAGCTCGCCCACGGCCCCCGGCGGGAGCGGCTTCATGCCCTCGCTGAGCACGTACAGGCGGGTGTTGCCGAGGGGCTGCCCGAGGGTGTTGCGGTAGGGCTCGCCGGGGGCGAAGTGCCGGACGGTGTTGTAGACGGCCGTCTCGGTGGTGCCGTAGGCGTTGACGAGCGGACCGGCGTACTCGCCGCGGATCTTGTCGAAGTGGTGCTCGTGGAACGCCTCGCCCGCGACCAGCACCGTCTTCAGGCCGGTGAGCCGGGAGAGGTCGAGCTGCTGGATCTGGGTGGGCGTGCCGCTGATGTACGTCAGGCCGGCGCGGTTGGCGTAGTCGGAGAAGCCGTCGTCGTGGGCGAGCGAGGCCGGGGGGACGATGAGGGTGTGGCCGCCGAGGATGGAGAGGGCGAGCTGTTCGACGGAGAAGTCGAAGACGTAGTTGGCCAGGAAGAGGATGCCTTCGCGGGAGTTGCCGGACTGGGCGCCTTCGCGGGTCTTGTCGGCGCGGATGCCTCCCCGGGTCTCGCCTCCCCCGGTCTCGCCTCCCCTGGTCTCGCCTCCCCGGGACTCGTCGGTCCGGACGCCCTCGCGCGTTTCGTCACCCCGGACGCCCTCGCGGACGGCATCCGGTGTGCCGAAGTAGCGGCCGGTGATCTGCGCGCGGAAGCTGTCCACCGCGCGGTGCGGGACGAGGACGGCCTTGGGGCGGCCGGTCGTGCCCGAGGTGTAGATGGCGTACGCCAGGTCGGCGGGCGTGACGGCGGTCACCGGGTTCTCGGTGGAGCGGACGCCCATCGGCAGCCGGTCCGCCTCGATGACGGGCGCCCCGGTCGCCGCCGCCAGGCCGCGGACGCGTTCCGCGTGCTCGTGGCCGGTCACCACGAGCCGCGCCCGGGTGTCGCGGAGCATGAAGGCGATCCGGTCGTCCGGGTGCCCCGGGCCGATCGGGACGTATCCGGCGCCGGCCTTCCAGACGGCGAGGATCGCGACGATCGTCAGCTCGCTCTTGTCCAGGACGAGGCCGACGAGGTCGCCGGGCCGGAGCTGGACGACGGAGCGCAGGTGGTGGGCGAGCTGGTTGGCCCGTTCGTTGAGCTCGCGGTAGGTCAGGCGGCGGTCGCCGTCCACCACGGCGGTCGCGTCGGGCCATGCCGCGGCCTGCTCTTCGAAGACGGCGTGCAGGGTCCGGGCGGGGGCGGTTTCCGAGGGCGCGTCGACGGCCGCGTCCGGCAGCGAGTGGACCGCCTCGTCCACGGCCGCCACATCCGTCAGCCGGGCCTCGTCACCGGTCGCGGCCAGCCGCGCGAACTCCCGCAGGACCTGCTGGAACGTGGCGATGAACCCCTCCACGCTCGCGTCGTCGAAGAGGGACGCGGCGAAGGTCAGGTTGCCCGCGAGGCCCCCGGAGGTCTCGGTCAGCGTCGTCGACAGGTCGAACTTGGTGGCCGTCCAGCCGTCGGCGTCCGGGCGGTACTCGGTCAGCACCGGCTCGTCGGCGTCCGGGGTCGCGGGTGAGCGGTCGGTGACGTTCTGGAGGGTGAAGTTGACCTGGAGGAGGGGGTGGCGGCTGGGGTCCTTCTCCGGGTCCAGTTCCTTGACGAGCTGTTCGAACAGCAGCTCGCCGTGGACCTGGGCCGCGGTGACGTGCTCGCCGACCGCGCGGACGTACTCCGCCAGCGTGGCGGCCGGGTCGATGCGGACGCGCAGCGCCAGCAGGTTGGCGAAGAACCCGATCGTGCGGTCGAACTCGGGCCGTCCCCGGTTGGCGGACGGGGTGCCGACGACGAAGTCGTGCTGGCCGGTGTACACGTTCAGCACCAGGCACCAGGCGCCGAGCAGCACGCTGTACAGGCTCACCCGCGCCGAACCGGCCAGCGCCCGGAGCGCGTCCGTGGTGCGCTCGTCGACGGCGAACTCGATCTCCCGGCCGCGGTAGTCGAACCGCGCCGGGCGCGGGCGGTCCAGCGGCAGCCGGATCGTCTCGTAGCCGGCGAGCGCCTTCGTCCAGAACTCGGTCAGCTCCGTCAGCCGCCGGCCGGTCAGGTACCGCCGCTGCCACGCCGTGAACTGCGCGTACGTGCCGCCGACCGTTCGGAGGTCCGTATGCGGCACGCCCCGCAGCAGCGCCGCCAGCTCCTCGCGGAGGACGTTCCAGGACCAGCCGTCGAAGCAGGTGTGGTGCAGGACGAGGCTCAGGTACCGGCCGTCCGGGTCCGTGGCCACCTCGTACAGGTGGGCCTGGAGGGGCAGTTCCTCGGCGAGGCGGAAGACGTGGTCGGCGCGCTCGACGAGCCGCGCGTCCAGCTCGGCGGGGTCGGCGACGGTGTGCACGGGCACCGCGAAGCGGGCCAGGGCCTCGTCCTCCGGCAGCGTGCGCTGGCGCCGTACGCCGTCCCGGTCGGTGGGGAGCAGGGTGCGCAGCGCGGGGTGGCGGCGCAGCAGGGCGCGCAGCGCGTCGGCGATCCCGTCCGCCGTCGCGACGGCCGCGGGGACGCGCAGGGTGAAGGGGACGTTGTAGGCGGAGGTGCCGCCCTCGAACTCGTCGATGAACAGCAGGCGCTGCTGCGTCAGCGACACCGGGGGTTCGCCCGCGCCGGTGGCGAGCGGGCCGGCGAGCTCGTCCGCGTGGTCCTCGGCGGTGCCGGCCGTCTCGCGGATGTGGCGGGCCTGCGCGCCGAGCGTGGTGTGCTGGAGGACGGTGGCGATGCCGACGCCGCGGCCGAAGGCGGTGGTGATGGCCTGGGCGAGCACCATCGCGCGGATGCTGTCGCCACCGAGCGCGAAGAAGTCGTCGTGCACGCCGACGCGGTCCGGGGCGACGCCGAGCACGGTCGACCAGATGCCGCAGAGCCTGACCTCGACGTCGTTGGAGGGGGCGACGTACGCGGTGCCGTCGCCGGGCCCGAAGTCCGTCTCGGGGAGCCGGCGGGTGTCCAGCTTGCCGCTGGGGGTGACCGGGATGTCGGTGATGCGCAGGAGGCGGGCGGGCACGATGGTCTCGGGGAGCTTCGTGCGCATCCACCGCTTCAGGTCCTGCTCGTCCAGCTCGGTTTCGGCGATGTAGAAGCCGACGAGGTACTTCTGCGCGGCGGTCAGGCCCGTGCCGCGGTGCTCGCGGGCGATCACCAGGGAGCGGGTCACGCCGGGGTAGGAGGTCAGGACGGCCTCCACCTCGCCGAGTTCGACGCGCTGGCCGCGGATCTTGACCTGGAGGTCGGTGCGGCCCAGGCACTCCAGCTCGCCGTTGGGCAGCCAGCGCACCAGGTCGCCCGTCTTGTAGAGGCGCGCGTTGCGGCCCGCCGCCCGCTCCTGGGGGGTCTGGAAGGGGTTGGGTACGAAGCGGTCGGCCGTCAGGTCGTCGCGGTTGAGGTAGCCGCGGGCGACGCCGTCGCCGCCGATGTAGAGCTCGCCCATGCCGCCGACCGGGACGCGCTTCATGCGCTTGTCCAGCACGTAGGCGGTGGTGTTGGCGACCGGGTGGCCGATGCTCTTGGTGGCGCGCCGCTCGCCCGGCGTGTACGGCCGCTTGTGGCTGGTGATGGAGATCTCGGTCGGGCCGTACCCGTTGATGATCATGCCCGGGAACGTTCCGCGGATCTTGTTGAAGACCGGCTCGGTGAAGTCCTCGCCGATGGCATCGATGCGGGTCAGGGACGGCGTCGTGGAGTAGTCGTAGAGCGAGAGCACCGACGGCGTGCCGGAGAGGTAGGTGACCTGCTCGTCGTCGATGTACCGGTACAGGCGCTCGACGTCCGTGCGCATCGTGTCGTCGAGCACGACCAGCTTCTGACCGTTGAGCAGCGCGTCGGTCATCTGCTCCACGAAGTGGTCGAAGACGTAGTTGGAGAACGACAGGAGCGCCTCGTCACCGCGGCTCTTGTCCAGCCCGAACAGCGTGGCCAGCGACTGCTGGAGGTTGACCACGCCCCGGTGCTCGACGAGGACGGCCTTGGGCTTGCCGGTGGTGCCCGAGGTGT
Source organism: Streptomyces sp. NPDC003077 (assembly GCF_040611095.1). Taxonomy (NCBI): domain Bacteria; kingdom Bacillati; phylum Actinomycetota; class Actinomycetes; order Kitasatosporales; family Streptomycetaceae; genus Streptomyces; species Streptomyces sp. NPDC003077. Next base: position 51,008 of record NZ_JBEXNM010000002.1, on the reverse strand, counting down.
AGATGGCGTAGGCGAGGTCGGTGCTGGTGACGGGGGTGACGGGGGCGGTGGTGGGGTGGTCGTCCAGCGGCAGGCGCTCGATGTCGAGGACGGGGAGGGCCGCGTCGGAGGGCAGGTCGTGCGGTCGGTCGCTGTGGACTTCGTCGGTGACGGTCGGGGCGTGCGGTTCGCTGCCGGGGGCGTCGTTGGTGACGGTCGGGGTGTGCGGTCGGTCGCCGTGCGCCTCGTTGCCGGCGACCAGGCCGCGCAGCCGCTCGCCGTGCGCCTCGTTGGTGACGACCAGGCGGGCGCTGGTGTCCTGGAGCATGAAGGCGATCCGGTCGTCCGGGTAGCCCGGGTCGATGGGGACGTAGGCGGCGCCGGCCTTCCACACCGCGAGGATCGCGGTGATCATCAGCTCGCTCTTGTCGACGACGAGGCCCACGAGGTCGTTCGGGCGCAGCTCGGCGACGGACCGCAGGTGGTGCGCCAGTTGGTTGGCCCGCTCGTCCAGCTCCCGGTACGTCAGCCGCCGGTCGCGGTAGACCACCGCGATCTCCTCGGGCCAGGCGGCGGCCATGTCCGCGAACACGCCGTGCAGGGTCTTCTCACCCGGGAACGGGGTCTCCGTGCGGTTCCACTCCTCGAACCGCTCCACCATGGCGGGCGGGACGGACTCCAGCGCGTGCACGGGCTGCTCGACGTCCCGCGCCACCTGCGAGAACAGGGTGTGCGTGACGTCCAGGAGAGTGCCGATCGTCTCGTCCTCGAACAGCTCGCCCGCGTACCAGAGAGTGACCGTCAGCTCGTCGCCCTCCTCCCGGGCGACGACGGCCAGCGGGTAGTCCACCTTGTCGGCGTCGTAGGCCTTCTCGAAGCGGAGCAGCTCGTCGTGCTCCTCGGCCTCCTCCAACAGGCGCGGGTAGTTCTCCAGCACCAGCAGCGTGTCGAACAGCCGGCGCTTCATCCCGCCGGTCTCCAGGCGGCCCAGCTCCACCGTGCTGGCGCCGTTCATGGTGTTCACGGCGGACTGGATGGCGGCGATGGCCGCGCCGACGCTGCGGTCCGCCTGCTCGTCGTGGTCCACGACCAGCGGCAGGGTGTTGATGAACAGGCCGACCGAGTTCTCGATGCCGTCGACGTGCAGGTTGCGGCCGGACACGATGGTGCCGACGGCCGTGGTGGTGCCCCCGCCGATGGAGTACAGCACCTTGTGCCACACGAACTGGAGCACCGAGTGCAGGGTGACGGAGTGCTCGGCGCACACCGCCTTCAGCGTCTCCGTCAGCTCCGCGCCCAGCCGCAGCGTCCGGGTGCGGTGCTCCCGGACGTGGTCGTAGCCGCTCAGGTCGACCTGGTAGCGCAGGTCCTCCTTGACGAGCCCGGCGAAGTCGCCGCGCTCCTCGATCCGCTCGACCTGCCGCAGCCAGTGCTCCACGTGGTCGTCGCGGTGCGCCTCCCAGTGCCGCTGGGCCGCCACGTACGCGTGGTCCACGGCCGGCTCGACCGGCTCGCCCTTGAGGAGGCGCAGGTACACGCGGTGCACGTCGTCGTGGAGGACCGGCAGGCTCCAGCCGTCCATGATCAGGTGGTGGCAGCTGAACAGCAGCGCGTACAGGTCCTCGCGCTGCCGGATCAGGTAGACGCGGAACATCCGGCCGGCGGCCGGGTCGTAGGGCTCGGCCCGGTCCCGCTCCTGGAGTTCCTTGATGCGGGCGTCCTGCGCGGCCTCGTCGGGCAGGTCGCCGAGGTCGATGTACCGCCAGTCCATGGGCTGGTCGTCGGGCTCGACGATCTGGAGCGGCTCCTCGGCCCACTCGAAGCGCACCCGCAGCGCGGGGTACTTGCTTTGGGCGTACTCCCAGGCCGCGCGCATCAGGTCGGGGCTCAGGGCGCAGCGGTAGCGGTGCACGGACTGCATGACGTAGGCGTCGTCGCCGTTCCGGCGCTTGAGGGCGTGGTAGAGCAGGCCCTGCTGGAGGCCGTTGGCGCGGAGGCGGACGGGTGTGTCGGCGGGGGTGGGCGGGGCGTCCGTGGCGGGGGGCGCGTCGTCGGCTTCCGGCCGCTGCCCGTCGGCCCGCTGCTCGGCCAGGTGATCGGCCAGTTCGCCCAGCGTGCGCAGGCCGAAGACATCGTCCACGCCGACGAAGACGCCCAGCCGCTGCCGCACGCGGGCGATGAGCAGGATGCAGGAGATGCTCTGCCCGCCGAGCCGGAAGAAGTCGTCCCCGTCGCCGATCCGGGCGGGCGGCAGGCCCAGGACCTCGCTCCAGATCTCCCGCAGCGCGTCCCGCACCCCGGCGACCGTGCCGTCCGCCGGGGCGGTGCCACCCGAGGAAGCGGGCGCGGCCGTACCGGGGCGCGTCAGCTCCACCTCGGGCAGGGCGCGCCAGTCGACCTTGCCGTTGACGTTGACCGGGATGGTGTCGAGGCGGACCATCCGGGCCGGGACCATGATCCGGATCAGCCGCTCCTCCAGGAACGCCAGCAGCTCGTCCTCGGTGACCTCCACCCCGGCCTCGGTGGTGTAGTAGCCGACGAGGTGGCGGTCGGCGGCGCCGCCGGCCCCCTCGCGGGCGATGACCGTGCACTTGCGCACGCCGGGGAACGCGGTGGCTCTCGCCTCGATCTCGCCCGGCTCCACCCGGACGCCGTTCAGCTTGAGCTGGAAGTCACTGCGGCCCAGGAACTCGACCTCGCCGGACGGCAGGAGGCGGGCCAGGTCACCCGTCTTGTAGATCCGGGCGTTCTGCCCGCGCACGGCGTCCTGCTCGGACTGGTACGGGTTCGGCGTGAACCGCTCGGCCGTCAGGTCGTCCCGGTTCAGATAACCCGGCGCGACCCCGCAGCCGCCGATGTACAGCTCGCCGATGGCGCCGATCGGCAACTGCTTGAGGTTCTGGCTCAGCACGTACCACTTCACGTTCCGCACCGGCCGGCCGATGCTGCGGTCCCGGCGCTCCGTCACGCCCGGCCCGAACTCCTTGACGGCCGTGACGAAGGCCGCCTCGGTGAACGCGTACTCGTTGACGACCAGCCCGTCGAACCGCTCCCGCAACTGCCGCAGCCCCGCCGCCGTCAGCTCCTCGCCGACCAGCAGCAGTTTCTTCAGGCGGGTGCAGCGGCGCAGGTCGAAGTGCTGGAGGACGGACCCGGTGGCGTTCAGGTACGTCACGCCGTGCTCGTCGAGGTAGGCGGGGAACCGGTCCGGGTCCAGGCGGATGTCGTCGGGGACGACCACCAGCGTCTGCGAGTTGATGAGCGCGATCAGCGTCTGCCGCAGGTGCGGCTCGAAGACGTACGAGGCGAACAGCGCGACCCGCTCCTCGCCGGGGCGGCGCATGTCGTAGCGCTCGGACAGGTCCGTGATGCTGTTGACGACGCTGTCGTGGTACTTGGGCACGCCCTTCGGTACGCCCGTGGTGCCGGAGGTGTAGGTGATGTAGGCGAGGTCCTTGCTGCTCAGGGAGAGCCGGGGGGCCGCGGTCGCGGTGGCGTCCGAGGCGGCGGCGAGCGCGGTGTCGGCGTCGTCCCGCGCCGTGGTGTCGGCGTCGTCCCGCGCGGCGAGCGCGGTCTCGGTGGCATCCGGTGCGGCGGCGAGCACGTTCTCGATCTCGATGATCCGGACGGCGGCGTGCTCCGGGCCGAGCATCTCGCGCAACCGCGCAGCGTGGTGGCGGTTGGTGACGATGCCCGCAAGGCCCGTGTCGCGGACGGCGAAGCGGACCCGCTCGGCCGGGTAGGCCGGGTCGATCGGCACGTACGCCGCGCCCGCCTTCCAGATGCCCAGGGTCGTCACGACGCCGAGGTCGCTCTTGTCGAGGTACATCCCGACGAGTTCCTCGCGCCGCACCCCCAGCGCGGGGCCGAGCAGCCAGTGGGCGAGCCGGTTGGCCCGCTCGTCGATCTCGCGGTAGGTCAGCCGGAGGTCGCCGAAGACGACGGCTTCCCGGTCCGGGGAGCGCCGCACGGCGTCCTCGAACAGCTCGTTGAGCCGCTTGTCCTCCGGGAAGTCGCCGTCGGTGGCGTTCCACTTGAGCATCTGCTCGCGCTGCTCCCGCGACACCAGCTCGATGTCGGCGACCAGCCGCTCGGGGTGCCCGGCGAACTGGCCGAGCACCTCGCGCACGACGTCGAGGACGCCGGCGATCGTGCGGTCCTCGAACAGGTCCCCCGCGTACGCCAGCGACCACCGCAGGCAGCCCTCCTCCGGGACGTCCCGGACGACGGCCAGCAGCGGGGAGTGCGGCAGCTCCGCGAGGTCCACCTCGCGGTCGGTGAGCACGAGCAGCGCGTCGAACAGGCCGCGTCCCAGCACCTCGTCCGGGCGCACGTACGCGTCCGCGTCGCGCATCGCCTCGTCCAGCTCGCGCACCGCCGCGCGGCAGGTGAGGCGGGCCTGCGCGAGGTGGTCGACGAGGACGGGGAGGACGCGGGGGCGGTCGGGACGAGCGGCTTCCGCGTCGGCGGCGCCCGCCCCCGTCGCGCCCGCCCCGGCGCCCTCCGTCCCGGTCGCGTCCACGAGCGCCGCGACCGTCCGGTTCCCGTGCCCGTACGCCCGCATGACGGTGGACAGGGTGGCGAGCGCCAGGGCCCCGACCGACACCCCGTTGCCATCGCGCGGGGCGGCGCGCAGCGCGGCGTACTCCGGCCCGCCGACCAGCAGGTCCTGGCGCCGTGTCGCCCGTACGCCGGGGTCGTCGTCCCGTACCGCGATGCGGTTGCGCCACTCGTCCTTGAGGAGCATCTCCAGATCGCAGCGCTCGCTCGATACGCCTTGAATGCGGGCAGACCAGTCCGCGGCAGTCCTCGGGTACCGTGCTGACTTCATACCTAGGCTCTCCGTCGTGCAGGGGTGTGCGACGCACGGCGGGGCCGGGCCCGCCGCGTGGCCGCGAGGTCAGGGACTTCTCGTGCAGTTCGCCGCGGGCCGGGCACGCGCTCCGCGCGTCAGCGGGCGGCCGGCCGGAGGCTGTGCGCCAGCGCGTCGAGCGCCCGGTCGATCTCGCCCTCGGTGATCGTCAGCGGCGGGCGGAACCGCAGCCCGCGCTCGCCGCACGGCAGGGCGATGACGTGGTGGTCCTCGTACATCCGCCGCAGGACGCCGTCCCGGGCCGGGCCGTCCGGCAGGTCGATGGCGCACATCAGGCCGCGCCCGCGCGGGTTGCTCACCAGGGCCGGGTGCTCGGTGGCCAGGGCCTGGAGGCCGTCGCGCAGGTACTTGCCGCGCCGGCCGACGGAGTCGAAGAGCTGGGTGCGCTCCATCGTCTCCAGGAGGCGGGTGGCGCGGACCATGTCGGTGAGGTTGCCGCCCCAGGTCGAGCTGATCCGGGAGGAGACGGTGAAGACGTTGTCCGGCACCTCGTCGATGCGCCCGCCGCCCATCACGCCGCAGACCTGGGTCTTCTTGCCGAACGCCACCAGGTCCGGCCGGAGGTCGAGCTGCTGGTACGTCCACGGGGTGCCGGTGATACCGCAGCCGCTCTGCACCTCGTCGAGGACGAACAGGGCGTCGTGCTCGTGGCACAGGCGCTGCATCGCCTGGAGGAATTCGGCGCTGAGGTGGTTGTCGCCGCCCTCGCCCTGGATCGGCTCGGCGATGAAGCAGGCGATCATCCCGTCGGCGGCGCGGAAGGCCGCCTCGGCCGCCTCCAGGGACCGGCGTTCGGCCTGCCGGTTGGCGGCGGCGTGCTCGGTGAGCGGGTGGCGCAGCGCCGGCGAGGGGATGCGCGGCCAGCCGAACTTGGGGAAGCGGGCCGTCTTGGCCGGTTCGGTGTTCGTCAGCGACATGGTGTAACCGCTGCGGCCGTGGAACGCGTGCTCCAGGTGCAACACCATGAGCCCGTCCACCGCGTCCTCGTCCAGGCCCAGCTTCTGCGCCTTCCAGTCGAAGGCCGCCTTGAGGGCGTTCTCGACGGCCAGCGCCCCGCCGTCCACGAAGAACAGATGCGGCAGCCGCGGATCACCGAGCACCCGCGCGAAGGTCTTGACGAACCGCGCGTAGGGAATCGTGTACAGGTCCGGGTTGGAGGGCTTGTTCACGGCCGCCGCGGCGAGTTCCCGCAGGAAGTCCGGGTCGTCCGCGACGCAGGGCGGGTTGATGCCCAGCGGCGCCGACGCGAAGAAGGAGAAGAGGTCGAGATACTCGTTTCCGGTGAGGGCGTCGACCAGCCGGGCGCCGCCGCTGGCCGGCAGATCCGCGACGATGCCGTAGCCGTCCACCAGCACGTGCGGCTCCAGGGCGCCATGCACGTCCCGGGCGGTCAGCGGTGCCATTTCCGAGAGATCACTGTCAGGACAACGTGCTTGCTCGTCCATGCGGGGAAACTCCTGTAGCGCAGGATGAATTGCCAGGACTGTCAATTGCCGCGTGCCGTGGCGGTGAACTGGGAATTCGGGAGTTCCGACATTAACGCGCGGCCCTCTTGGCCCCCTCTTTGAGCTCTCTCGGAATCCTCTCCGCCCGCAGGGGAGTTCTGTCGGGGGTTCTCTCGCGGGTTCTCCCGGGTGTTCTCCCGGAGAGTGCCGGGAGTTCGGCAGGAAATGCATCTGTCCGAGATCCGGTGCGGCTGCTAACGTGCTTCCCGTCGACCGAATTCCCGGCGGGCCACGGGCCTCCTTTTTCCTTTTCTGAATTCTGCGGGAGATCACGCCATGGCCGTTGCCGACTGGGCTGCCGCCCGCGGCCACATGCTCCTCGACCCGACCGTCGTCAACCTCAACACCGGCTCCGGCGGACCGCTGCCGCGCGCCACGTTCGCCCGCGTCAGCGAGCTCCGCGCCCACCTCGCCCGCGCGCCGATGGACTTCCTGCTGCGCGAGGTGCCCCCACTGCTGTGGAAGGCGCGGGAACGCCTGGCCGGCTTCCTGGGCGGCGACCCGCACCGCCTCGTCCTCACCACGAACGTGACGGAGGCCGTCAACCTCGTGGCGACGTCACTGAAGCTGACGGCGCCCGGCGAGATCCTGCTGTCCGACCACGAATACCCGCCGATGCGCTGGACCTGGGAACGGCTGGCGCGGCGCCAGGGCCTGGAATTACGGACGTTCCGGCTGCCGCCGCGGCCCGCCGGCCCCGAGGAGATCGTGGACGCCGCCGTCGCGGCGATGGGCCCGCGCACCCGGCTGCTGTCCTTCAGCCACGTCACGGCCACGACCGGAACGGTGCTGCCCGCCGCGGAACTGTGCGCCCAGGCCCGGCGGCGCGGCATCGTCACCGTCGTCGACGGGGCCCACGCCCCCGGCCTCATCGACCTGGACCTGACGGACATCCCCTGCGACTTCTACGCGGGCAGCGGCCACAAATGGCTGCTCGCGCCCACCGGCGTCGGGTTCCTGCACCTCGGCGAAGGACGGCTGGACGCCCTCGAACCACTCCAGGTGAGCTGGGCCTACCACCCGTCGGCGGGCCCCCCGGACGAGCGCGACCGGTTCGGCAGCACCCCGCGCCTGCGCCGCCTGGAGTGCGAGGGGACGCGGGACCTGTGCCCGTGGCTCGCCCTGCCGGAGACGATCGACTTCCACGCCGGGCTCGGCCCCCACCGGGCCGCCGCCCGCCGGCACGAACTCGCCGGCCGGGTACGCCGCCGCCTCACCGGGCTGCGGGGACTGGAACCGGCCACACCCGAGGCGCCCGGCCTGTCCGCCGGAATGGTCGCCTTCCGCCTGCCCCCGGGGGCGGACGCGGACGGGCTGCGCCGCGGGCTGTGGGAACACCACCGCATCGAGACGGCCACGGTCGAGGGCCCGGACGGCCCGCTGCTGCGGATCTCGGTGAACTTCTTCACCACCGAAACCGAGATCGAAAACCTGGCAGGCGCGCTGGAGGAACTGACGACGGGGCACCAGGCCCCGTCCGGTCACGAGAGGAACAGTGAGAGCTGATGGACACGACGGTCCCCACGTTCAGCCTGGCGGAGCTCCAGGAAGGCCGCCACCAGGAGGAGTTCCGCGCCTGCCTGACGGAGAAGGGCGTCTTCTACCTGACGGACAGCGGCCTGGCGGAGGCCGACCACAAGTCCGCCAAGGACGTCGCCATCGACTTCTTCGAGCACGGCACCGAGGAGCAGAAGCGGGCCGTGACCTCCACGGTCCCCTCCATGCGCCGCGGCTTCACCGGCCTGGAGTCGGAGAGCACCGCCAGCATCACCAACACCGGCAGCTACACCGACTACTCCATGTGCTACTCCATGGGCACCTCGGACAACGTCTTCCCGACGGCCGACTTCGAGCAGACCTGGACGCACTACTTCGACGGCATGTACGACGCCTCCCGCGAGGTGGCGCGCCAGGTCCTGAAGACCATGGAGGCGGAGCCGGACGGCGGCACCGAGGCGTTCGTCAACTGCGAGCCGCTGCTGCGGTTCCGGTACTTCCCCGAGGTGCCCGAGCACCGCAGCGCCGAAGAGGAACCCCTCCGCATGGCGCCGCACTACGACCTGTCCACGGTGACGCTCATCCAGCAGACTCCCTGCCCGAACGGCTTTGTCAGCCTCCAGTGCGAGGTCGGCGGCACCTTCGTCGACCTGCCGGCCCGGCCGGACACGGCCCTCGTCTTCTGCGGGGCCATCGCGACCCTGGTCACCGGCGGTCGCGTGCACGCCCCGCGGCACCACGTCGCCGCGCCGGGCCGCGACCAGATCGCGGGCAGCGGCCGGACGTCGAGCGTCTTCTTCCTGCGGCCCAACGCCGACTTCAGCTTCTCGGTGCCCCTGGCGCGGGAGTGCGGATTCGACATCAGCCTGGACGGGGAGACCGCGACGTTCGCGGACTGGATCGGCGGCAATTACGTCAACATCCGGACGGAGAAGGCGTCGTAGGGCGCGTTTCTGTTCCCCCGTACGTTCACCGGCACGTCCCAGGCATGTGCCCAGGCACGTCCCGGGCACGCCCCCAGGCACAGAAGAGAGCAGCCCGCATGGCTACAGCACCAGTCACCAGCACCGACGACGTACGCGCCAGGGCGACGGCGGCCCTGGCGGGCTGCGGGGTCGACCTCGCCGCGTACAAGGGCGACGCCCTGACCGCGCGTACGCCGATCACCGGGGCCGGACTGTTCGGTCTGCGCACCGACACCCCCGCCGACGTCGACCGGGCGGTCGAGGCCGCGCACACGGCGTTCCTCGCCTGGCGGACGACCCCGGCCCCGGCGCGCGGCGCGCTCGTCAAGCGGCTCGGCGAGCTGCTGGCCGAGCACCGGGAGGAACTGGCCGACCTGGTCACCGTCGAAGCCGGAAAGATCCGGTCCGAGGCGCTCGGCGAAGTGCAGGAAATGATCGACATCTGCGACTTCGCGGTCGGTCTGTCCCGCCAGCTCTACGGCCGCACCATGCCCTCCGAGCGCCCCGGCCACCGGCTGATGGAGACCTGGCACCCGCTGGGCGTCGTCGGAGTGATCACCGCCTTCAACTTCCCGGTCGCGGTGTGGGCGTGGAACACCGCGGTGGCCCTGGTGTGCGGCGACACCGTCGTGTGGAAGCCCTCCGAACTCACACCGCTCACCGCGCTCGCCTGCGCCGCCCTCCTGGACCGGGCCGCGGCGGAGACCGGCGCCCCGGCCCACCTCAACCAGGTCGTCCTCGGCGGGGCGGAGATCGGCGAGCGGCTGGCCGACTCCCCGCGGGTGCCGCTGGTCAGCGCCACCGGCTCGACCCGGATGGGCCGGGCGGTCGGGCCCCGGGTGGCCGCCCGCTTCGGCCGCACGCTGCTGGAACTCGGCGGCAACAACGCCGCCGTGGTCGCCCCCTCGGCGGACCTCGACCTCACCGTCAACGCCACCGTGTTCGCCGCCGCCGGCACGGCGGGCCAGCGGTGCACCACACTCCGCCGGCTCATCGTGCACGAGGACGTCGCCGACACCCTCGTCGCGCGGCTCGCCCGCGCCTACGACCGGCTGCCGGTCGGCGACCCCTTCCAGGACGCCACTCTGGTCGGACCGCTCGTCAACGAGGCCTCCCACGCCAAACTGCGGGCCGCCCTCGACCGGGCCACCGCGGACGGCGGCACCCTCGTCACCGGCGGCGAACGGCAGCTCGCCGACGCGGCCCCGGACGCGTACTACGTCCGCCCGGCGCTCGTCCGCATGCCCGCGCAGACCGACGTGGTGCGCGAGGAGACCTTCGCCCCCCTCCTGTACGTCCTGACCTACCGGGACCTCGACGAGGCCATCCGGCTCCAGAACGACGTCCCGCAGGGCCTGTCGTCCGGCATCTTCACGAACGACCAGCGGGAGGCGGAACGCTTCCTGGCCGCCGACGGCGCCGACTGCGGCATCGTCAACGTCAACATCGGCACGTCGGGCGCGGAGATCGGCGGCGCGTTCGGCGGCGAGAAGGAGACGGGCGGCGGACGCGAGTCCGGCTCCGACGCCTGGCGGGCCTACATGCGCCGCGCGACGAACACCGTGAACCACTCCGGCCGCGTGACGCTCGCGCAGGGGGTGAACTTCGCCCAGTAGCCCGCGCGGCATCCCATCGACGTACCGCCCCGGTCCGGCGCTGTCGGACCGGGGCGGTGGCATGGGTGGCTGCCGCCGCCGTCCTCGAACCGGTGATCGGTTACGCTGACCGCTCCGCCGCGTGACGATCGCCGGCCCGCCCCCGGAAGCCACGGATCGCCCGGCGAGAACAACCACCCCCCCTGCGTCAGGACACCGGCCTGCCCACCGGCAGGACGCCGTGTCGCGGACGCACGAAGGAGACAGCGATGGCGGACCGGCGCCCCGACAGCGGCAGCCTTGACCAGGACACATCGTCGGCGAAGGCACATGGCCCGGCCCGGGAGCCGCGGCCTGCCTTATTGCGGAAGGACGGCGGGGGGTCGTCGGAATCGCTGGAGTCGCCGCAGCCGTCGGGGTCGTCGGAGTCGTCCGGGGAGCCGACGACTGCGGCTGAGGCATCGGACGTCGGTGACGAGGGTGAGGGTGGCGGTGACGGTGCGGCGTCGGGGGGAAGCGCGGCGGCGGACACGAAGGTGACGGCGGGGGAGAGCGCCGGGGCGGTTGCCGAGGACGCGGACGACGAGGACACGGACGAGGACACGGACGCGGGCGAGGGCGCGGGCGAGGCGGCTGCTGGGAGCGATCCCAAGGCGGTTGCCGAGGACGGGCCCGAGGAGGCCACCGCTGCGAAGCCGTCTGGTCCCGTCGTCGCCGCGCCGGACGCGCGCGAGGAGGCGGACGGGAAGGGCACGCGGGACGCGCAGGACGCGGGTGACGAGGACGCGACTGCCGCGCGCGATGTGCAGGACGCGGAGGACCGGGAGAACCCGAAGGACCCGAAGGACACCAAGGACACCAAGGACGCGACCGCCACGGAGGACCCGAAGGACGCGACCGCCACGCGCGATGTGCGAGAGAAGGACGAGAAGAACACGAATGACGAGAAGAACACGAAGGACGAACCGCAGGACGTGAAGGCCACACCCACCCCGCGCGCCGCGCAGGACCCCGTCCCCGTCCCCGTTCCCGTTCCCCCGGACTCCCCGCCCGACCCGCTCGTGGAACCCACCGTCACCCCGCCGCCACCGCCCACCCCGGCCTTGGTGCGTCGCCGTGGCGTCGTGATCGGGACGGCCGCCGTGGCGCTCCTCGTCCTGGTCGTCCTCGCCGTCCAGTTGCTCCGCCCGCTGCCCGAGCCGACCCTCGCCATCGAGAAGGGCGCGTCGTCCTTCACCATCGGCGGGGCCCCGTTCACCATGCCGTGGCCCGACGAGGGGCAGGGCGCGGTCATGGTCGTGGGCTCGGGCGGCGTCGGGACGTTCGGGGAGCAGAAGCCCGTCCCGACAGCGAGCGTCGCCAAGATCATGACGGCCTATGTGATCCTCCGCGACCACCCGCTCAAGAAGGACGAGCCGGGTCCGCGCATCGCGGTCGACGCCCGGACCGTCGAGGAGGGCAAGGCGGCGGACGAGTCGCGCATAGAAGGGCTGCGGGTCGGCCAGACGTTCAGCCTCCAGGACATGCTGAAGATGCTGATGATCCCCTCGGGCAACAACGTGGCCCGGCTGCTCGCCCGGTGGGACACGGGGACGCAGGACGAGACCGCGTTCGTCCGCAAGATGAACGCGGCGGCCAAGTCGCTCGGCATGGAGAACACCACCTACACCGACCCCAGCGGCCTGGACAAGGGGACCGTCAGCACGGCCGTCGACCAGCTCAAGCTGGCGGAAGCGGCCATGCGGTTCGAGGTCTTCCGCATGGTCGTCGCCCTGCCCAACGCCGACATCCCCGGGTACGGGCGCATCAACAACAACAACGACTGGCTGATCCTCCTCCCGCTGGGCATCAAGGGCATCAAGACCGGCTCGAACACCCCGGCGGGCGGCACGCTGTCGTGGGCCGCGTACCGGACGGTGGACGGCGAGGACCGGCTGATCCTGGGCACGATGCTGGACCAGCACGTCACCGGCCCGGACCCCAACGGCGCGAACAGCCTGGTACTGGTGCAGGAGAACAGCGTCAAGGTCATCAAGGCGGTCCGGGACGCGCTCACCTCGGAGCGGGCGCTGCGGAAGGGCCAGGTCGTCGGACACGTCGACGACGGCCTCGGCGGCCGGACGCCGGTGGTGGCCACGCGGGACCTGAAGGTGATCGGGGTGCCGGGGCAGAAGCTGGGACTCACCTTCCGCGCCGACGACAAGCCCGTAGCCGTCGGGGCGAAGGCCGGCACCGTGGTCGGTGAGCTGGTATTGGGCGGTGGCGGCCCGGAGGCGCTGCGGGTGCCGGTGGCGCTGCGGTCCGAGCTGCCGGAGCCGTCGCTCGGGACGAAGCTGACGCGGGTGGGGTGAAGGGCACGCGGCGGGCGCGGCCGGGCTGAGGGGCGCGGGGCGGGCGCGGCCGGGCATCGGTGGCCGCCGCGCCCGCCCGCGCTTTCCCCGACGCCCGCCCGCGACCGGGCCTGGCGCAATGCCCCACGCGGGCCTGCCGACATGCCCCCACGCGGACCCGGCGCAACGCCCCCCGTGGTCCGTCCTCCCCTCCCCTCCCCTCCCCACCTCACGTCAGCGCGGCGACCACCTGCTCGGCAGCCTCCGCGATCAAGGACTCGCTCGGCCGGACGTCCCGCGTCGCGCGCTCGGACATCACGGCCATCACCAGCGGCGGCGCGGACCGCGCCGGCCACACGACGGCGACGTCGTTGGCCCGGCCGTACTTGCCGCTCCCGGTCTTGTTGGCGACCCGCCAGCCCTTCGGGAGCCCGGCCCGGATGCGTTTGCCGCCGGTGGTGGTGCGCACGAGGAGGTCGGTGAGCAGGGCGCGTTTGTCGGCGGCGAGCGCGTCGCCCAGGACGAGGGCGCGGTAGTCGGCGGCGATCGCCCGGGGCGTGGTGGTGTCGCGCGGGTCCCGGGGGTGGCTCCGGTGCAGCGCGGGCTCGTACCGGTCGAGGCGGCTGACGGTGTCGCCGAGCCCGCGCAGGTAGGCGGTCAGCCGCTCGGGTCCGCCGAGATCGCGCAGCAGCAGGTTGCCGGCCGTTCCGTCGCTGTGCCGGACGGCGGCGTCGCAGAGCTCGCCGATCGTCATGCCCTTGGCGACGTTCGCCTGGGTGATGGGCGAGATGGAGTCGATGTCGTCCCAGCTGTAGGTGACGCGCTGGTCCAGGTGCCGGAGCGGGTTGCGGTGCAGGACGGCGGCGACGGCGAGCGGCTTGAACGTGGAGCAGAACGCGAAGCGCTCGTCCGCCCGGTAGGCGACCGTCGCGCCGGTGCCGGTGGCCAGGGCATACACCCCGAGCCGGGCGTCATACTTGCGTTCGAGCGCGCGGAACGGGGCGGGGTCCGTGGCCGGCGCGGAGGACGAGGGGGAGGCGGACGAACGCGCCGGTGCCGGGGCGGCCGAGCGGTCCCCCGTCCCACCGCACCCCGTCAGGGGCAGCAGAACCGCCGCGGCGAGGAGGGAACGGCGGGATGGGCCGGACTGCTCTAAGGACATGCGGTGGTACCTGCTTTCGGGAAGCCGAGTCGCACTCTGCCGGGGCGACGCGTGAAAGGGACCGTTGTCGTCCTCCGCGTGCGGATGTCGCACGCGTTCGGACGAGCCACGCATGCGGACGAACCACGCATGCGGACGTTCCACGCGTTGGACGGTCTACGCGTTCGGACGATCCAACGCGTCCGGATGTTCCACGGGTCCGGGCGTTCTACGCGTCGGGATCGGCAGAGTACAACTCGGGTTTCCCGCCTCCTGATCGGCTCGCGCTCGCGCACGAGCGCGGAAGCGGGGCCGGCCGCGGTCCGGTCCGGGCGCAGGCGGCAGGGCACGGGCATCGGGCCGCGCGGCGCCGCCGAGCAAGCGCAGGTAACACTCGTGCGTTTGACCGGGCAAGCGGTCCGCAAGCCCGTCACCGCCCTGCTCGCCTCCAGACGGGCTCAGTCCCGGTTCTCCTGCAACTTCACCATTTCGGAAAAACTCCCGGCCTGGTCCATCAGCTCCTCGTACGTGCCCATCTCCGAGACACGGCCCCTGTCGAGGACGACGATCCGGTCGGCGAGGCGGGTGTTGGCCAGCCGGTGGGTGATGAAGACGGTGGCGCGGCCGGCGGCCAGAGCCTTGAGGCGGGTGTAAATCCGATGCTCGGCACGGGCGTCGAGCGCGCCGGTCGGCTCGTCCATCACCAGCACGGGGGCATCGCGGTGGAAGGCACGGGCGACCGCGACGCGCTGCCACTGTCCGCCGGACAAGTCGTGCCCTCCCCACCAGGAGCGCGCGAGGGAGGTGTCGAGACCGTGGGGCAACGCGGCGACAACGGAGTCGGCGCCGGCCGCTTCGGCGGCAGCGTGCACGGCGGCATCTCCTTCGGGGCGGGGCCGGCCGAGTGTGATGTTCTCCCGGGCCGCCAGCGGCCAGCGGGTGTAGTCCTGCGGCACGAGCGCCACCTTGGACAGCACCCCGGCCGGGTCGGCGTCCGCCAGCTCCACGCCGTCCCACCGCACCGACCCCGCCGTGGGGAGGAACAGGCCGGTCAGCACGCGGGCCAGGGTGCTCTTGCCGGCGCCGTTCTCGCCCACCAGGGCAATGACTTCGCCACGTTTGAGATCCAGGCTGACGGCGTCGAGCGCGGGTCGGTCGGTTCCGGGATAGGTGAAGGAGACGTCCCGGGCGGTGATCACCTCAGGTCCGTCCTCGGCGACGGCGGCGGTGCCGCGGCGGGTTGTCCACGGCTTGGCGACCGTGAGGAAGCGGGCCCAGTCCTCCAGGGACAGCGATGTGCGGAAAAGCAGGGCCCCCGCCCGGACCGTGATGGCCAGTGCGGCGCCGGAAGTCCGTACGGCCAGGGCGGCGGTCCCCGCCACGGCGGGCTCCATGCGGCCGGTGGTCACCAAGAGCACGAGCATGCCCCAGGTGGCGACGGTGCCCACAGCGGTGAGCGTGTCACCGACGCCCTGCGCCACCAGGGCTTGCCGCGTCGCCTGGAGCTGTTCCGCCTCCAAGCGGTCGGAGATGATGCGGTACTGACGGATCAGAAAACCGGCCATGGTGCCCGCCCGGACCTCGTCAGCGGTGTTCCGCTCCGTTGTGTAGGAGCGGAAGACGTTCCGTAGCCGGGAGTCCGCGAGGTTGCGGTGGTGGGCGGCGTGCTCGATCCGCGCACCGCGCACCGCGCCCCAGGCGCACGGGATGACGGAGGCGAGGAGCAGGGGCAGCAGCACTGGGTGCAGCACGGTGACGACCGTCCCCGCGGCGGCCATCCGGGCTGCGGCGGAGGTCAGCAGTTGGGCGGCGAGGATGAGATCACCGGCTTTCTCCGCCCCGTCGGAAGCCGCGTCGTGGGCGTCGGCGAAGTCCGGATCCTCGTACGCCACCAGCTCGGCGGCCGTCGCCGCGGTGATGATCTTCAGGTCGGCTTCGCGTACGGCCTTCGGCGCGAGCCGGGCGGCGGACGCGTGGGCCGCGGCGTCCAGCAGGTAGCGGCCGGACGCGGCGAGTGCGAGTACCACCACGGGGGTCAGGTTCTCGCGCAGCCCTGTGGCGATGTCGGGGTGGGTGAACACGGCGGTCAGCACGCGGGCCGTGGCCGCGAGCGCGGTCGCGGTGAGCGCGGCGGCGCCGGTCTGACAGGCCAGCAGGGTCAGGACGGCGCGGCGGTCGGTGCGCAGGCCCAGCCGGGCCGCCTGGGCGAGGGCGGACGGCAAACGGCGTGCCATCGTGCCGGTGGACAGATTGACGTTTGCCTCGCGGTGCCGGTCGGATTCCAGACGCATGACCGGCGGCTGATCCGCCGCGGCAACGGGCGGGGAGGGCACGGAAGAGCTCACGCGCCCCATGAGGGGGCGAACCGGACGTCCGGCGCAACGGGATTGTTGTGCCCACCCCACATCGCTCCTGGTCGATCTCACCTGGCCGTCGGCGACACTCTCAGGTTTTCACTCGTTCCGGTGAGGCCGGTGCCCGGGGCGTGAAGGCTGGGCCGGGCCCCCGGACCACGGTGGCCCGGAAGCGGTTACGGCATGGACAGGACCGGCATCCAAGGCTGGTCGACGGCGTCTGCGGTGTCGCGGCCCACTGCGCCTTCGGGGGCCTCGGCCCAGGCGTGCGCGGCGTCGGGGAGGAAGCGGGCGCCGAGGACCCAGCGGGCCCGGCGGCCGGTGAGTGCGGTCGCGATGACGGTGGCGAGGCTGAGTTCCCCGCACGCGATCCGGCCCGGCCACCATGAGGGAGTCACCGCCAGCACCGCCGCGTGGAGGGCCTCCAGCCGGGGCAGGCGCACGTCCGGCAGCCCGCGCGGTAGCCGGACGACCGCGATCTGCCACCGCAGCGGCAACCGGCACACGGCCAAGGAAAAGGCAAGGGCGGTGGCGGCCACCAGCCGGTCGCGTACCGGAGCGGTGGGCCGGGTGGTGGGAACCATGACCGTCATCGACGCCACCACCTTTTCCGCGCCTTCTGGAGCCGGTCGGTGTCCAGAAGCACACCGGCGGCCACGAGCTCGTCGACGAAAGCGGTGATCCGGCCGCTGACGGCTCGCGGGTCCTGGCCGGTTTGGACGGCGATCTCCTCGGCGAGTCCGGCCGTGCTGCCGCGGGCGGCCACGGCGTGCCAGATCCGGGAGGCGTCCTCGTCAAGCATGAGCCACCTGGCGCGCCGGACGTCGAGCACCGCGGTGCCATGGGGGCCGGTGGCGTAGTGGACGCTGGGTGCGGGGGTCAGCATGCCGTCTCCGGCGCGGGCTTCCGGCCGGTCAGCCACGAACACGTCACGATCAGATGGTGCAGGTCGGCGATCATCATGGCGCTCTGGCCCCTGGCCGCCCGCGCGAGGGCGGTGCGGACGGTCGCGGGGTCGATGAGACCGCTGTCCACCAGCGGACTCGACGCGATCAGCGTGTCGAGCCTGTTCCGGTGCCGGGCGAGTCCGGCGATGCGCTGGGCGGTGAACGAGCCCTTCGAGCGCCGGGAGGTCAGCCAGTCGGGTAGCTGAGGGAGGGCAGCCCGCAGCAACGGCTTGTAGGCCACCAGCCCGCGCCGGGCGAGGGCCGGGACGGCGAACGCGGCGCGGACCACCTGGTTGTCGAGGTAGGGATACACGGGGTTCACGCCGAGCGCGTGGCTGTATGGAGCCCACCCGCGGGCGGAGGCACCCACCGCCCGCAGGGCGGCCCACTGGTCGAACTCGTCGGCGTCCTCCGTCTGCCGGTCGCCGGCCGCCTGCCGCAGAAACGCGGCGACCTGGTGGCGGCCGTGACCGGTGAGCCAGGACGCCCCGGCACCAAGGCGGCACCATGACCAGCCGGGCGCAGCCGCCTCAAGCGTCACCGGCCCGCGCTCCAGGGTCTCGGCGGCACGCTTCAGGGAGCCGCTCCTGCCCAGATCGGCGGCCTGCTTGAGGGCCTTCCAGTACGGGCCCGGCGCGGTGTTGCGCAACCGGGCGAACGCCACGACCTGCCGGTGCGCTTCGCGCCGCCGACCGTCCTGGAGCAGGCGCACCCAGCAGGAGCCGGAGGCGTCCAGGACGACGTCTCCGCCGTGCCCGGTCAGATGCAGCGGCAAGGAGCGCACCGGCTGGAGGTAGCAGGCGTCCATGGCGTAATTCACCGCCTCCAGCACGGGCTCGGCCCCGGCAGGCTGTCCGGAGGGAAAGCCGAACGGCAGTTGCCCATCGCCTCCGGCGGCCACTGTGTGCGCGATGCCGGTGTGCTCGGCGACGCGAGCGGCGAAGGCCATGTCCTCGCCACTGGTGTAGCCGTCGGTGTAGGTGACCGCGTGCACGGTCCCCGCGTCGGCGGCGAGGACGACGGCCGCCGAGGAGTCCAGCCCGCCGGACAGGTCCGCCCCCACCACCCCGCGTGCGGCGCGGACCCGGTGCCGAACGGCGTCGGTGAGCGCCTGCCCGAAGCGGTCGGCACCCTCGCGAAGCTCGTCCACCGGCTCGATGCAGCGGACATCGACGAGCTGTGGCGGCGCCCCGGGAGTGAGCAGCAGCCCGAACCCGCCGGGCACCAGGCGGATCTCCTCGTACGGGGTGCGGTGCGGCCAGTGGTGCTCACCGGCGGCGAGCCGGGCCGCCAGCCACGGCAGGTCCGGCACGGTCGGACGCCCCAGAAGGCGGGCCTCCGTCGCCCACGCCGTCGCCCGGCCGCGCGACGTGTAGAAGATCCCCCGGAGACCGGCCAGGTCCCCGCATACGAACCGCTGCCGGCCGCTGCCCGCGATCACCCAGTACGAACCCGGCCAGCCCGTCAGCCGGTTCCACAGGCCGGCCCGCACCGCCCGAAGCCCGGCGCGCAGGTCCTGCTCGGTGACCGGGCAGTCGCCCACGACGGCCAGGGCGAAGGGCCCTTCGGCGACCGCGCGCAGCCGCGCGCCCGGGGCCCGGCGGACGTCGCTCATCCCGTCGATCACCATTCCTGCGGCAGTGCTCCCACCACCGGTGATCCATTCCTGTTCCATGTGCTCGTCCTCCCCTGGACGGCCGACCATGTGACCGGGATGCGGCCGCGCGAACGGCCGCACCCCGGACTGCTCGCTTGCGCCGCGGCGTGTCAGTCGCTCTCGAAGTAGTTGGACTTGTCCGCGTCGTTGGCGTTCTGGCGGCCCAAGGTGAGGGCGACCACTGAGTGGGCGCTGATCTGCGGCGCGAAGCCGCCGATGTCCGGCACCGTGGCGGACGGGTCCGCCTTGGTGGCGGACGAGCGGGTGTGGGGGATCTGAGCGGTCATGACCGGCCTTCCGTTCCATCGGGGAATGTGAGGTCGTGCTGCCTCTATGTCACCGCGGCCGGAGGCCCGTTCCCAGAGACGGAGTTGGGCAGTTCCCGGGAGTTGATCTGGGAGAAAGGTGGGACGCGCCTGGGACGTCAGTCTTGTCAGCCTTGGAGAAGGCCCAGCACAGCCCGCTGGTAGACGGCGTATACCTGTGGCAGCTCAGCCAGGTGGGCGCGTTCGTCGATGCCGTGCAGCCCTTCATAGGGCACCCCGAAACCGGCGGTGGCCGCGATGCCCTCCCCGGCGAGCAGGTTGCCGATGTTCGACGGCCCGGCGGTCTTCGCCGTGACCGCGAGCCCGGCCTCGGCGGCAGCCTCCAGCAGGGCGGCGGCGGGCTGCTCGTCCTCGGTCAGGCGGAAGGGCGGCCAGGCCGCGACCGGCGTGATGTCGGTGGGCGCCGGGGCGGGCAGCTCCGCGTCGAGCTCGGCGACCGCCTTGCGGACCAGCGTCTCGGCGTCGTGCGCGTCGAAGGACGGAACCGTACGGATGTCGACCTTGAGGTCGCACCGGTCGGGGGTGACCGAGAAGCCCTGGCCGCCGTGGAAGGAAGTCACCGACAGCTTCGGCGGCAGCGGGAACCCCGAGGAGGCGTCGACGCCGGGCAGCTCGGCCGCGTCCAGCAGGCGCACGAGGTGGGCCGCCCGCGAGATCGCCCCGACCACACGCCGGCTCGATCCGGAGTGCCCGGACGGCGCGTGCACGGTGATGTCGGCGCGCCACAGGCCCCGGCCGCCGACCACGACGTCGTCCAGTCCGGGATAGCCGATCATCACCCCGGCCGGGCGGACGGCCCGCGGGTCGGCGAGGTAGGCGCGGGCGCCGCCGAAGCCGCCGGTGTGCTCGTCCACGTCCAGGAGCACGGCGAGTCCGCCGTGCAGGGCCTCGGCACGAGGTGCGAGGTCGGCGGCGATGTGGCAGAACATCGCCGCGGCGAGCTTGGAGTCCGCCGAGCCACGGCCGCGCAGCCAGCCGTCCACGATGTCGCCGGAAGCCGGCGGGAAGGACCAGGCGGACTCGTCACCATACGGAGCGGTGTCCACGCACGCGTCGAGCGTCCACCACGCGCCCGGCCGTCCCCCGGGGAGCTCCACCAGCAGCCCGACCGGTTCGCCCGCTCCGTCGTGCAGGCGGCGGTGCGGCAGGACATGGGCGGTCAGCCACTCCTCCAGCACGCCCAGGACCGGCCCGTAGGCGTCGATCCCGGCCCGGCTCGGGCGCCGGACCAGCTCCTGGGCCAGCTCGATCACGGACGCCGCGCGGGCCTCGGCCGCCTGCCGCAGATGGTCGCTCACGCCTCTTCCTCGCCCCTATGGGTTGTGCCGTACCGGCAGCGCACGGACGGCCTCGATCGTCTCCACCGGCCGCGCGGACGCGCACGCCTCCCGCCCGTGGTGGACCAGCCCGACGGCTGCCTCCCGGCTGAGCAGAACGCCGCAGTCGAAACCCTCCGCCCCGTGAAACGACGGCAGTGGCACCACCGCCGCGGCCTCGGAGGCGACGAAGAACCGTTCCAGTGCCTCGGCCGGCTCCACCATCCCGATGTGCAGCGTCTTGACACCGTTGCGGCGCGCCGACGGATCGCGCAGTTCCAGCAGCCGCAGCAGGTGATCGGCCAGCACGCGGTGCCGGGGCGGCCCGTACAGCACCCGGTGATGGACCAGGTCCGGGTGCTGGGCCACGGCGGTCTCGATCGCCGCCAGATACGCCTTCTCCCGGCTGCGGGAACCGGTGACGACCAGGTGCTCACGCGCTCCGGCGGCGACGTCCACCATCGCCTCGACCAGATCGGTCCAGCGGGTGAGGACCCTGACGACCACCGTGGTGCCGGAGGACTCCAGCAGGCTGGTGACCGCGCCGTCCTGATGGGCGAACAGCACTTCGGGGCGTTCGCGGTGCAACCGGCACAGCCCGGCCCGGTTCCGCTTGCCGGTCCGGCGCCGTCCGGACTCCCACGCGCTCATCAGGCTCGCGTCCGACGCGCCTCCAGTGATCGCGTTCAGGGCGTCGGCGGCTTCTTCCAGCGTCATGTTCCGAGCCACCCTGGCCCGCTTGAGAGCCGAGTCCTTACTCCCGGCCACGGTCACGGACACCGCCCCCCATCGTCGGCTGTGTCCCCAGCCTTCCCCGCACGCCGGTCGTTCAGTGCCTCATGGCTCTCGCGGCCCCGCCCTCAGCGCCGTGCCGACCCGAATGCCGCATCCGCTGATCATGTGATTCGGGGGAAGCGCCGTCACAGCACCGGAGGTGGTGGGGGAGGGCGGGGTGTGGCGTGCCCGGCCGACGAGCGACGTCACACCCCCCGGCACATGTAACCGCCGCACCGGACGACGGGTAGCTGGTCCGCTACTGCTCAGGTGGCGCCGAACCGCACCCGCCTCCGCGCGGTTTCTGGACGACCCCAAGTCGTCGGCGGCCAGGGCAGGCCCCGACCGGGGGCATCTCTCCCTACCCCACCACCCCCCGCACATACGGCTCGATCAGCTCGGGCGCGAGCAGTGCGCCGTAATGTCCGAGGTCGGTGTCCACGATGTCCACCCGTGCGCCGCGGATGCCGGCCGCCAGCTCCCGCTGCGTGTCGGGAGGGTACGGCCGGTCGGTGGTGAAGCCGACGACCTGGGTGGGGGCGGTGATGCGGGCGAGGGCCTCGGCGATGCTGCCGCGGTCGCGGGCGACCGTGGCGCGCAGGGCGGTTTCGGAGAGGACGAGGTAGGCGTTGGCGTCGAAGCGTTCCCAGACCTTGTCGCCCTGGGCGAAGACGTACTCGCGGAACTTGTCGTGGCAGCCGTCCGCGTCGTGGTACCAGGCCTCGCCGCCGAACCGCTCCTGCCAGTAGCCCTCCGAGCCGTAGCGCATGTGGGCGAAGCTGCGGGCGAGGCCCATGCCGGTGCGCGGTCCGCAGCCCTCGGGCAGGTGGTAGAACTCGCCGCCGTGGAAGTGCGGGTCCTGCCGGACCATCTCCAGCTCCACGTACGTGTGCCCGGCCTGTTCGACCCGGGTGGCCGCCGCCACGGAGATCAGCAGGAGCCGGCCGACCCGTTCGGGGCGGGAGACGGCCCACTCCAGGGCGCGGGCGCCGCCGATGGACAGGCCGATGACGGCGTGCCAGCGTTCGATGCCCAGCGCGTCGGCGAGCGCGGCCTCGGCCGCGACCTGGTCGGCCACGTCGAGCGCGGGGAACCGGGACGCCCACGGCTTGCCCTGGGCGTCGAGGCTCGCGGGGCCGGTGCTGCCGTCGCAGCCGCCGAGGTTGTTGACGACCATGACGTGGAAGCGGTCGGTGTCGAGGGTCTTGCCGGGCCCGATGAGGGAGTCCCACCAGCCCTCGGCCCGGTGCCCGGGACCGGCCGGGCCCGCCGCGTGGCTGACCATGCTCAGCGGCGGCAGGATCAGGACGGCGTTGCCCCGGTCCGCGTCGAGGGTGCCCCAGCTCTCGTACGACATGGTCACCGGGCCGAGGGTCTGCCCGGAGGACAGGCGCAACGGCGCGTCGGCCGGGTGGGTTTCGACGAAGCGCCGGTTTCCCGGGGCGTCACCGGGCTGCCACGCTCCGGTGTTGTTCAGTCGCATGCCCGCGTTGTTCCTTCCGTGGCCGGGCCGGGCCCGGGGTGTTGGCCGGGGGTCGGGGGTCGGTGGTCGGGTGTCGGGTGGCGGGGTCGGGTGTCGGTGTTTGGTGCAGGGTGTCGGTCTGTCGGCCTGTCGGTCCGGGCGTGGGTGTCGGTCGGGGCTCGGGTGTCGGGCCGATCCCGGGTGTCGGTCCGATTCCGGGTGCCGGTCGGGCCCGAGTGTCGGTCCGGCCCGGGTATCGGCCCAGGCCGCCCCCCGGACTCGTGCCCGAACGCCGATCCGATCCCGGACGCCGCCCCGGCCCCGCCGTCGAAGTGACGCCCGCCCCATAGGCGAGGCGCACGACGCCACTCCGACGACGGAACCGACCCGGTGAGCGACGGGACCGACCCGGCAACGGGACCGCCCCGGCGACGGGACCGCCCCGGCGACGGGACCGCCCCGGCGACGGGACCGCCCCGGCAACGGGACCGCCCCGGTGAGCGACAGGACCGCCCCCGCGGCGCCCGTCACCGCTCGGCGTACCGGCTCCGCAGCGCCTTCTTGTCGAACTTGTTCGTGGCCGTTTTCGGGATCTCGGGCACGAACGTGAAGCGGTCCGGCAGCCACCACTTGGGCAGCCGGTCGCTCAGGAAGGACCGCAGCCCGGCCTCGGTGACCTCGGCGCCGGGGCGGGCCACCACGACCGCCAGGGGCCGTTCCTGCCAGCGGTCGTCCGGGACGGCGACGACGGCCGCCTCCAGCACGTCGGGGTGGTCCATCAGCGCGGACTCGACCGTGATCGAGCTGATCCATTCGCCGCCCGACTTGATCAGGTCCTTGCTGCGGTCGGTGATGCGCACGTAGCCGTCCGGGTCGATGGAGGCGATGTCGCCGCTGCGCAGCCAGCCGTCCCGGAACTTCTCGGCGTGGGCCTCCTCGCCGGGGTTCTCGTAACGCGTCGCCCCCCAGAACGAGCGGACGCCCAGCTCGCCCTGGGTCACCCCGTCGTGCGGCAGGACCTCGCCGTGCTCGTCCAGCAGCCGCAGCTCGACGCCGGGCACGGCCAGGCCCTGCGTGTAGTGGAGTTCGAGCTGCTTCTCGGGGGGCAGGGACTCCTGGCCGCTGCGGACGCCGGTCAGGGCGACCAGCGCCAGGTTCTCGGTCATGCCGAGCGCCTGGTGCATGGTCACCCCGCGGTCGGCGTACCGGCGGACCAGGCCGTACGGGATGGCCGAGCCGCCGCAGACGATCCGTTCCAGGGAGGCGAACACCTCCTTGGGCGGGGCCAGTTCGTCCAGGGCGAGCCAGAAGGTGGGCACGCCGGCCGCGAGCGTGACCCCCTCCCGTTGCAGGCTCGTCGCGATGGCCCGCGGTTCCAGGTGTGGTCCGGTGAACACCAGCCCCGCCCCGGCCATGGCCGCCGCGTACGGCAGCCCCCAGGCCGCGGCGTGGAACAGCGGCGTCAGCGGGAAG
The DNA here is from genome assembly GCF_040611095.1 of Streptomyces sp. NPDC003077. Taxonomy (NCBI): domain Bacteria; kingdom Bacillati; phylum Actinomycetota; class Actinomycetes; order Kitasatosporales; family Streptomycetaceae; genus Streptomyces; species Streptomyces sp. NPDC003077. The sequence goes on along the minus strand of NZ_JBEXNM010000002.1, from coordinate 26,814 downwards.
AGCACGTCCCGCTCGCGGACCCCGAAGGCGTCGGCCGCGCACATCATCAGGGAGTGCAGGACCAGCGAGCGGTGCGAGTGCGCGACGCCCTTGGGGTTGCCGGTGGTGCCGCCCGTGTAGCACAGGCACGCGGTGCGGTTCTCCGCCACGTCGCGCGGCTCCTGGGGCTCGGCCGCGGCCAGCAGCTCCTCGTAACCGTGCGCGTCCGCGAACGCGGGGTGCACCTCGCTGCCGTCGGGGATCACCACGAACTCGCGCACGCCCTCCAGGCGGGGCAGCACCCGCGCGAGCTGCCCGGTGAGGGCGGCGTCGACCACCATCACGCGGGCGCCGGAGTGGGCCACGACCCAGGCGATCTGCTCGTCGGAGAACCGGACGTTGACGGGGACGAGCACGTCGCCCGCCATCGGGACGCCGAAGAACCACTCCAGGTGCCGGGTGCTGTTCCAGGCGAACGTCGCGACCGCGCCGCCCGGCTCCACCCCCAGCCGCGCCAGGACGTCCGTCAGCCGCAGGACGCGTTCCCGCAGGGCCGCCCAGGACGTGCCGCCGGGGCGCCCGGCGGTGTCCACCTCACGGATCTCCTTGCCGGGTGCCACGGCGACCGCGCGCCGCAGCAGGGCCGCCACGGAGAGCCCTATTCCGCCCTGTGCGGTCACGACGCAAGCTGGACGAGGGTCATGCCGTCGTGGACGGTGAGCAGCGCCGTGCGCACGCGCGGGTCCTCGGCGATGTGGCGGTTGAACTTGACCACGTCGTGCGCCCAGTTGGCGAACATGCGCTCCACCCACTCCTCGCCCGTCTTCGCCTCCTCGGCGGGCGGCAGGTCGCGCAGGTGCAGGACCTCGCCGCCCCACATGGTGTTGTCGACCACCAGGAGGCCGCGCGGGCGCAGCAGGTCGCGGGCGAGGATGCTCTCGAAGTACTTGATGTAGTTGGGCTTGTCCGCGTCCATGAAGATGAGGTCGAAGTCGCCCTCGACGCTCTGGAGGGCGGAGAGCGCGTCGTCCAGCACGGTCGTAATCTTGTGCTGGTGCGGGCTGCGGGCGAAGGCCCGGTCGGCGATCTCCTGGGTGCGCTTGTCGGCGACGTAGTTGTCGATGGTGACGATCTCGCCGTCGTCCGGCAGCGCCGACGCCATGGCGATGGTGCCGTGCCCGGTGAAGGTGCCCACCTCCAGGACGCGGTTCATGCCGGCGGTGCGGATCAGCGTCTGGAGGAAGGTCGCCTGCACCGGGGAGGTGCTGATGTCCGCCCACTCGGGAGCGAGCCGGGTGGTCTCCTCCTCGATCTCCCGCAGCTCGGCGGAGACCGGAGAGGAGCAGCTCTCCGCGTACTCCCGCATGCCTTCCCGGAAGATGGAGGGCTTTTTGAAGACGGCGTCGGTCCTGTGTTCCATGATTTCTTCCCTCGGCGTGTGAACGGACGTGCGGGACGGGACGGGACGGGATAGGGCGAGACGGAGCGGAATGGAGCGGCGGCCTACGGCTGGGGGGTGGCGTGCATGGTGACGTAGTTGGTGCCGATCCAGTCCCCGAACGTCGCGGTCTCGCCGTCGAGGGTGTCGAGGTCGAGGCCGTACGAACGGGCCTTGGGGACCGAGAAGGAGAAGTCGGTCGCCGGCCGCAGGAAGAAGACGCTCGACGTGCGGTCGCTGCCCTCGCGCATCCCGGCCTCCGGCGACCGGACGTGGTGGCGCGGCGCGGGGATGGCACCCTGGCTGACGAGCGGCGCGATGGCCCCGCACAGCACGACCACGGCGTCCGGGATGTGCGGCAGGTCCACCAGCTCGCCGCCGATCTCGGCCTGGAGGCTGACGAACCCGTTAGCGCACGGCGTCTGGTGGATCAGCGTGATGATCGACAGGTCGTAGTGCGGTGCCATGCGGCGCGGCTCGTGCTCGGCGGCGCGGTGCTCGGGCACCTCGGGGAAGTAGCGCAGCCGCAGGACGGGATCGCAGTCCAGCAGCGTGTCGATGTCCCGGCCGTCCGAGCCGTCGTAGGTGCCGGTGGACTCCAGGACGACGCGGGCGGTCTCCCGGGCGGCGGTGTAGAGGCCGTTGAAGTAGTCCGTCCAGACGTCCTCGAAGCGCCGGGTGGGGAAGAGGTTGCCGGAGATCCCCATCGAGAACGACATCGAGTAGTCCGTGTAGGTGCCCGTGTTCGTCACCTGGGCCGTGCTCTCGGCCTCCAGCGCGGAGTAGCCGCGGCGCATGGTCGGGATCGACGTCGTCACGGCCTCCTTCTCCTGCGGAGTGCCGTGCTTGAAGAAGTCCATCGCCGTGTCGGTGGCGAGCCGGTGGTCCTGCTCGCGCACCCCGCAGTCGGTGAGATAGAAGACGCCCGACTCGGTCACGCACGTGCGCAGTGCTTCTTGGTCTTCGCCCTTTTTCAGTGCGGTGAGGCTGAAGAGGGGCACGCGGGGCACCGTCGTGTCCGCCATGGTGGCCTGCTCCTTCCCGGATCAGTCGTAGAAAAGTACGGCGCGCATTTCGAGAGAGGTCCGCAGATGGCCGGTGCTCGGCCCGTCCTCGTCGAAGAACGCGGAGTGCGGGCAGACGCCGGCGACGTCGGCGAGCCCGGGACGCTCCGTGCCGCTTGTCCCGCTCGCGTCGTTCGCGGCGAGCGCCAGATCACGGCTCGCGCTGTCGTAGCACTTGAAGACGATGGCCTCGTCGGGGGCCAGCGCGTGCCAGTAGTGCCAGCGGTGGCCGGGGCTGTGCTTCACGGAGTAGCTCTCGCGGTCCTTGAGCCACTCCGGGAAGTCCAGCCGCGTCGCCACGAGGTCGGCGGCCGGGTCCAGCGACCGGAAGTCGCACAGCGCCAGCGGGTAGTTGCGGACGGGCTCCAGCAGGGGCCGCCAGACGTTGATGATCTGGAACCTGCCGAAGCGGCGGTCCTCCCCGGTGTGCCGGGCGGCGCGCGCCCGGGCGCTGTTCGGGGTCTGGTCGACGTGCACGCGCAGGTGCGGCGCCTGGTGGGGCGTCGTGCCGGTGGGGGCGGCGTCCTGGCGCCGCAAGGTGGCGTCGAAGAACTCCACCGCGGCGGCCCCGGTGAGGGACCTCAGCAGCTCCGCGGTCTCCCGCCGGTACTGCTCCCGGGCCTCCTCGGAGCCCTCCGCCAGGGCCCGCTGGTCGGCCCGCGCCGGGGCGGTGACCTTCTCGAACCCCATGGTGTCCAGGGTGGGCCGCACGTCACTGCCGCGCAGGTCGGTGACGGTCGCCTCGTGCGGGACGATGCGGAAGTTGAGAACCACCTCGGGCGGCTGCGACAGGGCGTCGATGCACCAGCCGTCGTCCGGGGAGTCCGGCGTCAGCGGCGCGGCGTACTGAAGGACGGTCGATACGTCGGGCATGACGACGGGCTAGCCGTTCGTCGCCGTGCGGCGGAAGACGCCCCGGTCCAGCTGCGGGCTGGTGTTGGCGTACATCATGTCCATGGTCAGCACGTCCCGGAACGACGCCAGGTACTTCTCCAGCAGGTTCGGGCTGTACCGGTGCCAGTACGGGATCATGTCCTCGATGACGAAGTAGTCGCCCTCGTGCAGCAGGTGGTCCACCGCCCACCGCATGACGTTGAACGTGTCGGCGTGCGCGTCGTCGATGAACAGCAGCGGGTGGGCGACGTCGCCGAGCAGCTTCTCCAGCGTCCCCAGGTCCGTGCAGTCCGCCTCGTGGACGGCGATGTTCGACATCTCGGAGTCGGGAATCCGGCAGCGCGAGGTGTCCTTGTCGATTCCGATGACCTGGCAGTCGACGCCCATGAGCCGCGTCAGATCACGGAACCAGACCAGGGAACCGCCGCCGTACACGCCCAATTCGACGATGGTGCGCGGACGGAATTCATACAGCAGGTCGTGCAGCGCGGCCTGTGCGTCCGGGTCCTTGAGCAGGCGCAGCCCCCGCCACTGGTACCGGGAGAAATCCGAGTACCCCAGATCGCGCGGCGCTTCCGCCCACCGGTCCAGCGGCCAGTCCCGCGGCCGGTCCGTCAGCGCCGGGGGGTGGTAGGCCGGGTCCTCCCCCAATCCGCGGAATGCATTCAGATCCAGGAAGTTCTCGCGAGAGTAGTCGTTCAAAGCGCTCTCCCCTGAGTTTGCGCCGCATTTCGGCCTTGTGATACTAACGCGCACTGCTCTTGGCCTTCTCTTGCGGCTCTCTCGGGGGCCTCTCCGTGGAATTCCGGGGAAATGGGAAATGGGTTCGGTGGGGAATTCGCGCGGTAAACACGGGAAAAGGGAAAGGGCCGGAGCGCACGGGGGCGGCGCTCCGGCCCGGGCCGGCACGAGGCCGGCCGGTCTTCTGGTCCCGGGGTTCTCAGCCGGGCCCGTCGGTTTTCTGGTCCCGGGCTTCTCAGCCGGGGCTCGTCGGTTTTCCGGACCCGGGCTTCTCAGCCCGGGCTGGTCACAGGGCTGGTCACAGGGTTCAGGGTTGGTCCTGTCGCGTTCCCGCCGGCTCCCTACGCCGGCGTCCCCACCCTCAGGAACTGCTCGTCCTGGCGCAGGATCGCCTGCATCACCCTCGTCATCCGCGCCCCCGGGTCGATCCCGATGTGCTCGCGCAGGATGCGTTTGGCCCGGTGGAAGACCTGGATCGCGTCGACCTGGCGGCCTTCCGCGTAATAGGCCTTCATGAGGCTGACGTAGAGGTCCTCGCGGAACGGGCCGGCGTCGACCAGTTCCGACAGCCGGGTGATGGCCTCGTTGTAGTGCCCGAGCCCGAGGTCGATCCGGGCGCGCAGCTCGACCGCGGCCGTCCGCTCCTCCTCCAGGGTCTCGGCCTTGAGCCGCAGGCGGCTGGAGGTGACGTCGGCGAAGGCCGGGCCCTTCCACAGGGCCAGCGCGGCGTCGAGCTGGTCGGAGGCCTGCCGGTGCTCTCCGCAGGCGTGCAGGTCGCGCGCACATCGCACCGTTTCGCGGAACAGGAAGAGATCGACGGCCCGTGGTGGGAGACAGAGTTCGTATCCCCGGTCGTGCGAGCCGAGGGTGTCGCGGGGGAGCCCCGCCTCCTCCAGGGCCGTGCGGATCATCCAGGCGGAGGTCTGGAGCTGGCCCGAGACGGTCAGGGGTGGCTCGCCGTCCCAGGAGTCCTCGCTGATGGCTTCCTTGGAGATGACCTGTCCGGGGCGCAGGGCGAGGGAGACGAGGAAGCGCCGCTGCCGCTGCCCCGGTACGGGTACGGGCACGCCGTCTTTCACGAAGGTTACGGGACCGAGAAGCCGGATCGTCACGTTGTTCAAGGTGCTCATGGCGGATACCCCCTAGTGAAGGAACCACGGCTGCGCCCCGGAGGGCGGACGTGGCATGGGTGCGTTCCTTGGTGACAACTCTTCGTGCGGAAATCGGATGAACCGGCAGTGCGTACTGCCGTCGGATCAGGGGGCCGCGCCACCGGTACTCCCCCGTACCACTTCTCGGTCCAGGGGGGCCGGGACGCCGGCCCCCACCGTCAGGAGCGTTCGGGCATCACCTCGTCAGGTTCCTGAGGAACTTCGCGGCGACCGGTCCGGCGTCGGAGCCGCCCGAACCGCCGTCCTCCAGCAGCACCGACCAGGCGAGGTTGCGGTCGCCCTGGTAGCCGATCATCCAGGCGTGCGTGCGGGGCGGCGTCTCGGTGCCGAACTCGGCCGTGCCCGTCTTGGCGTGCGGCGCGCCGGGCAGGCCCCTCAGGGCCTTGCCCGCGCCCTCGGTGACGGTCGCGCGCATCATGGTCCGCAACGACTCGACGACGCCGGTGTCCAGCCGGGCCGTGGCCTGGTGCCGCTTCTTCACCGCCTCGGGCACCAGCACGGGCTGCTTGAACGTGCCTTCCTTCACCGTGGCCGCTATCGACGCCATGACCAGCGGCGACGCCTGCACCCTGGCCTGTCCGATGGTGGAGGCGGCCTTGTCGTTGTCGCTCGTCGCGACCGGGACGTCGCCGTCGTACGTCACCGCGCCCACGTCCCAGGTGCCGCCGACGCCGAACGCCGCCGCCGTGTCGTGGAGGTCCGTGTTGGACAGCCGTCCGCGCGAGTTGACGAAGAAGGTGTTGCAGGAGTGCGCGAAGTTGTCCCGGAACGTGGAGTCGGCGGGCAGGACGAACTGGTCCTGGTTCTCGAAGCGCTGGCCGTCGACGTAGGCGAACTTGGGGCACTCCGCCGGGTCCGTGGGCTTCATGCCCTTCTTGAGCAGGGCCGCGGCGGTCACCACCTTGAAGGTCGAGCCGGGCGGGTAGCGGCCCTCCAGCGCACGGTTCAGGCCCGCCGGCTTGTTGGCGGCGGCCAGGATGTTGCCCGTCGAGGGATCGACGGCCACGATCGCGGCGTTCTTCTTCACCTCGCTCAGGGCGTCCGCGGCGGCCTGCTGGACCCGCGGGTTGATGGTCGTGCGCACCGGCTTGCCCTTGGCCGCCCCGCCCGTGAGCTGCTTGACGACCGCGCCCGACTGGCGGTCCACGACGACGACCGATTTCGCCGCGCCGTCGCCGCCCGTGAGCTGCCGGTCGTAACGGGCCTGGAGACCGGACGTGCCCTTGCCCGTGGCGGTGTCGACGACGCCGATGAGGGAGGTCGCCTGGAGCTCCCCGCCCTTGGCGTCGAGGATGGCGGCCCGCTCGTGCGACTTCAGGGCCAGGGTCTGTCCCGGAACCATCCGGGGGTGCACCATCTCGGTACGGAACTCGACCTTCCACCGGTCGTCGTTCTCGCGGACCTTCGCCTTCGACTCCCAGGTGTAGTTCCCCGCTCCCGGGAGCGCCATCTTCACCGTGAACGGAACCTCCACTTCCCCTTCCGCTTCCGTCTTCTTCCCGTCTCCGGTGGTGATCTCGGTCTTGGACGGCTTGAGGTTCGTCATGACGGACGTGATCAGCGATTCGGCGTTGGCGGGGGTGTCGGTCAGCCGACCGGCCCGCTTGCCGTCGCCCGCCTGCCAGGCGTCGAGGAACTTCCGCAGTTCCTTCGTCGCGTTCACCACCTGGGGATCGTCCGCGCCGTCACCGGCGATCAGGGTGGAGTACCCCCAGTAGCCGGCCCCTGCCGTGACGGCCAGCGCGGCGACCGTCGCCGCGATCGTCCGGCCGCGGGAGCGGCGCCTGCGGGGCGGCGCGAAATCGCCATGGCTGCGGGAATGCGTCATGAGCCACAGGTTAGGTGTCCTTCCGCTTCCGTCGTCGAACACCTGTCGCCTTCAGGACACGGCCCCGGGTGAAAGAAACGGGTCAGGAGATGAGGGCGGGGAAGTGGCCGCAGTCGCACTCAAAGGGGCATCAAGTGGTCAGGGATGAGACAGCGTCAGCCCAGTATCTGAGAAACCGGACCGTCATCTGGGATCACGTGCTACATACCGGTCACCCGTGTCCACGATTGGGCTAGACCTCTGTAAAGAAACCGTCCGGTCTGGCGGTATCGCCCCGGGGTGAACTGGCCGGAACGAGCACGGCGCCACGTACGCCGAGTCACCAAGTCAGTCGGCCGGACCACTCGTCGTCCCGGCCGGAGAACACCTCGTTTGCGCCGTGTTCCCGGCCCGGGAGCACCTCGTTCGCGCCGTGTTCCCCGTGGGCGCCGCCCAAGGCGCCCCATCATCCCGCCGGTCGCCACCGAGGCCATCCGATTCGGCCACGCGGCTTGATCCCGTAGCGGCACCGGGCACACACGGACCGCTACGTCCGGCGGAATCCGGCGACCCGGACGCCCGGCCCTCTCCCGCCCCGGCGCCCGGCTCCGAAGGACGCGACACGGGTGCGGAGCACCGTCCGCACCGCACTCCCGCCGACGCGGACGAGCCGCCCGCCACGTGCGACGACGCCGCCCCCGCGGCCGACGGCCACCGAGGCGCCCCGCCCCGCGCGGAGGCCGCCGCACGGAGCCGCGGTCGTCAGCCGCTCCTGATGTCCCGTCAGCAGGCGGCACTCATCGGCCAATTGACGCGTACAGGGTGATCGAAAGTGACCGAATACCGGCTTCGTCGGAATCCGCCCCTCACTTAGGCTCGGTCCGCGTGTCGAACATTCCGGAGACGGGCAAATCCCCCCGGGGCCGGCGTCGGCTGATCGTCGTGCAGATCCTGGTCTTCTCGCTGCTCCTCACGCTCGGCGGCCGGCTGTGGGACCTCCAGATACGCAACGGCGACGCCTACGCGAGAGAGGCTTCGGGCAACCACGTGCAGCGGGTCGTCCAGCCGGCCGTGCGCGGCTCCGTCCTCGACGCGCGGGGCATGCCGCTCGCCGACAACGAGACCCGCCTGGTGGTGACCGCCTCGCGCACCGAGCTGCTGAAGATGCCCGACGACGGCAGAGCGGTCCTCACCCGGCTGGCCGGGGTCCTGGGCAAGCGGCCCGAGGACATCAGGGCCAAGGTCCGCCTGTGCGACGCGAAGACGCCGCGGCCCTGCTGGAACGGTTCGCCCTACCAGCCGATCCCCATCACCGACGAGGCCACCACCGAACAGGCCCTCCAGATCCGCGAACGCGCCGAGGACTTCCCCGGCATCACCGCCGAACCCACCGCCGTCCGCCGCTACCCCGCACCGGGGAAGGCCAACACGGCCCAGGTGCTCGGCTACCTCTCACCCGTCACCGACGCCGAGGTCCAGCGGGCGAAGGACACCGACGCGCCGCTGCTGCGCTCCGACCAGGTCGGCCGCTCGGGCCTGGAGCGCCAATACGACGCGTACCTGCGCGGCCGGGCCGGCGTCACCCGCTACGAGGTCGACAACCTCGGCCGCGTCATCGGCCGGGCACCGAGCGACCCGCCGCGCCCCGGCTCCCACCTCGTCACCTCCCTCGACGCCCGGGTCCAGCGCGTCGCCGAGTACGAGCTGAACGAGGCGATGAAGGCCGCCCGCAAGCAGTGGGACCGCAACACCCGCCGCAACTACGAGGCGGACGCGGGCGCCGTCGTGGTCCTGGAGGCCAAAACGGGACGGATCGTCGCCATGGCGTCCAACCCCGCGTACGACCCGAACGCCTGGGTCGGCGGCATCTCCGCCAAGGACTACGCCCGGCTCACCGACGAGAAGTCCCACCACCCGCTCCTGAACCGCGCGGTCCAGGGCCTGGCGGCCCCCGGCTCCATCTTCAAGGTTGTCTCCACGACCGCCGCGGTCAACGCGGGCCACTCCTTCCAAGGCCCCTACAACTGCTCCAGCTCGTACAGCATCGGCGACCGGACCTTCACCAACTTCGAGTCGGAGGAGCACGGCCCCATCTCGCTCGGCCGGGCGCTGGAGGTCTCCTGCGACACGGTCTACTACCGGCTCGCCCACGAGGAGTGGCGCAAGGACGGCGGCCTCCGCCCGCGCGCCAAGCCGCGGGACTGGTTCTACAAGACGGCCCACCAGTTCGGCCTGGGCAAGCCGACCGGCGTCGACCTGCCCGACGAGGCCGCCGGCCGCGTCCCCGACCGCGCCTGGAAGCAGCGCTACTGGGAGGCCAACAAGGACGCCTGGTGCGAGACCGGGAAACGGAACGGCACATACGCCGAACGCGTCGCCTACGAGAACTGCCACGAAGGGAACCTGCTGCGCGCCGGCGACGCCGTCAACTACTCCATCGGCCAGGGCGACACCCTCGTCACCCCGCTCCAGATGGCCGCGATCTACGCGGCGATCTCCAACGGCGGAACCGTGCACACCCCCACCGTCGGCAAGGCGATCGTCAGCGCCGACGGCCGCAAGGTCCAGGAGATCAAGCCCAGGACACACGGCAGGCTCCCCATGACGAAGGCCACCCGCGACGCCGTCGACGAAGCGCTCGCCGGCGTCATCACCCGCGGCTCCGCCGACTGGCGCTTCCAGGGCTGGCCCCAGGACAGGATCCCGCTGCACGCCAAGACCAGCACCGCCGAGGTCTACGGCAAACAGACCACCTCGTGGTTCGCCACCTACACCAAGGACTACGCGGTCGTCATGACGATCTCCCAAGGCGGCACGGGCTCCGGCGCCTCGGCCCCCGCCGTCCGCAACATCTACAACGCCCTGTACGGCGTCTCACCGGACGGCAGCATCGATCCGGACAAGGCGCTGCTTCCCGCCCCGCAGAAGGCGCTTCCGAGGATCAAACCGGATGGCTCGATCGGCGCGCCGCCTGTGGGTGGGAGGGCTAGGGGGGATTGAGGGGCTGAGGAGGGACTGAAGGGGACTGAAGGGGACTGAGGAGGTGGGTGATGGCTCCGGCGGTCGGCGGCTGCCGGAGCGTGGCATGTGCGCCAGGGACCGGCGAGGGCGTTCCCGTTCGGTTTCGAGCGAGAAGACCCGCTTTCCGTTCAGCCCCGAGCAAGCAGCCCCGCTTCTTGCCCAGCTCTGAGCAAGCAACCCCGCTTCTTGCCCAGCTCTGAGCAAGCAACCCCGCTTCTTGCCCAGCTCTGAGCAAGCAGCCCTGCTTCCTGCCCAGCTCTGAGCAAGCAACCCCGCTGCTTGCTCAGCCCTGAGCAAGCAGCCCCGCTTCCCGTTGCCGCCCCCGACGCCGTTCGAGGTCCCGGCCCATTCGCTCTTCGAGCGCGGCCCGGCAGTGGGGCCACTCCGCCGCGGTGATCGAGAAGATCGCGGAGTCGCGGAGCCGCCCGTCCTCGCCCGGTGCCCACGACTGGGACCAGTTCCGCAGCACGCCCTCGAACCGGGCGCCCACGCCCTCGATCGCGGCCCGTGAACGGCCGTTGCGGGCGTCGGTCTTCAGGTCGAGCCGGGCCACGTCCCAGTTCTCGAAGGCGTGCCGGAACAGCAGGTACTTGGCCTCGGTGTTCACCCCCGTGCCCTGGGCGGACGCCGCGAGCCAGGTGAAGCCGACCTCGATCGCGCGCAGACGGTCGCCTTCGGGCCACAGTCGCGGGTCCCAGTAGGAGGTGGCGCCGACCGCCCGCCCCGTCGCCCGGTCCACCTGCGCGTAAGGAGCCATCTTCCCGGCGGCGGCCCGCGCGAGTTGCGCGTCGACGTACTCCTCGGCCTCGGCCGCCGTCGGCACCCACGTGAACCGGTACGAGCTCCGGTCCTCCTCGGCCGCCACGGCCAGGTCGGCCGCGTGACGATGTTCCAACGGCTCCAGACGCACGAGCGCGCCCTCCAGAACCGGCCCCTCCAACGTGAAACCCATCGATCCACACTCCAGCGCGGTTGGTGATACCCGGGCCGAAGGTCTAGACCACGGGCCCAAGAGTGCAGCGTTCCAGAGGCGGCGCGATCGTGTCGCGCGAATTTGCACGGAGCGGGGTTCGTCACATAGGCGGGGGCGGATGGTTGCCCGTACTCGCTGCGGATGGTTGCCCGTGCTCGCTGCGGATGGTCGTCCGTGCTCGCTGCGGATGGTCGTCCGTACGCGCTGGGGTGCTCAGTCCCACCAGACGCGATACGTGGTGGGCAGCCGTCCGAGAGCGTCCAACTCCGCGGCCAGCTCGGGCGCGGACGCCTCCAGCCGCTGCCCGTCCACCAACGGGGCGGACCGGTAGATCTTGCGCAGCGAGAAGTCCCACGCGGCGGGGGACCCCGGCGCGCTGCCGGGCGCGACCTTCAGGCGGTGCGGCTCGTACCGGAGCCGGGCGCTCTCCGCACGCGTGCTCTCGCAGGAGTCGAACGCGGACCACAGCTGCGGATCGGTCATCCGCGCGAGCTCGTCGGGAGTCGCCTCCCCATGGTCCAGGAGCCGCTGCGCCAGGCGCCGGACCACCGAGACCGGACCCACGTTGTCCCACGACGTGTGCAGCCGTGCTTCCGCCCGGACCAGACCGATCAGCGTCCCCGCCGCCTCGCGATCGGCGGAGACCGCGCCGTCCTTGAGGACGAGCCGGTCCAGCAAGGCGGCCGGATCGGTGCCGAGCCGCCCGGCGGCGCGCCCGCTGCGCACGTACGAATCGAGGTGGTCGAGGTTGAGCAGACCGGCCCGCCCGGTCAGCGCCGAGGGCGGCTGCCCGCCGAGGACGGCGACGGCGGCCTCGGCACTCGTCCCGTGCTCGCGCAGCACGGCACGGACCGGGTCGGCCCGCAGCAGCCGGAGGCCGATGGAGTGGTGGTCGAGGCCGCCGACGCCTTCGAAGGTGTGGCTGAGCGGCAGGTGACCGATGTCGTGCACCAGAGCCGCGACCCGCAACGGTTGGTCCTCCGGGCGGAAGTGCGCGACCAGGGAGAAGACCCCGAGGGTGTGCTCCAGCCGGGAGTACGACTGCAGGGTGCTGAGCGACGAGGCGCCGCCGTGCGCGACGAAGTGCAGGCGCCGCAGCGGCTCGGTGCGCAACAGGTCGACTTCGACGGGCGTCAGGCGGACGCTGATCCGCCACAGGGGATCGGTGAACACCTCCCCCAGGCCCAGCACATTGGTCGGGACGGGGCTCCCGCCTGGCCCTTCATGGTCATCGCGGCTGCTCATCCGGGGAACTGTAGTCCGTCGCTCGCGTCGCGCCGGTTCACCGCCATGGTGGGGACGCCGCCCATGACCTACCTGACGGGCCGGCGCATGGACCTCGCCGCGGACCTGCTCCGGCAACCCGGCATGACCATCTCCACCGCCGCCCGCAAGGTCGGCTACCGGCTACACCAACGCCTTCGCCTTCAGCGTGGCGTTCAAGCGCATGCGCGGGATCGGCCCGGGCCAACTGGGCAGAACTGCCGAGGCGGCGAACCCGACCGCTCGGTAAGGGCCGGCAGCCCCGGTCCCCGCCGCGCCGTCCTCGTCCTCGTCCTCTTCCTCCTCGTCCTCTTACGTGTGATCGTCCTCCTCGTCCTCTCACGCGTGATCGGATTCGTCCCCCGCGTAGGGCAGCAGGGGGAACAGCCGGGTGATGAGGGCCACCGGCCGGGCGTCGTCGGGCCGGGCCAGCGGGCGCTGCTCGCGGTCCCGGTAGGGGGCGAGCGCCCGTCGGATGGTGTCCGCGACCCGGCTCATCTCGTCCGGCGTCAGGTAGGCGACGGCGCTGAAGGCTTCGTCGTGGCGCCACTCGGTCGGCGCCTGGTCGCGTTGGGCGAGCCAGCGCTGCCAGCTCTCGTCCTCCAACCCCCGGGCCAGGTCGCCGAACTGTTCCTGCGCGGGTGCGGGTGTCTCGGGGGTGGGGTCGGGCTGCCGCAGGCGCCAGGGGCGGGCGCGTCCCCCGTGGTGAGGGGCCTCCTCGATGTGTCCGTGGCGCGCGAGTTGCCGGAGGTGGAACGAGCAGAGCCCCGAGCTGTAGCCCAGCCGGGCGGCGGCTTCGGTGGCCGTGACGGTGCCGACTTCGGCCAGCAGATCGAGCAGGGCGGTGCGGACCTCGTGTTCGCGCAGTTCTTCGCCGGTGTGACGGGGCTGGCCGCCGGGCTGGGAGGTGAGGTCGTCTTCAGTCACTTTGCAAAGTCTGCTACTTTGCAAAGCGCTTGGCAAGCGGGCCTCGCGCGGAATCGTCAGGACGCGGACGCGGACGAGGGCGCGGACGAGGTCGCGGTGGTGGTGTGCGGCGTGCGCGCGGCGTGGCACGCGGCGTACGGGCGTGCGCAGAGATGTGCACGCGTGTGCAGGTACGTGCAGGCGTGTGCAGAGACGTGCAGAAGCATGCAGTCGTGCGCAGAAGCGTGCAGACGTGTTGCAGACATACATAGAAAGGGAAACCCCGATGTCCGTTTCTCACGACCGGTCCCGTCCCGAGGACCGGCGGATCCGGGTGCAGGGCCGCCCCGTCGACTCGTATCCCGCTCTGTCGCCGGAGGCGGAACGGGGCGCGGTGCGCAGGATCACGGTGGTGGGGGAGGAGGTCCTGAGCCGTCCCTGCCGAGAGGTGACCGAGTTCGGGACGCCGGAGCTGTCGGCGTTGATCGACGACATGTTCCTGACGATGCACGTGGCCGACGGCGCCGGGCTGGCCGCCAACCAAGTGGGCGTCGATCTGCGGCTGTTCGTGTACGACTGCCCGGACGACCACGGGGTCCGGCACGTCGGCCACATCCTCAACCCGGTCCTGGAACTGCCCGAGCCGGGCAGCCGCCGGCTCATCGACGAATTCGAGGGCTGCCTGTCCGTGCCCGGCGCCGCCATGACCGTCCCCCGTACGGATCGCGCCGTCGTCCACGGCTTCGACAAGGACGGCAACCCGCTCACCATCGAAGGAACGGGGTACTTCGCCCGCTGCCTCCAGCACGAGACCGACCACCTCTTCGGCCGGACGTATCTCGACCGGCTGTCCACGCGGGACCGCAAGGACGCGCTGCGGCAGATGGCAGACCGGCGCGAGGAGGTCTTCGCACTGCGCGAGGCCAAGGCGGCCCGTCTGGGCCGGGACGGCGAGCCCCCTGTTCGGGGCCGGTGATGAAGGAGAACTCCGTGAACGCGGCGGAGAAGCCGTTCCTGATGTGCGTGGAGGATGTCTTCCACCGGAATCAGGGCCGGGTGGTCATGGTGGCGGGCCGGGTCGAACGCGGCCGGGTTCGCAAGGGTGACGAGGTGCGGCTCGTCGGTCTCGGCGGTGACGCGATCGTCCCCGTTCGGGACATCGAGGCGGACCACCGGCATATCGACGAAGCGAGCGCGGGCATGAACGTGGGGCTGTTGCTCCCCGGCGCGGCGACGGGCGCGGTGGAGCGGGGGCAGGTGCTCGCCGCGCCCGGTTCGATCCACGCGCACATCGGCTTCGAGGCGGACATCGCGCTGCTGTCCGAGGAACAGGGCGCCACCGAAGTGCGCACCGGCGAGCGCTTCCAGTTCCATCTTCTCGCCGCCGGCGTATCGGGCGTGGTGACGCTGCCCCGGGAAACGGACGTGTTGCGGCCGTTGCACAAGGGCGTGGTGACGGTCAGGCTCGAACAGCCCGTCGCCCTTGAGGAAGGCCGGTCCTTCGCTTTCCGGCACCGCAACCGTGCGGCCGGTTCGGGGGTCGTGACGCGACTTCTAGGTTCCGCGGTTTCGTGAGCATTTCCGCGTGACCATGAGCATCGATCGAGCATTTCCGTCGGGAGAGCGCGTTCTGCGGAGGCGTGGACGAACCAGTGGACGACGACGCCGCGGCCAGGTCTGCCCATCGGTTTCGACGGTGAGCAGTTCACCGTCGCGGAGATCGAGGGGCGACGGATTCTCCTGCGCCAGTCGGCGTCGGCCGGGCCGCCGAAGCTGCGGCAGGTCGACATCTCCGTATCGCTCGCCCATCCCACCACCGAGATCCTGGAGCCGACCCCGGAGGAAGCGATGGCTGCCGCAGCCCTGCTGAGCGGCCTGGCCGACGAGGAGGACGACGAGCTGACCGTGAAGGTCCGGCACCTCCAGGAGGTCCTGACCGGATACCGGCTCGGTGATGCTGCGCCGGCACTCGTTGGTGAGCCGCGGGCAGACTTCGCCCCCGGCAAGCCATTGCCGCACCGCTACGCCGTCAAGGCCGCCGAGCTCGGCGTCGGGGGCAGCACGATCCGCCGGTGGACGGCGACGTCCAAGAAGTCGGGCCCGGCCGGGCCCGCGGCCGACCGTCCCGTACGCAGCGTGGTGGAGCGGGCGGATCAGCGCTGGGTGGAGACGGCCGAGGTCCTGATGACGATGGAGTACGGGACGGCCGGTCGGCGGCGTCGCGCGACCGCGTCACCGGGCAGCGGCGGCGAGGAGGACCACAGGCCGCCGGCGGTGGCGAAGGCCTGTGCCAGTGGGTCGCGGAACAGCGCGTCCGCCCGCTCGGTCTCCAGCGCCCGCACCCGGGCCACCCCCACCGCCGTGGCCCACACACCCGACGGCTGCACCCACTCCTGTTCACCGGTCACCGCGCCAGCCGAAAAGGCTGCTGAGAACCTTGTTGAGGGGGCCGCCCGGTCGTAGGTCGGGCGGCCCCCTTTCGTCAGGGCGTAGCCGGGGCGAGGGTCCAGGTGCCGTGGGTGCGAGTGAGTCCGAGGTTGATCAGCCGGCGAAGGTTGAGGGTGGCGGCACGGCGGTGGAGCGCTACGTTGTCGGCGATTACGCCTCGGTAGCGGACTCGCCGGTGGCCACGGTCGACGAGTCCGGCGATGGCGCGTTCGACCGGGGGTCGCCAGCGGCGGTACTCGTCCTGCCAGGCGGTATCGGTGGCGGTCTGGGTGCGGGCGGTGGTGAGCTGTTCGCGCAGGGCACCGGTGCTGTGGGCGGAATCCCCGAGCACGGTCGGGGTGTTGCCCTCGCTGTGGTCCTCGTCTGCCGGCAGGGGTGCAGCCCCGGCCGCGCCGTACTTCACCCCCTGGCCGAGCGCGGTCCGCTCGGCGGGCTCCGGCTCATCCACCCGAATGGTTGACCCGCCACCGCGCGGCCGGGAACGGCAGCGGGTAGTCGGCGAGCTCCTCCAGCACGGTGACGGAGAACTCGTTCACAACGCACCACCCGCACAACCTCGTTGCCCTACCGGAGGTAGGCCGAAGACGGCAGGCGTTACGCAGAGCGACCACCGATGGCGGCCCTGAGGGACGTTCTGCTCATGATCCGCACCCACGGGCAGTGCTCATGGCGTGCGGAAAACGTCATCACCGCAGGAAACGTCATCACCGCAGGAGCCAGTGCTCACGCAGATGCGGTCCCTGGACGGCTCCTGCGCTGAGCCTCATGAGAGCGAGGTGAGGGAAGGGGGGCTGCGGGCCGCAGCCGCTGTGACCTGCTTGCTCCCTGAGTGAGCATAACCTTAGGCTTACCTAAGTTTTACCTGGGGTGGGGAGCCATGAAAGGGACCCGTGTTGCTGAAGCGTGCCATGTGGCGCTCACTCCCGCTCGTGCCATGAAGCCTCGGCAGTCGTACCGACCGTGGACGGAAGGACGCGGCCGGACCGGACCCGCGCCCTGCTTCCGCGGGCTCCTCGTCAGAGGCGCACCTTTTAGGGAGACCAGCACACCATGTCCTCGCTCAACCGCCGCGTCGCCGCACGCGCCGTGGCGCTCGCGGCAAGCAGCACCCTCTTGCTGAGCGGCACCGCGGTCGCGCACGCAGGTTCCGCGACCGCCGGTTCCGCGACCGCGCACGTCGGCACCGCGCACGCCGGTTCCGTGCACATCGACACGGTGCGCACCGAGATTGCGGATACCACCACCATGCACACCAACACCCCGTACACCAGCGTCACCCCACACACCGGCACCACTCCGCACACCGGCACCACCCGGCCCACCGGCACCGCGTCATCCCCCGTGCCCGTCACCTCCGTGCCGCTCGTGCCGGGCCTCTACCAGTCCGCGTACTCCGAGCGGAACGGCGTGCTGTGGGCCACCGCCTCCGTGGGCCAGCCCCCGGCCCCGGTCACCGCGTCCCGCCTGGTGAAGGTCGACCCCCGCACGCTCAAGGTGAAGGCGACGTACACGCCGCCCCTCGACGGCACCGGCGCCATCGAGGCCGTCTACGGCATCGACGTCGACGACGAGCACAACACCGTCTGGGTCACCAACACCCGCAACGACTCCATCGCCGTCTACAGCCAGAAGACCGGTGCGCACCTCGCGACCCGCCCCAACGTGCGGCACGCCCGCGAGATCGTCGTGGACGAGAAGCGCGACCGGGTGTGGACCACCGCCTTCGGTGACGGCGCCGTCGTCGCGTACGACAGCCGCACCTACGAGGAGGTCGAGCGCGTCACCGTTGAGGGGAGCGGCCCGACGGGGCTGGCGGTGAACGAGCGGACCGGCAAGGTCTACGCCGCCGACTTCACCCACAACCGGATCATCGAGGTCACCCCTGGCTCCCGCACCCCGCGCCTGATCCCCACCGGCGAAGGGCCGCTCTCGATCGCGCTCTCCGCCGACGGCCGCACCGCCTACACCGCCAACCAGAGCACGGGCAGCGTGTCGATCGTCGACCTGCGCAAGGGCGCCGTCACCAAGACCGTGCCCACGGGCGAGGGCGCCAAGTCGCTTGCCGTCGAACCGCGTTCGGGCCGCGTGCTGGTCGTCAATCGCCTGGCGGGGAACGTGTCGGTCGTCGATGCGCGGTCGGGCGCCGTGGTGAGGAACGTGGCCACCGGCGCGTTGCCCAACCACGTGCAGGTGACCCGGGCCGGTACCGCCTTCGTCCTGGACAAGTCCGGCTCAGGACCGGCGGGCGAGGACCGGCTCACGCGGATACGTCCCGGCGACGAGGCTTCGCACGGTCGGCGCGGACACGGCCGTTCCGCGACTGTGGCGTAACGGGGGCGTGGCCGGGCGGGCCGCGTGCGTCTCCGGCCGTCGGCGGTGCTGACGGCGGGGGGCGGGCGGTGGCGGCCGTCGGCCACGGCCGAGCGGGTCCGGCGGTTCCGATGGCTCAGGGCCGTTCGGGGGCCGTTCCCGATCGGCTCGGGGCCGGCTGGCCCGGCTCGGGAGGCCGGTTGCTCGGCCCAGGTCAGGCGTCGGCTGTCCGGCTCAGGGGGTCGGTTGCGGTCAGGCGTCGGCTGCCCGCCTCACGGGATCAGCACCACCCTGCCGAACACCTCGCCCGCGTCCATCATCCGGTGGGCCGTCGCCGCCTGGTCCAGCGGCAGCACGCTGTGCACCACCGTCCGCAGGTCCCCGTGTGCGGCATCGGCGAACTGGGACGAGCGGACGGCCTGCCGGTCGGGCTCGGGCACGGTGTCGGCGCTGAAGGTGGCGAACGACAGCGACTTGCGGAAGGCGTCCAGCAGCCGCGTGCCGAAGTCCGCCGGTGGCTGCCCGCCGACGATTCCGACGGCCACGAACCGCCCGTTGGGGTTCAGCCGGTCCAGGAAGAGGGGCAGCTCGGGACCCCCCACGATGTCGATCACCACGTCGAAGCCCGTCGGCGCGTCCGGGCCGCCGCCTTCTCCGGAACGGCCCAGGACATGGGTCGCGCCCAGGTCCCGCAGGCGGGCGCCACGCTCCCGCGATGACGTGGTGACCGCCACCGCGCCCGCGCCGCCTCTGGCCGCGAGCTGGACCGCCGTGACCCCGATGCTGCCCGCCGCGCCGCGTACGAGCACCGCCTCGCCGGGTGCGAAACGGGCGCGCTCCAAGGCGAAGTGGGCGACCACGCCGGAGCTGCCGAGGGTCACCGCGTCGGCGCCCGTCAGCCCGTCGGGCAGCGGGAGGACGCTCTCGATCGAGGCGACGGCCTGCTCGGCGTACCCACCGGACAGGCCGGTGAACGCCCACACCCGACGCCCCGTCCACGAGGCGTCCACGCCCTCCCCCACGGCGGTGACGCGTCCCGCTACCTCGCTGCCGAGGAGGTGGCCCTCCCGGAAGCCGTGCGCGGCGAGCGTCCCCCGGCGTATCACGGCGTCCACGCCGCCCACCCCTATGGCCTCCGTGGCGATCCGCACCTGCCCCGGGGCGGGGACGGGTACGGGCACGTCGACGACCTCCAGACCCTCGGGGTCTCCGAACTTCCTGATCACGACGGCTTTCATCTTGGCTCCTTGGTGCGGTGCGGTGCGGTGCGGTGCGGTGGACGGGGACGCGGCTGCGACGGCCGCAGGCGGAATATCGAACCGTCACGGACCGGACGGGGGCCCTGACGAGACGGGACCTGACAAGACGGGGGACCCGGCGGCGGCGTCACCGTCATCGGACCGTAACGGACGCACCCGTCCGTTTGGCTAAGGTGAGAGACGATGACCGACCAATTGCCTCACTCCGTACGCTCGGACGCCCGCGACAACCGGGACCGCATCCTGAACGCGGCCGGCGCGGTGTTCGGCGAAGAGGGCCTGAGCGCGCCCATGCGAGAAGTCGCCCGGCACGCGGGCGTCGGCCCCGCCACGCTCTACCGGCACTTCCCGACCAAGCGGGCCCTGATCGTGGAAACCTTCGCCGAGCAGCGGCGGGCCTGCCAGGCCATCGTCCGCGACGCCCTCGCGGACCCGGACCCATGGCAGGGGCTCCGGAGCCTGATCGAGCGGATCTGCGAGCTCCACGCCCACAGCCGGGGGTTCGCCGACGCCTTTATGACGGCCTTCCCCGAAACCATGGACTTCGCCGCCGACCGGGAGCGGACGCTGCGCGCGGTCGCCGAACTGGCCCGCCGCGCCCAGAAGACCGGCCGACTGCGCCCAGGCTTCGTCGTCGACGACCTGGTCCTGATGCTCATGGCCCACCAGGGCCTCCAGGGCGCGACGCGCGCCGACCGGCTCGCGGCCTCCCGCCGCTTCGCCGCCTACATGATCGATGCATTCCGCACCGCCCCAGCCACCCCCGCCGTACCGGAGGCGGAAGCGCCCGCACCGCTGCCGCCGCCTCCACGCCTGCGGCTCGCGCACCCGCCGGGCACGCCGTAGATACCGTCACCAGAGGGTGGCGAGTCCTGTCACCAGGGGGCGGTCAGTCCCGTCACCAGAGGGTGGCGAGTCCCGTCACCAGAGGGTGACCAGTCCCGCCCCAGAGGGCGGCCAGTCCTCGCGCGGTTCCCCCCGCTCGCCGCCGACGCATGCCCACATCGGCCTTTGATACCGGTCCGCATAGGCTTCTCCCAATGATCGACCATATGTTGATCAGGTAAGCATCAGGAAGAGGCCCGATGAACAACGCGTCCCAGGTGTTCCAGCCACTGCGGGCGGACGACCCGCCCCAGGTGGCCGGCTACCGGCTCGCCGCCCGGCTCGGCGCGGGGGGCATGGGCCGGGTCTACCTGTCGCACACGCAGGGCGGCCGACCGGTGGCGATCAAGGTGGTGCGGCCCGAGCTGGCCGACGACCCCGACTTCCGGCGCCGGTTCCGCCGGGAGGTGGAGGCGGCCCGGCGGGTCCGGGGTGCGTACACCGCCGAGCTGATCGACGCCGACGCGGACGGCGTGCCGCCCTGGCTGGCCACCCTGTACGTGCCCGGCCCCTCCCTGACGCAGGCCGTCGCCCGGCGCGGGCCCCTGCCGGTGCCCGCGGTGCTGTGGCTGGTGGCGGGGGTGGCCGAGGCGCTGCAGGCCATCCACGGGGCGGGCATCGTGCACCGGGACCTGAAGCCGTCCAACGTACTGCTGGCCGCCGACGGGCCGCGAGTGATCGACTTCGGCATCTCGCTGGCCTCGGACACCACCTCGCACACGGTCACGGGCGCGGCCGTCGGCACCCCTCAGTACATGGCTCCCGAGCAGGCGACCGCGGGCGAGGTCACCGCGGCCACCGACGTCTTCGCGCTGGGTCAGACGGCGGCGTTCGCGGCGCTGGGCGAGCCGTTGTACGGGGACGGGCCCTCGGTCAGCGTGCTGTACCGGATCGTGCACGACGAACCCGACCTGTCCCGTTTGCCCACGCAACTCCGTCCGCTGATCGCCCGGTGCCTGGCCGCCGCCCCGGAGGAGCGGGCCACCCCGGCGGAGATCATCGAATGGTGCCGGCAGCGGCTGGGCCCGGACGCCGACGCGGGCGGGGGACCGGCCGTCTGGCGCGAGTTCATGGGTCCGGAAGTGATCGTCCCGGCGCCCGTCCCCGTCCCCACACAGGTGCACACGCTGCCGCTGGTCGCACGAGCGCAGGCGGCGGGGCCGGACGAGCGGCGGGCGCGTCGGCGGCGTATCGCGCTGATCACGGGCGCGGCGGTGACGGCGGGGGCGTTGCTGCTGGGCGGCTTGGTGTGGACGGTCAGCGACATGGTGGACGGGATACGCGACCGGCGGGCGAGCGCGTCATCGACGCCCGGGGCGGCGGCGTCCAAGTCGGCGGCACCGGGGGCGTCGGGGCCGTCCGCCGCGTCCGTGCCGACGTCGGAGGACGGCGACCTGGCGCCGGAGATGTCCTCGGAACCCACCTCGTCCGCGCCCAAGAAGCCGCAAGCCACCCCGTACACCCTCCTGATGCTGGACGACACGAATTCGGTGAGCATCAAGGAACCGGTCAACCGCAAGGACCGCAAGGGGGACATCCGCTTCGGCTGCAAGATGGCCGGCTGCGAGCTGGAGAGCGACACCAGCGTGTTCGTCACGCTGTACAGCGATAAACCGGGGGCCTCCCTCGACGACTGCCGCCTCATGCTCACCGGTGCCAGAAGTCACAACCTCCCGCTGGCCGCAGTGGCGGCCGGCAGCGAGATCTGCGTCAAGCACCCTTCCGGGGACATCGCGCTGCTCGTGGTCCAGGTCAAGTCGACCGCGCTGCCGAAGCTCGCCTCCCTGACGGCGGACATGACGGTCTGGCGGGAGTCCTAGGTCCTGCCTGACGAAGCGTCAATTCATGGAAGGCGGACGGAGGCGCGCCCGGCAGGCAGGTAGACCGGAGGACAGACAGACCGGCAGATCGGCAGATCGGCAGACCGGCCACCACCCACGCGCCGCGCCCGTCAGCGACGCAGCCGCTCCAGTTCGTCCGCGCGGCGGTGGTCCTTCGGGCGTCCGATGGCGCGCCGCATACGGACGAGGTCGTCGAGGGCCACGTAACGGATCGTGAAGCCGGAAGGATCGTGCGCGTGCACGGCCCGCGTCAGGCAGGCCGAGACGTCGAGGCCGCCCCAGGGCAGGGCGGGCGTGCACAGGTCTCCGTCGGCGCCGGTCACGCGGTACGCGACCTGGGCGCGGTCGAGGGCGGGCGGTTCGGCGCACCCGGCGCGGACGAGGGCGTCGCGCAGGGCTCGGGCCTGTGCGGGGGTGCCGTCCCACAGGAGGTCCAGGTCGCCGGTCAGTTCCGTGGAGCCGTGCATGATCCCGGCCACCTGACCGACGACCACCGCATGGCAACCGGCCTCGTGCAGCGCGCGGAGAAAGGGGAACGGGTCGAAGCCGAGCGCCCCGTCCGTGGCGAAGGTGCCCATCAGATCGTCGGCGTCCTCCGCGCGCCGCCCCGTGGCGGTCCGGTCGCGGGTGGCCTCCTGGGTACGGGAGACGGCCTGACGAAGTCGTGTGACAGGGGTTGGAATCATGCGCTCATTCAACACGGCACCGGGTACGACTTCGACGGAAAAAGATCGGGGACGACAAAGCCCCGGCGAAGGAATCCCGGCGAAGGAGCCCCGACGAACAAGCGCTGACGAACAAGCTCCGACGAACAAGCCCCGCGAACGAAGCCGCAACCCTGCCCCCCCTCGTTGCCTTTTCCCCCAGAACCGCACCCCTGCCCCTACCGCCCTCCCGCTGCTTGCCGCCCGTAAATCGTCCGTCAACAATGAACACGATGGCGAACGGGGACGAACATGCGCCAGAACATCAATGACAACGCGGACCGTCAAATCAGCGATCACGCGCACCGTGAAATCAACGACAACGCGCACCAGGACACCAGCGAAAACACAAGCCAGACCACAAGCCAGCCCACCAGCCGGAACACCAGCGACAACACCGGCTACAACCCCAGCAACAACACCCACCAGACCCTCACCAAAGAAAACACCCGGCGAATTTCCGCACTGCTCAAGCGCGCCCGCGAGAACGCCGAGCGCCAGCTGAAAGCGACACAGCTCGCACCGGCATTACAGACCGTGCGCAATGAGGTGTGGCCGCTCGCGGAGGAACTGCGCGAGGCCGACCCGCGCGCCTTCGACGCGCACCGGGACGCGCTCGCGGTCCTGCTGAACGACTGCGCGCTGGCGGTGGTCGACGAGGTGCCGAGGCCGGTGCTCCCCTCGTTCGACACCCCGCGCGTCCGCAGGTTCGACGTCCGGGATGTCGACGCGCTGCTGGATGCGGGGCGTCCGGGGGAGCGGCCGGTCATCGGGCAGCTCTTCGGGCAGGCGCTCGCGGTGGTGCGGGATCCCGTGCTGCGTGAGGTGATCACAGCGAATCAGCAGGGCGTGCGGATTCTCCAGCGAGCCAATCGCTGGATACGGATGCTCACGGACGCCGTGTGAATACGCCGCATGAATGCAGTACGAATGCCGTATGAATATGGGGGAATCCCAGTGCCCGGTATCGGTTTCGACAACATCACCGGCCGGATCATGCGGGCCGGAGAAGGCAGGATGCTGGCCAGGCTGAAGCGGCTGGCCGCACAGGTCAATTTCCTGGAGGAGGATTTCCGGGAACTGGGTGACGAGGAGTTGCGGGCCCTCACCCCGGAGTTCAAGGAGCGGTACGCCGCCGGGGAGAGCCTGGACGATCTGCTGCCCGAGGCGTTCGCCGCGATGCGGGAGGCGGCGCGGCGCGCTCTGGGCATGCGCCATTTCGACGTCCAGGTCATGGGCGGCGCCGCGCTCCACCTCGGCAACGTCGCCGAAATGCAGACGGGCGAGGGCAAGACCCTGGCCGCCACCCTGCCCCTGTACCTGAACGCGCTGACCGGCAAGGGAGTCCACCTCGTCACGGTCAACGACTATCTGGCCGAGCGCGACGCCGCGTGGATGGGCCGGGTCTACCGCTTCATGGGGCTGAGCGTGGGCGTCATCACGGGGCGGTCCACCCCGGCCGAGCGCCGCGCGCAGTACGCCTGCGACATCACGTACGGGACCAACACCGAGTTCGGTTTCGACTACCTGCGCGACAACATGGCCTGGTCGCAGGACGAACTGGTGCAGCGCGGGCACCACTTCGCGATCGTCGACGAGGCCGACTCGATCCTCATCGACGAGGCGCGTACCCCGCTGATCATCTCCGGTCCGGCCGAGCAGCCCACCAACTGGTACGGCGCGTTCGCCAAGCTGGTCGAGCGGATGAGGGGCGTCAGCGTGCAGGAGGAGCACTTCGCCAAGCCGTCCGACAAGGACCGGCTCGCCGCGCTGCGCGCCACGCACGACTACGAGTACGACCCGAAGAAGCGCACGGTCGCGATCCTGGACCGGGGGGTGGAATACCTTCAGGACCAGCTCGGAATAGAGAGCCTGTACGAGTCTGATCACACTCCGCTGATCGGGCACCTCAACAACGCACTCAAGGCCAAGGAACACTTCAAAAAGGACCGCGATTACGTCGTCATCGACGACAAAGTGCTCATCGTGGACGAGCACACCGGCCGCATCCTCGACGGGCGCCGCTACAACGAGGGCCTGCACCAGGCGATCGAGGCCAAGGAAGGCGTGGCGGTCAAGGACGAGAACCAGACCCTGGCCACCATCACCCTGCAGAACTTCTTCCGCCTCTACGAGAAGCTCGGCGGCATGACCGGCACGGCGATGACCGAGGCGGCCGAGTTCCACCAGATCTACAAACTGCACGTCGTCCCCATCCCGACGCACCGGCCGATGATCCGCCGCGACGATCCCGACCGGGTCTACCGCACCGAGGCGGCGAAGTACGCCGCGATCGTGGCGGACATCGAGGAACGGCACGCGGTGGGGCAACCGGTGCTCGTCGGCACCACCTCCGTCGTGAAGTCGGAGTTGCTCTCCGACCTGCTCGCGCGCAAAGGCATCCGCCACGAAGTGCTCAACGCCAAGAACCACTCGCGCGAGGCCCAGATCGTCGCCCAGGCCGGCCGCAGGGGAGCGGTCACCGTGGCCACGAACATGGCGGGCCGCGGCACCGACATCATGCTCGGCGGCAACCCGGAGGAGATGGCGCGCGCCCAGCTCACCGAGGACACGAGCGCGCAGGAACGCCAGGCGCTGCTCGACCGGTTCGGGAAGGCGACGGCGGCCGAACACGCCGAGGTCACGGAGCTCGGCGGCCTCTACGTGCTCGGCACCGAACGGCACGAGGCGCGGCGCATCGACAACCAGTTGCGCGGCCGGGCGGGCCGCCAGGGCGACCCGGGCGCCTCCCGCTTCTACCTCTGCCTCCAGGACGACCTGATGCGGCTGTTCCGCGCCAACGTGGTCGAGCGCGTGATGGCGATGACGAACGTGCCCGACGACGTACCGATCCAGAACAAAATGGTCACCCGGGCGATCGCTTCTGCCCAGTCCCAACTGGAACAGCAGCACTTCGAGTCCCGTAAGGACGTCCTGAAGTTCGACGAAGTCCTCAACCGCCAGCGCACGCGCATCTACGCCGAACGCCGCCGGGTGCTGGCCGGCGAGGACCTGAAGGAGCAGATCGGGCACTTCATGGACGACACCGTCCGCGCCTACATCGAGCAGGAGACGAGCACGGGCTTCCCCGAGGAATGGAACCTGGAACGGCTGTGGAGCGCCCTGCGCCAGCTCTACCCCGTCGGCGTCACCATCGCCGAACTGGAGGAGGAGGCGGGCGAGCGCGCGAACCTCACCCCGGACGACCTCGTCGAGGCGGTGACGGCGGACATCCACGCCCGGTACGCCGAACGCGAGGCGGAACTCGGCGCCGAGCCCCTGCGCGACCTGGAACGCCTGGTCGTCCTCTCCGTTCTCGACCGCAAATGGCGCGAACACCTTTACGAAATGGACTACCTGCGGGACGGGATCGGGCTGCGCTTCACCCTCGGCCGGGAACCGATCATCGAGTACGAACGCGAGGGCTACGACATGTACCGCGCGATGACGGACGCCATCAAGGAGGAGTCCGTCGGCTTCGTCTTCCACCTCGACGCCGCGCAACCGGCCGACGGCGGCCTCGAACGCCGCGCCCCCGCCGACGGCCTGCGCTTCACCGCCCCCACTCTCGACACGGCGGAAGGCGTCATCGAGGGGGACTTCACACCGACCGGCCCGGCTTCTCCCGAGCCCGCCGACGATGCGCCGTCGCCCGGCACCTCCTCCGGCCGGTCGCGCCGTACCGGCGGCGCGCGCAAGCGGCGTCATAAGCGGTAAGCCGAATAAGCGGTAAGCCGACTCGCGCCGCGCACACGCCCGGCTGCGCCGTAAGCGTCGATGACGAGAACGCGCTTTTCCGGGCCGAGAGCAGGCAGCCGGAATCGGAGTGACCAGTGTGGAGCAGCATGCATAACCTCCGCTCCGTGACACCGGCATATGTGCCGGACGGCAGGCACATCAAAACGCCGGAAGACTCCCGGCGAGTCATCGGCGAAGCGATCAACGGTCCTGGGGGTTACTTCGGCCGGAATCCCGACGCCTTCGCCGACTGCCTCAGCGGTGGCTTCGGAATCCCGAGGATGATGACTATGTGGTTGTGTGGCACGAGCACCAGGTGTCGCGCCGGCATCTCGGCTATCCGGAGACAGCGCGCCAGCCGGAGATCCGGC